>NZ_JAAOTI010000070.1:0-1867 GCF_011297315.1 Catellatospora chokoriensis
TCAGTTTGGAAGACCGCCAAGGACGGCCCGCGATGCCTGAAACGCCCGGTCGTCACCGCCGGGCCTCTGACCACTGGTGCCCGCTTGTGACCGTATGAGGTCTCTCCATCTGGCACGCCGCTGGCACGGTACCGGCGCGGATTTGACCGCTGTGGCTACCATGGTCATAGCCATACTTCAGGTAGACCGAGGGGCCTCCCTCAAGCCAACCGAGTATGCGAACCTGGTGCACGTGCCCGAATCTGGCTGGGCCGATTTTTCTCAGGGGAGCATCGAACCCGTGAAGGGTTGTCGATGCTTTCCCTTTTTTTGCTCCTGATCAAGCTGGCGGTCTCCCGTCGCCCGTACTGGGATGCCGTCGCGCTGTACGCCGTGCACCGGGCACGCCCAAAGGACCTGCCGCGCATCGTCCGTGAGCTCAGCCGTTGGCGGTCGCAGTCCTAGGTCGGTGCTGACAGCTGCGGGAGATCACCACCGGCACTTCATCGGTTCAGCGCGTGGTGATCTCCTTGCGGCGGCAGTCTCAGACCAAGCCAGGGGTTCTCAGTGCCGGCAAGGGCTCGGCGTAGCCGACCGCGTAGCGGCTTGGCCCTTGCCGGCACTGAGGTTCGCTGGCATGCCCTCCGGGTGGCGTCGTAAGGAGATCACCACCCCAACCCTTCCCCCTACAACCACCTCCCGCAGCTGCGCCGGGTGCATCTCTGAAGCGGTGGCCGGGGTTCGGGGCAGCGCCCCGAGAGTGGGTTCGGGACTGAAGATGTGGACCAGTACGTCTGGCCGTGCTGAAGTGTTCGAACGCGGCGACTGCCAGAAGGCGCAGACAGTTCCACGGCGTGCATCCGCTAGTAACTCTGGGTAGGGCTCGTCACTGTGGCTGCGCGCCGCGTCCCCCGCGCGGGCCGGAGGCAGAGCGCGGGGGAAGACGCGAGCGCGCGGGCCGCGCGTGCGCGGCCCTTGATCCCATAGAGACTAATTCGGCAATGTTCGTCGTTCAGCTGGCGGCGCGCTCTGGGATCGGCACCGCGTACGAGAACGTATAGCGATCGGCGCTGACGACGATGTCCGCAGTCTCGACAGCCCGTTGTCCCTGGTAGTAGGTGCGCTCTACGTACAAGACCGGAACACCTGCGGGAACTTCGAGCGCCTCTGCCTCATACGGACGTGGCGCTCTCGCCTGGACATCCTCCACCACGTGCGTGATGTGCACGCCAATCGAGTCCATCCGCGCAACGACGCCTTTCACCGGTCCGGCCTCCGGCTGCTCGATCGCCGTGCCACCGGTGAGTTCGATTGCCTCGTACGACGTCGACAGCATCACCGGCTGGTCGTCGGCAAAAAACCTGTAGTGCGTGCGCATCACGTCAGCACCAGGTTCGATCCCAAGACGTTCTGCGACGGCCTGCGGTGCCGTGGTCTGCCTGGACTGGTACTCCCACTCGGGCACTTGGCCTACGGCTCGCGCAGCTGCGGCGAACGGAGAGCCGGTTGCGCGCTGGTGGTAGAGGTCGCCGAGGATGCGGCGAGTTCGGGGCTGCTGGTCACGGACGAAGACACCTCGTCCGCGCTGGGAGACGACCAAGCCTTCACTTCTGAGCACGTCAATCGCCTGGCGAACCACGATCCGAGAGACCCCGTAGTCGGTCATCATCTCGTTCTCGGTCGGGAGTTTGTCGCCACCGCGCAGTGCGCCGTCAAGGATGCGGCTGCGGAGATCATCTGCGATCTGAAGGTATGCAGGTCGTCCCGAGAAGTTGTTCATGATGTTTTCCTCCGCCTGCTTGTACGGACAAGTAGAGCATGTCCACCTCCTGCCAGGCAAAACATGCTCGTCAGGCGTTGGCATCCGATGCTGGTTGACGCGGTGGTT
>NZ_JAAOTI010000071.1:0-1751 GCF_011297315.1 Catellatospora chokoriensis
GTTTATGCATGTATGTGGGTGGATGTTAGGGTGCGGTTCGTGTCAATGGTGGTGTGGGAGTCCTGCCGCGCCGGTGAGGGCCGGTCGGTGGATACCCGTGCTCGCGGTGGGTTGGGGGCCGCTGTTCATGGCTGATCTGCGCCCGATCGCTGCGCCGTTCGTGGTGCCGGGCCCGTCGGGGGTGGCGATCCGCACGCGTCTGAAGAACCTCACGGACCAGGACGAGTTGGTGCTGCGCACGGTGGGTGCGCACCTGGGTTCCCTGGCCGCCGATGATCTCAAGAAACGTTGTGCTGATGGGCTCGGGCATGACAACGACCGGTGGGCGCGACGTAAGCGGGAGTTGACGGGGTTGTCGTCGTCGCGGTGGGCGGGGTCGATCACGAAGGCTTCGCATGATCAGTGGGCATTGGCGCGTCATGGTCTGGCTGCCCATATGCAGGGGTTGCAGGCCGGTATCGACATGCTGGCCCACCGGCTGTCGCTGCCGCTCGGGCAGAAGGGCACCAAACGCGAGCCGGGCGGGTATCGGTCGCGGCAGGAATGGCATGCCAAAGCACGTCGTCTGGCGTGCCTGACCGTCCAACACGCGGCCGCGGTCGCTGACTATGACAGCGGCCGGGTCCGGGTAGTGCGTGGCGGGCGTCGCCTGCTCAACACCCGGCACCACCTCGATCAGGCGCAGCTGACGCAGGTGCAGTGGCGGCTGCGTTGGCAGGCCGCACGCTGGTTCCTGTCCGCCGACGGCGAGTCGGGCAAGCGATGGGGCAACGAGACGATCCGTGTCACCGACGACGGGCAGCTGTCGATCAAGCTGCCCGCGCCCCTGGCCGATCTGGCCAACGCCCCGTACGGCCGCTACCTGTTCACCTGCCGGGTCGGCTTCGCCCACCGCGGGCAGCAGTGGGCCGACCGGGTCGCCGCCGACCGCGCCGTGGCATACCGGGTCAGTTTCGACGCCCGGCGGCAGCGCTGGTATCTGACCGCGTGCTGGCAGTACGCGCCCGCCCCCACCATCGGTCTGGCTGCCGCCCTGGCCTTGGGTTGTGTCGGGGTGGACGCCAACGACGACCACTTGGCCGCCTGGCGTCTGGATGTGCACGGCAACCCGGTCGGTGCACCGCGCCGGTTCTTCTACGACCTGTCCGGCACCGCCGACCACCGTGACGCGCAGGTCCGCCACGCCCTGACCCGGCTGCTGCAGTGGGCCAAGACCTGCGCCGTGACAGCGATCGCGGTGGAGGACCTGGACTTCGCTGCCGAGAAGACCCGTGAGAAGCACGGCCGTAGGAAGCGGTTCCGTCGGCTCATCTCGCGGTTTCCGACCGGCCGGCTACGGGCCAGGCTCGTCTCGATGGCCGACCAGACCGGCATCACGATCGTGGCCGTCGACCCGGCCTACAGCTCGAAGTGGGGCGCCGAACACTGGCACAAGCCCCTGAACACCCCCACCAGGAAGATCACCCGGCACGACGCCGCGAGCATCGTGATCGCAAGACGCGCCCAGGGACACAAGGCCCGGCGACGGACGCCACCGCCCCCAACCGACCAGAGCGATCGGGTGGGGCATCGGAGCGCCCAGGCCGGACCGAACGTCGCTGGGTGTGAGGGACCCCGCCACCGCATTCCCGGACCGCGCACACGATGCCCGTCGCCGGACTGCGACCTGAACGCGGGCGACCAGTGTGTCCAAGACCGTTCGGGGCACACGACTGGACCTGTGCAACTTATGCACAGTCAGTAGGAACGGT
>NZ_JAAOTI010000072.1:0-1506 GCF_011297315.1 Catellatospora chokoriensis
GGTCAGGGGACGAGTGCGCCGTCACGTAGCGTGACGACGCGGTCGGCCATCTCCATCAGCGCCGCGTCGTGGGTGGCGACCAGCGCGGTCATGCCCCGGGCGTGGACCAGGGCGCGGAGCAGGTCCATGATCTGGCGGCCGGTCTCGGAGTCGAGCTGGCCGGTGGGTTCGTCGGCGATGAGCAGTTGGGGGTCGTTGGCCAGGGCGCGGGCGACCGCGACGCGCTGCTGCTGGCCGCCGGACAGCTCGTACGGGCGCTGGTTGGCGTGCGCGCCGACCCCGACCAGTTCCAGCAGCACCGCCACCCGCTGCTCCCGCTCGGCCGGCGGGACCTTCGCCAGGCGCAGCGGCACGCCCACGTTCTCGGCCGCGGACAGGATCGGCACGAGGCCGAACGACTGGAACACGAACCCGACCACGTCCCGGCGCAGCGAAACGAGCTGCTGCTCGGCCGCGGAGGTGACCTCCTGCCCGCCGATGAACACCTTGCCCGAGGTGGGCCGGTCCAGCCCGCCGATGATGTTGAGCAGCGTCGTCTTGCCCGCACCGGAGCGACCGCGCACCGCCACCAGCTCCCCGCGCGCGGCGGTGAACGACACATCGCGCACCGCGTGCACGACCTTGCCGCCCTGGCCGTACTCCCGGCAGACGCCTTCCACCCGCACCAGCGCCTGCTCCCGGCTGGCCCGGTAGCGGGGCACGGTGGGCAGTTCCTGCGTCATCGCCTCATCCACGGCGCACCTCCACATGGTCGGACTCCAGGTTCAGCTTCACCCGGTCCTTGAGTTCCAGTTCCTGCACGAACGACGACGGCAGCTGCATCCGGCCCGCCCGGTCCAGCACCGCGTACTCCTCACTGACCAGCTCCGTACCACCGTCGGCGGTCGCCCGCGCGCTACGGCGCACCTCCGAGGCCAACCTGCCGTCACGGATCGCCACAGTGCGCCGGACCTGCGTCGACACGTTCGGGTCGTGGGTCACCACCACCACCGTCACACCCAGCTCGGCGTTGATGGTCTGCAACGCGGTGAACACGTCCGCCGCGGTCGACTCGTCCAGCTCACCGGTCGGCTCATCAGCGAACAACACCTCCGGATCGTTGGCCACCGCCAAAGCCACCGCGACACGCTGCTGCTCACCACCGGACATCTGATCCGGCCGCCGGTCCGCGCAATACCCGACCCCGACCATCTCCAACAGCTCATAAGCCCGCTGCCGAGCCGCCCGACCCGACCGCGTGCCCGCCAACTTCATCGGCGTGAGCACGTTCTCCAACGCCGTCAGATACGGCAGCAGGTTACGGCCGGTCTGCTGCCACACGAAACCGACCATCCGCCGCCGATACGACAACCGCCGCCCAGCCTTCATCGTCAACAGGTCGTAGTCACCCACCCGGGCGATACCCGCCGTCGGCACATCCAGGCCGGACAGGATGTTCAGCAGCGTCGACTTACCCGAACCCGACGCACCCACGATGGCCAGCAACTCACCACGGTCCACCACCAG
>NZ_JAAOTI010000073.1:0-1331 GCF_011297315.1 Catellatospora chokoriensis
TGAGGTTCCCCCGATAATCCGGAGAGGTGGCTAGCAGGCTACGGCCTGCTCAAGGGTGGTGTTCACGGGGTCGGGTGTATCGATGTTCTTTGCGTACCAGGCGGCTTCGTACTCGTCCGGGGACAGCCAGCCGAGGTCCTTCTGGATGCGTTCGCGGTTGTACCAGCCGTCGATGTAGGCGAAGATCGCGTTCTCGGCGTCGTCTCGGGTCCGCCACGAGTTTCGGTAGACCAGTTCGATCTTCAACGTGGAGAAGAAGTTCTCCATCAGCGCGTTGTCATACGAGTCCCCAACAGACCCCATCGAGGGCAGGATCCCGTTGTCGGCCAACCGTTCCGAGAACCGGATCGATGTGTAGGTCGACCCGCGGTCGCTGTGATGGATCAACTGCCCGTCGCGCACGTCGCGCGACCAGATCCCGTACTCCAGAGCGCCCAGGACCAGGTCGGTGTTGCACCGGTCGGAGGTCTTCCAGCCGACGATGCGGTTGGAGAACGCGTCACGGACCGCGGCCAGCCACAGCACGCCCTGCCCGGTCACGATCCGGGTCGCGTCGGCGACCCACAGCCGGTTCGGGGCGCCGGCGGTGAAGTCCCGGTTGACCAGGTCCGGCGCCGGATCGGCCCTCGGGTTCTGCTTGGTGGACCCGCCGCGCCAGCCGCGGCGCAGGAACGCGCCCTGCAGGTCATGCGTGCGCATCAGCCGCTCGACCCGCTTGCGCCCGACACGGATGCCGCGGCGGGCCAACGTCGCGTGCACCCGCGGGCTGCCATACGTCTGCCCGGACCGGTCGTGGATGTCGACGATCTCGGTCAGCAGCCCACGGTCCTCGACCTCCCGCACGCCGGGGTCGGCCTCGCGGGCCACCCAGCCGTAGTAGGTCGACGGCGCGATCTGCAGGACCCGGAGGATGGGCTCGACCCCGAAGCGGTCACGCAGCTCGGTCACGAGCTTCATGACCGTCGCCGGGTCGGGTCGAGTTCCGAGGCGAAAAAAGCCGAGGCGGCTTTCAAGATCTCATTGGCTCTGCGCAGCTCAGCGTTCTCCCGGCGCAGCCGGCGCAGTTCCTCGGCCTCGGCGGTGGTCGGCTGGTGGAAACGCTCACCGTGATCGGCCTGGTCCTGGCGGATCCAGTTGCGCAGCGCCTCAGGATGCACGCCGAGCTGCTCGGCCAGGCGCTTGATCACCGGTTTGGGGTCGGACTCCCGGTAGAGCCGCACAGCGCGCTGGCGCAGCTCGTCCGGGTACTTGCGAGGGGCGGGCACGAAAACCTCCTGGTCAGGGTCTATCAGACCATGATCGAAAGTCTCCGGGTTATCGGGGGAACCTCA
>NZ_JAAOTI010000074.1:0-1050 GCF_011297315.1 Catellatospora chokoriensis
GCCCGGATCGCGTTGACGATCGAGGTGACGGGCTGGTTCTCGGCGAAGGCCCGGACCGGGGCGGGCATCGTGGCGGTGGGCACGAACGCCGAGCTGATGAACGGCAGGAAGATCAGCGGGTACGAGAACGCGGTGGCCCCGTCCGTCGACGACGCGGCCAGTCCGGCGATCATCGCGACCCAGGTCAGGGCGAGGGTGAACAGGGCCAGGATCCCGGCCACGGCCAGCCAGTCCAGCACCCCGGCCGAGGTCCGGAAACCCATGACCAGGCCCACCGCGACGATCACGACCACGGAGATGGCGTTGGACACCACCGAGGTCAGCACGTGTCCCCACAGCACCGACGACCGGGCGATCGGCATCGAGTGGAAACGTTCGAAGATGCCGCTCTGCATGTCGTTGAACAGCCGGAACCCGGTGTAGGAGATACCGCTGGAGATCGCCATCAGCATGATGCCGGGCATCAAATAGTTGGTGTAGTTGTCGGTGCCGGCCTGGATCGCGCCGCCGAACACGAACCGGAACAGCAGCATGAACGCGATCGGCATGATCGTGACGGTGATGATGGTGTCCATGCTGCGGGTGACGTGCCGGATGGAACGTCCGAGCATGACCCCGGTGTTGCCGAGCACGTGCGCGCTCATACCCGCGCCTCCTTGTTCCCGATGATGGCGAGGAAGATCTCCTCAAGGGTCGGTTGCCGCTCGACGAGTTCGGCCTTGGCGGCGGGCAGCAGCGCCCGCAGCTCGGCCAACGTGCCCGACACGATGATCGTGCCCTGGTGCAGGATCGCGATCCGGTCGGCGAGTTTCTCCGCCTCCTCCAGGTACTGGGTGGTCAGCAGGACGGTGACACCGCTGTCGGCCAGGGCCTGGACCTCCTTCCACACCTCCAGCCGGGCCTCGGGGTCAAGGCCCGTGGTCGGCTCGTCGAGGAAGATCACCGGCGGGTCGCCGATCAGGCTCATCGCGATGTCCAGGCGGCGGCGCATACCCCCGGAGTAGGTCGCCACCCGCCGGCCCGCGGCGTCGGTCAGGTCGAAACGCCGCA
>NZ_JAAOTI010000075.1:0-727 GCF_011297315.1 Catellatospora chokoriensis
CTGGTCCGACATGGCCTCGGCCAGCCAGAACACCATGTCGTCGGCCACCGTCGCACCGTCGCTGTTCTACTTCGCCCCGCGCAACATCTGGGTCCTCGCCTACCAGTGGGGCGGACCCGCGTTCTCCTACCGCACCTCCAGCGACCCCACCAACCCCAACGGCTGGTCCTCGGCGCAGACCCTGTTCTCCGGCAGCATCTCCGGCTCCGGCACCGGACCGATCGACCAGGCCGTCATCGGTGACAGCAGCAACATGTACCTGTTCTTCGCCGGCGACAACGGCAAGATCTACCGGGCCAGCATGCCGATCGGGAACTTCCCGGGCAGCTTCGGCTCCACCTCCACCGTGGTCATGAGCGACAGCACGAACAACCTGTTCGAAGCCGTCCAGGTCTACAAGGTCTCCGGCCAGAACCAGTACCTCATGATCGTCGAAGCGATCGGCTCACAGGGCCGCTACTTCCGCTCGTTCACGGCCACCAGCCTCGGCGGTTCGTGGACGCCGCAGGCCGCCAGCGAGAGCAACCCCTTCGCCGGCAAGGCCAACAGCGGCGCCACCTGGACCAACGACATCAGCCACGGCGAGTTGATCCGCACCAACGCCGACCAGACCATGACCATCGACCCCTGCCAACTGCAACTGCTCTACCAGGGCCGGTCGCCCAACTCCGGCGGCGACTACGGCCTGCTGCCCTACCGACCCGGCCTGCTGACCCTGCAGCGCTGA
>NZ_JAAOTI010000076.1:0-650 GCF_011297315.1 Catellatospora chokoriensis
AAGGTCGACAACCCGTACTCGGGGGCGCGTGGTTACGTGAACCCGGAGTGGAGCGCGAAGGCGGCGTCGGTGTCCGGCGGCAGCCGGGTGTCGAACCTGTCGACGGCGGTGTGGCTGGACCGGATCGCGGCGATCGCGGGCACGTCGGGCAGCAGCTCGAACGGTTCGATGGGCCTGGCCGATCACCTGGATGAGGCGTTGCGGCAGTACAACGCGGGTAGCGGGCCGGTGGTGGCCCAGTTCGTGATCTACAACCTGCCGGGTCGTGACTGCTCGGCGCTGGCGTCCAACGGTGAGTTGGGCGTGGACGAGCTGCCCCGGTACAAGTCGGAGTACATCGACCCGATCGCGGCGATCATGGGGCAGGCCAAGTACGCGCCGCTGCGGATCGTGGCGATCATCGAGATCGACTCGCTGCCGAACCTGGTGACGAACACGAACATCGCCAAGTGCGCGACGATGAACTCCAACGGCGGTTACGTCAAGGGTGTCGGGTACGCGCTGAACAAGCTGGGTGCGATCGGCAATGTCTACAACTACATCGACTCGGCTCACCACGGCTGGATCGGCTGGGACAGCAACTTCGGTCCGACCGCGCAGAAGCTGAAGGAGGCGGCGGTCGCCGAGGGCAGCACGGTCAACAACGTGCA
>NZ_JAAOTI010000077.1:0-645 GCF_011297315.1 Catellatospora chokoriensis
GATCATCTTCACCGGCACGCCCGCCGGCCTGACCGAGGGGCCGCACCTGTACCGGCACGACGGCTGGTACTGGCTGGTCACCGCCGAGGGCGGCACCAGCTGGGAGCACCAGGTGACCGTCGCTCGGTCGCGCAACCTGCACGGGCCGTACGAGGTCGACCCGATCGGGCCGCTGCTGACCTCGGTCGGGCGTCCCGACCTGACCCTGCAGAAGGCCGGACACGGCAGCCTCGTGCAGACCCAGCACGGCGACTGGTACCTCGCCCACCTCGTCGGCCGCCCCTACACCCCCCTGGGCAACTGCGTCCTCGGCCGCGAGACCGCCATCCAGAAGGTCGACTGGACCCCCGGCGGCTGGCCCGGCATCCCCGGCGGCATCCCCGCCGACGAGATCGCCGCACCCGGCCTGCCCGTGCATGCCTGGCCCGCCGAACCCGCCACCGACCACTTCGACGCCCCGGAACTCGGCACGGCGTGGTCGACGCTGCGCCGCCCGGCGACGCCGGACTGGGTCGACCTGCGGTCGCGGCCCTCGCACCTGCGGATCTACGGCGGGCAGTCGCCGGTCGGCAAGCAGACCCCCAGCCTGGTCGCCCGCCGCGTCGGCGCGACCCGGTGCTCGCTGGAGACCGCCGTCGAGTTCGA
>NZ_JAAOTI010000078.1:0-634 GCF_011297315.1 Catellatospora chokoriensis
GGTCGCGGTGCACGATCACCCGCTGCACCGCGATGCAGCTCTGCCCGGCCTGGTAGTTGCTGAACAGGGCGATGCGCTGGGCCGCCCAGTCCAGGTCGGCGTAGTCGCCGCAGACCACCGCGGCGGCGTTGCCGCCCAGTTCCAGCGTCACGTGCTTGTGCGGCACCGCGGCCTGGATCGACGCGCCGACCGGGCCGGACCCGGTGAACGACACCACCGGCAGTCGCGGATCGGCGACCAGCGCCGCGGCGCGCTCGTTGGGCACCGGCACCACGGAGAACATGCCCGCGGGCAGCTCGGTCTCGGCCAGCAGCTCGCCCAGCAGCAGCGCGGACAGCGGCGTGGCCGGAGCCGGCTTGACCACGATCGGCGCGCCGACCGCGATCGCCGGGGCGACCTTGTGCGCGACCAGGTTCAGCGGGAAGTTGAAGGGGCTGATGCCCAGCACCGGGCCCTTGGGGAAACGCCGCACCACGGCCATCCGCCCGGCCGCGGCGGGATCGGTGTCCAGCCGCATCAACTCGCCGGAGAAGCGGCGCGCCTCCTCGGCGGCCCAGCGGAACGTCGACACGGCACGGCCCAGCTCGGCCCTGGCCCACATGAGGGGCTTGCCGTTCTCGGCGCTGATCAGCGC
>NZ_JAAOTI010000079.1:0-587 GCF_011297315.1 Catellatospora chokoriensis
TGCTGGCCTGTCTGCAGGGTCGGCGGCTCGCAGCAGGCCGCCCCCCGCTGAGCCCGCGAGCCGCTCGCGATCTGCTGCGCAACCACGGATCGTTGCAGCAGGACGCCCCGGGCCGCCCCTCCACGCAACGCATCGGAAGCCGACCCGACCTGCGCGTGCTGACCGGGATCGAGGAAGGCGACGCGATCAAGTTGATCAAGGACGCCACCGACAAGGGCACCGAGAAGCCCAAGGACAAGGACGGCAAGGACACCGAGGAGAAGAAAGTCAAGGAAAGCAAGGACGACGGCAAGGACAACAAGGAGAAGGACGGCAAAGACTCCAAGGAGAAGGAGCACAAGGACACCGAGAAACACATCCCGGACATGGCGAAAGCCCCCGAGCTGGCCGGACACGGCGCGGCCAAGCAGATCGACGACCGCCTCGCCGGCCTGGAGCAGGCCGTCGCACGACTGGCCCACTTCATCGGACCCGAACTGAGACCCGACCTGTCCAGCAGCGCGCTGACCGAAGAGCCGGGCGGCACGAACGGCGCCCCCGGCGAACTACTGCGCCACCAGGCACAACAGGCCAAAGACACCAAGGAC
>NZ_JAAOTI010000008.1:0-290800 GCF_011297315.1 Catellatospora chokoriensis
ACCCGGAAGCTAAGCCCTCCAGCGCCGATGGTACTGCAACGGGGACGTTGTGGGAGAGTAGGACGCCGCCGGACAAACATCGCTGTTCAAGGCCCACCCCTCACGGGGTGGGCCTTGACGCGTATCCAGACCCTTTTCGGGCCCCTCACGGGGCCCTTTTTCACGCCCGTGTTGCCGTACCGCGAATGGCGTTTTCGGAGCATCCAAGTAGTGATCGCTGTCTGGTGTCGAAACCTGCGGTCTCACCCGAGGTTTCGACACCAGACAGCGATCACCACAAGCCGAGCCTCGACACCCGCGGCCGATCGATCATGAACCTGTGGGCACCACCAGGTGGCTACGGCGTTGCGCGGCGACGCGCGTCTGCCCGACGAACTGCTGGCGGTGGTGCGCCGACTCACCGGCGAACATGCGCACGCCGCACAGCCCACTGGCTGACCGGGGCTCCAGCTGCGCTTGGACTTCAGCCCGTCGGCGGTCGTCTCCCGCTCCGTACGCTGCAATGCAATGATGCAAAGGAACGGGGGTGGCCGGGAAAGTGGCCGCACACCATCTTCTGCCGCGGCCCATGCATGAACTGCCTTCGCCGTGGAACGACCTGACCCCGGAGCGCAGGCGGAGACTGGAGGAACTCCCGCACACCGAAGCCAACGAGCAGGCAGCCCTGAACGCGCTGACCGCTGTGCTGTCAGACATGCCGCCGGCGTCGCCCGGCGGCTGGAGCGACGAATCCTGGGAACTCTACTACCGGTTCCGTGCGGAATGCGGGCACCGGCTCGCGCAGGCAATGCCGGCAGCCGACCTGCTCACCCGTGAAGGCGTCATCGGCGTACTTCGCGAATGGGCGGAGAACACAGCCGGGTCTGTGCCGGACTGGTGGATCGAGGAACAGACGGACAGGATCCCCGGAACATGGGCCCGCGCCGTCCTGTCGGTCTGGGCATATGACGTGCTGTGGTGGTTGAAGCGTGAGCCGCAAGACGGGCGGCGCATCGCGGCGGTGGCCAAGCGCTGCATCCGTGCCGGCCTGTCGGCTCAGGACGCGGTGAACCTGCTCCATGCTCTCGGCGCGCCCCATGGCGAGAAGGCTCTGCTGCGCGTGGTGCGGGACGCCGGGGTGAGCGAACACCATCGTGCGTGGGCACGGGAGTGGCTCATCGCCATACGGCGGCCCGGCTACGACAGCCGCGGGCGGCAACAGGCGTACGGCGAGGAACCTCTGCTGCCTCCGGCTGTGCGGGAGTTGCCCCATGCGTGGGGGTCCGGCTTCCAGTGGCCGTCGGGCCTGCCGGAGACCGAAGAGAACATCGCTCGCGCACGGGCGGTTCTGGAAGCATGCGTGCCAGCCGTACCGGTCCCGGAACCCGCCCCCGCACTCTCATGGGAGGGAGACGAGGACGAGGAGCCGCCCGCGTGGCTTGAAGTCCGTTCGGTCATGTCCCGTCTGATGCCGTACGCGCGGCAGGTGACCCGCGAGCGCATGACCGAGGCGGTGCGGGAGTGCGCGCTGCTAGGCATACCCGGAACGCCGCAGGATCCGGAGGGTGAGCAGGCGCAGCGGTTCGTCCGGCGGTGGGTGACGTGGATCAGCGCCTGGATCGCGGGCGAGGTCTTCACGTGGCTCGGCATGTACGTCGACCACCACGTCCGTATCACCCCGTGGGCGATGGAACTCGCCGAGCGGTACGCGCGCCACGGCGTGGCAGTCGAGCAGGCCGTGGCGATGCTGCGCTGGCACGACACCGTTCCCCGCAGCAGTGAGGCCCTGTCCCGTATCGCGGCCGACGATTCATTGCCACCACAGGTGCGGGAGGCCGCCCGAACAACCCTCTAACGTGGGGCGTCGCGGATGAAGACCAGGGGGCCGGTGGAGAACGCATGCAGTTCTCCACCGGCCGAAAGGCGCCCCGGCACGGCGCAGCAGGCGTATCGCTAGGCGCGCATCACCGTGGCAATGGGAATGCGCGCCGCCCGGATCGCCGGAATCAGCCCGCCGAGCAGTCCGGCCACCAGTCCGGCGACGATCCCCGCAACACCGGCCTGCCACGGAAACTCCATGTCCAGCGGGATCGGCGTACGTCCGCTGAGGATCGACCCGACGAACTTCAAGGCGAGTGAGGCGACCCCGATCGCCGCGGCAGCCGTGAACAAACCGGTCAGCAGCGTCTCCGCCAGGACGATCCCGGCCAGCAAAGTCCGCGGGGTGCCCACCGCGCGCCGCAATGCGAACTCCTCGACCCGCTCGCCGACCGTTGCGAGGCCGACGTTGAGGATGCCGGCGACTCCGATGAGCAGTACCAGCCCGGCGATCCCGAGGAACACCAGCCGCACCAGCCGCAGCTGCTCCTCGATCGCCTTGCGGGCGTTGACCGGCTCGGCGCGTAGCTGGTCGGCGGGCACACCCAGGCCGACCAGGCGGGCGCGCAACGTCTGCTCGACGGCGTACGCGTCCGGCGCGAGCAGTGTCTCCACCCCGCCCATCATGTTCAGCGACGAGGCCGGCACCCAGTTCAGCAGTTCATCGACCCGGGTGTACGCCGTCGGCATCGGCAGGCCGTCGTCGACGACTCCGATGATCCGGGGCGTCGCGTTCGTGCTCGCGCCGTAGATGCGCATTTCGGCCGGCACCTGATAGCGGGCGAAACCCTTGGCGGCCTCCAGGTTGACCACGATGCCCGGCGACAGTGACGGCACGTTGGTGAAGTCGAGCCACTGCCCGGACTTCATCCGGTAGGGCCGGAACGGCAGCACGTCTCCGGTCAGCGCCGAGAGCCGCAGCTCGATCGCCTGGCCGTTCGGCGTCTGCTCCCCCTGCTCCGCCTTGTCTACCGGCTTGCACCCCCGTTCGTCGCAGATCATCTCCGCGCCAGGGCCGCCGCCGTAATAGTAGTCAGGTCCGCCGGCCTGCTGATCGAACGGAGCGCCACCGGGGTTGACCGGGTTCACGCCCGGCTCGCCGATGGTCACGCTGGTGCCGATGACGCCGACAGCGTCGCTGCGGCCCTTCAGCGTCTCCAGCGCCGCCGTCATCGCCCCGGCCTTCTCCGGCGAGACATACATCATCCGGGTGCCGTCCTTGCCGACCTGCAGCTCGATGTCCGCGAGCGCCGCCTGGTTCGCGGCCTCCGCGCCTGCCTGCACGACCACCACCGCCAGCACACCGAGGAACAAGCTCACGATCGACAGGAGGGTACGCGTCTTGCGTGCCCGGATGCCCTGACCTCCGATGATCAGAGCCGACCGCAGCCGGCCGGACAGGCGGATCATGCGGCGACCTCCGCGTGTGCGTGTTCGTGTGCGTATTCGTCGACGTCGTGCAACTTGCCGTCTTCCAGCCGTAGGACTCGGCCCATCTTGCGGGCGTGGTCCCAGTCGTGCGTCACCAGGATCAGCGCCCGGCCCTGCGTAGTCGCCTCATGCAGCACATCGATGACCAGGTTGCCGGTCTCGGTGTCCAGCGCTCCGGTGGGTTCGTCGGCGAGCAGGATGCGCGGTTGGCGTACCAGCGCCCGCGCGACCGCGACCCGCTGCTGCTCGCCGCCGGACAGCTTCGCAGGCCGATGCTTGGCCAGGTGCGCGATGCCGACCTGCTCCAACGCCGCCATCACCTTGGCGCGCCGCTGCCGCCGCGGCAGCCACCCCTGCCCGTTGACCAGCGCCATCGCCACGTTCTGCGCCGCGTTCAGATGCTTGAGGAGGAAGAACCGCTGAAAGACGAAGCCGAACTCGGCGCTGCGCAGCGCGGCCGCCTTGCGCTCCGGGATCCGCGAGATGTCCTTGCCGTCGATCCGGTACGCGCCGCCGTCGGGCCGGTCGAACAACCCGACGATACTGAGCAGGGTGCTCTTGCCCGACCCCGACCGGCCGAGCACCGCCACGCTCTCTCCGGCATGCACCGTAAGGTCCACACCGGACAGAATCGTGCGCGGCTCCTGCTGGCCCTTCAGTGTCTTCGTCACGCCGTCGAGTTCGATCAGTGGCGTCACTTGCTGATCACGCCTTCCGGGCCCTTGTTCTCCGGCTGCGCTGGCGGCAGATCCGGTCCCGGCACCGCGATCTTCTCCTCGCCGGTGAGCCCCGACTTGATCTCGATGACCTTCCCGTCCGTCAGCCCCAGCACCACGTCCCGCGTCTCGCGGGTGCCGTCCGGGCGTACCACGTCGACCAGGCCCTTGCCCTGACCGCCCGCCACGGCCTCCACCGGAAGGACCAGCGCGTCGGCCGCCCTGGCGGTGACGACCTCCAGCGTCGCCGACGCGCCGTTGATCAGCGTGACCCCGGCCGGCGCGAGGCAGACCAGCCGCATGCCGGTCGCCTCCGACGGCTGCACGTTCTGCTGCGGCGCCTTCTGCACCGGAGGCGCCGGCGACGCGCTCGGATCCGGTGCCGGGGGAGCGGGCGGCTCCGGCAACGTCCCTGACGGCAACGCCGCGATCGTGCCCAGCACGTTGCACGCGAACGGTCCGGGGCCGTTCGTGATCTGCGCGCGCACCGCCGTCAACGCCGCCGACAACTTGTATGCCTGCGCGCCGTCGATCTCGGCGACGATCGCATAACCCACGTGCTTGGCCGACACGACCGGCATCCCCGCCTGCACCGTCGACCGGTCGTCGACCAGCCGCCCGGCGAACGCCGCCCCCGCCGGTACGGTCACGTGATAGGCCTTGCCGCCCTTCCACACCGACGCGACCCGGGTCGCCTTCTTCGGCGTCGACGTCGGCGGCTGCACGTTCAGATAGCGGATCTGGCCCGACACCGGCGCGACCAGCCCGAACACCGGGTTGATGGACACCTTGCCGGTCAAGCTCACCCGGTTGGTGAGCTCCTGCCGCGTCGGCTTCACCGTCGTCATCACCGTGCCCCGAGCCGCCAGACCCGGCGTCTCCGCCGGCGTCTGGTTGCCGGAACAGCCTGCAGCCGTTGCCGCCGCCACGACGGCAGCCATCAGGCAGATCAAAAGTCTTTTGCGCACCGGGTCCCCTCACTCGCGCATCCAGCCGGCCATCTAGCAGACGCCGCAACACACCTCGGCGTTGTCTCAGCGTCCGGCCATGGCGCGCTGACCGTAACCGGGAATCCATCATTCGCGCTGTCCCTGTCGTCACCGTTACCGCTCAATGAGCTCTGGTGAGCACAGGGTCAGTAGTCCTACCTTGCGGTGGGACGGTCCCGGTCTGACCCGCGGTGGCGGTGCCGGGTTGACGCTCCTGCGCCTCCTGCCCGCGGGGGCGGGTCTTCTGGATGGCTCCACGTCCTGCCACCGGGCCACTCCCGGCAGTGCCGACATGCGCGAGGGCGGCGAGGTTCTGGGCGGCGTCGAGGTCGCGGTCGAGGACCAGGCCGCACACATCGCAACTTTGAATGCGCTCGTGCAGGGCGAGTTTGGTTTCACCGCGCCGCAGCTTGAGCAGGTCTTGGAGGACGGATACCGGCGGTCGGCCACGATCAGACAGGGCTCGCCGCGCCCCGCCCCTGAACAGGCATGACGACGTCGGGCTGAAGGCGCGGCGGGACCTTGGGGAGGGTACGGCTTCGACAGCCGTAGCCGTACCCGAAGGCCCCGCCGTCTACTCGGCATTGAGTCCGATCTTTCCGACGCCGGCAGCGCCCGCCTGCGTCGACCCCATACTCGACAGGAGCGAGCGATGTCGCGGCTGACGCGGGCGAAGAGGATCAGGCGTATCGATAGGGTAGGGCGTAGATGTGACGGACAGCGGTCGGCTCACCGGCGATGGTGAGAGGGCTGCCGAGCGACCGCCTGGGCAGGAACGCGATGACCTCCATCCCCGCCGGTGGAGTCATGGACGTGGCTGGATTGGCGACGGTCCACGTGCCGCCGGCGATAGCGGTCAGGGACCGGTTCAGCTCCGCGGCCACGCCGTTGGTGACCATGATCTTGGTACCCCGAAGTTGACCCAGCACGGTGGCCACCGGGGTGGCGCCGTCGGCGGCGGATCGGTAGGTCCCGGCTGGGGCCAGGATGCGGTAGCCGTAGACGACGCCCTGACCGGTCAGCCCGAAGCCGAGACCGGCTACGGCCAGCAGGTGCCCGCCACGGACAGGTGCGCCGCTCGCGGCGACCGGCATTCCCGCGGCTAGCGAGGCCGCACCGATCGCGGCGGTCCTCAGCAGGGCGCGTCGTGAGACGTGAATGTGCACAGTTCTCCTTCAGCGAAGGGTGAGCAGGGCGCGGGCCAGGGCACCCGCGATGGGGTAGTCGAGTTCCAGTTCCAGGAACAGGAACTGTCCCGAAGGGTTGACCTCAAAGAAGAAGGGCGTCCCGTCCGCCGAGACCCGCACGTCGATCGATCCGGTACGCAGACCGAGCGCGTCCATGAGCCCGGCAAGCCGGTCCTCCAGCCGCGGATCGAGGTTCGTACGGGTGTAGCTGACGTTCTCATCCGCCCGCCAGTCGACGAGAGCATCCCGCTCGCTGTCGACCGTCGCGGCGAACATCTCACCGTCGACCACTGTGATCCGTAGATCCGTGCCGCGCTCGATGCACTCCTGCAGGATCACCGGGGCTTGGCGCAGCGCGTCCTGCCTGCCCTCCAACCCTTCGACGACCCGCGTCTCGCCCAGCTGATTCGCGGGCGGGGTCAGCGGCTTGACCACAGTCCGCCGACCCTTCCGCCTCCCGGTCTCGATGAACTCGCCCGCACGGACTGGATCATTGGTGACCAGGGTTCGTGGGATCGTCAGTCCCACGCGTCGGGCCGTCGCAAGCTGTACCACCTTGAGGCCGGCCTTATGCTCCGCGGCCGGGTCGTTGACGATCTGCAACGCGACCGAACGCAGGTAGCCGTAGAAGGCGGCGTCCCACTCCGCGCCGATGAACCGGCGGAACTCCCGGTTGCTGATGTGATCTGCGGCGATCGCTTTCACCGGCCTGCGCCACCAGACCGACGTCGCGGTGTCGGCGACGGGGCCGGCGGCAGGTACCGACAGTTCATCCCCGGAGTCGAGGCCGTATGCCAGACTCTGCAGAGTCTCGCGCGGATCAGCGATCGTACAGGGATATCCGAGCAGTTCCACTTCCCGTTTCACCGCGTTGGCGTGCAGATCGCCGCTCGGGGCGACGATCGTGACGGACTTCGGCTCGACCTGGCCGCTGTATGTGAACATCAGTCGTCCGTCATCCGGATCGGGTCCGAGTCGGACTTGTCGCCAGTGCCACCCGTCGCGCTCGACATGTAGCTGGCGGTCTCGGTCGCAGCGTTCGAACCGACCGGCACCGGCAGGCCCATCTGCTTGAGCTTCTCCATGATGTCCTTGAACCGCTCCAGTGTCTTGTCCGTGTAGCTGGCGTGCTCGACATACCCGTCCGGGTTCTCCAAGACCAGCGGCGCGACGCCGTCGCGCACCTCGGGCAGCAGCAGGAGTCGGTTGTTCGTCTCCGCCACCGCAGTGGTGCTCACCAGCATCCGGCTCGATCCGACGGGACCTACCGACGAGTCGCTGATACCCAGCACCGCGTCGGTGGGCAGCTTCAGAACCACACCGCCGGTAAAGATGAAGATCTCCTCGGCGTTGCCGGCCTGAAGCGTGCCGACGAGTTCGACAGTCTCCTGCTTCAGTCCACCGTCGGGCACCTCAGGCCAGACGAACTTCTCCGGCACACCTCTGGCTGCCAGGTATTTCAGAACATCGTTCGAATCTGCTGCCATGACTGGCGCTTCCTCTCGTAGATCTGAACGCGGTGTTGCGCTCAGAGTGCTGTCGTGCTGATGACCACAGCGATCAGGGCGGGATGCGAGGCGGGTTGGCGCTGACGAAAGCGTTCGAATTGCCTGCCGTCGGACGGTGCGCGACTGTCACCGAGAGCGAGACAGCCTGCCGCCGCGCCACCGCCCACTGGCGCAAAATCACCCAGGACAGAACGGGGTGGGTACCCGCTAGATCTGGCCGCCGGTGCCGGTTTGCCAGAAGACCTGCCAGGTGGACCAGGACCGAAGGACCAGGTTCCCGTCGTTCTGCAGCACCAGCTCCGGGCTGGGGCCCGCTCCGACGGTGTTGGACGCCCATACCGCCGCGGCGGTGGGCGCGGAGCTGTTGTAGACGACCAGGTTGCCGTCCGACTGCATCCGCGTTTCTCGGGTACTCATGCCGTAGACGTTGGTGTGGTACGTGCCGGCGGACCACAGCACGCTGTTGGCGGGCCCGTACAGGACCAGGTTGCCGTCCTGCTGCTGCATCAGGTGGAAGACCTGGTTGTACGAGGCCATGTAGCGCAGCGTGGCGAGACGATAGTTGGTCGGCATGCTGCCGGCGTACGTGTAGTAGCTGGGCTGCTCGGACAGGCCCATCAGCATCCGGACTACCGAACCGTCCCAGCGTGCAAGGTAGAAGCGCCCCTCGTCGGTGACCATCAGCTTGGTCGCACCGGAGCCGCCGGTGTTCGACGCCCAGGCGACGCTTCCGTTGGGACGGTAGATGACCAGGTTGCCGTCGCTTTGCATGAAGACCGCGTTGCCGGGCTGGCCGCCGGTGTTGCTGGCCCACCAGTCGTACGGGCCCCGGCAGATGTTGGGCTGGGACCACCCGCAGGGTGAGGGCCCGTAGGCGACCAGGTTCCCGTCTGTCTGCATCAGCAGGCCGAAGCGGCCGTCGGGTGACAGGATGTACTGACCCGCCGACAGACCCATGTCCACGTTGAGCTGGGTGCCGATTCTGGTCGCTCCGACGAACGCGCCCGTCCGGACGGCACCGGCATGGGCGGCCGGGGCGTTGACGACGACCGAGATCCCGGTAGCGGCGACAGTTCCGGCGACCATCACGGCCAACCGGCGTCTCCACCTGAGTCGTTGCATCGTACTCCTCCTCGGTGATGTGGCGCGGTAACGGTTCTGATGGTCGCGGCCCGGCGGCCGCCGCGCGTCAGCCTGACGCGCTACCCCGGCGGTCCACCCCGGATGAGCGGTGACGACCGCCGGATCCACCTGCGGGCGTAGTCGGACGCCGATACCCGCTTGGGGCCGTGGGGGAAAAGCTCTTGAGCTGACTCGGACCGTCTCAGAGGGACGTGGAGCCGACCGTTCGCGATCATGGCAGTACGAGATGTGATAGGGGACAACGGCTCATGTCGACGTCCGGGTGTCCATGCAGGAAAGGTCGCGCCGCCACGGAGTCCGTGACGGCGCGACCTCGTACCAGATGGTGCTTGTCTACCTCAGACGGCCGTTCTTGCCGATGCGGACAGCGTCACCGTCCAGCCGGCCGACGCTGGCCAGTGACGTGCCGCCGTTGGCCTTGACCCCGGCGTTGGTCGGCGGTGTGCCGCCCAGCCTGATGATCATGGCATCGGTGTCGCGGACGAGTACCGCCCGGATTTCGGCCTCGGGCACCAGCGAGGTGTTCAACGCGAGCGCGCGGAACTCCTTGAGCTGGTTGATGGCCTTGGTGTCGTTGCCGTTCGCCTCGGCCTGGCGGGCGGCGGTCAGCTTGGCCGTCAACTTCTTGTGCGCGTTGGCCGACAGTCGGCTGGTCGCCTTGAACCGGTCCAGCAGGTTCTGCATGTCCCGGAGCGAGGTTGTCACGTAGAACCGCACTGTCGAGACCGTCTTGTTGCCGGCCTTGTCGGTGGCGGTGACCGTCAATTCGTGCAGGCCGAGGCGCAGCTCGTACATGGCCTGCAGGGTGCCGGTCGCGTACGGCGAGCCGTTGAGCGTCCCGACGACCGACGCGATACCAGAGGTCGGATCGACGGCCTGGAAGGTGACCCGGACGTCCTGGCTGTCGCCGTAGAGCTGGCCGTCGGCCAACCCTGCCACGATGACGGTCGGCTGGTTGCCGTCGACCTTCAGGTTGGCGGACTTCAGCGTCTCCACGTTGCCGGCCCCGTCGGTGGCCCGGTAGAGCAGCTCGTGCTGCCCGTCGCCGCCGATGTTGACAGGCTCGGTGTAGGGCGTCCACGCCCCGCCGTCGAGTGACCACTCCAGCTTGGCCACGCCGGCACCGGCGTCGGTGGCGGCGAGCACCACCGGCACCTGCCCGGCGTGCCAGCCGTCGTCGTTGGCCGGTGCGAACGTCGCCGTGGTGATCGGCGCCGTGACGTCGACCTTCACCTCGACGGCCTTGGCCTGCTCGACGTTGCCTGCGGTGTCGGTGGAGCGGTAGCGCAGCTGGTGCGCTCCTGTCCCGCTGATCAGCACCGGCTCGGTGTAGGCGGTCCATGTCGTGGCGTTGTCGAGCTGGTACTGGGTGCTGGCGACGCCGCTGCCGGCGGCTTCGTCGGCGGCGGTCAGGGTGACCGTCGGCGACTCGGTGTACCAGCCGGCGGTGGCCGCGCCGGTTACCGCTGCCGTGGTGACCGGCGCTGTGGTGTCACCGGCGCCCGGCGTGGTCAACCGGAAGTAGTCGAAGCTTGCCGGCTTCGACGCCGTCTGGTTGGCGCCGAGCGTGAACAGCCCGACCTTGGGGGTGTCACCTACGACCGTGTTGGTCAACGGCTCCAGCGCCGTCCAGGTGGTGCCGTCCGCCGAGTAGGAAGCCGTGTAGACGCTGCCCACCCGGGCCAGCCGCAGGTGCCATACCGCGCCGGTGAGGTTGGTGATTCCGGGTTGCGGGTTCTGCACCACACTGGCGATCTCGCTGCGGAACTCGATCCGCCGGCTGACCGGCGAGCCGGCCGTGTTGTCGACGATGTAGTCCAGCTTCAGGTAGTTGTCGTCGTCGAGGTAGACCATCAGGCCTGCCTGCTGGTACTGCTCGTTGAGCTGGCTGCCGTCCACCTTCGTCTCCAGCGTCCAGTCGCCGGACGGCGCGTTCTGCAGGATGAAGTTGGTGGGCCCAGTGTTGTTACCTGTGTAGATGTCCCCGTTGGGCACATCGATCTCCAACTTGCCGCCGGCGACCCGGTGCTTGCCGGCGTCCTCGCGGACCACCGCGTTCCACTTGCAGCGGTCCAGGGCTGACCCGGCGAACTCGTCGGACGGGTCGATCGGCCCGGCCGGAGCGTCCGGGGTGAGCTGGAACCAGTCGAACGCCGCGTCGACGACCGGCGCGGTGGTGCCGCCGTTGAGGGCGAACATGCCCACCTTCGGGTTGACGATGCCGGCCAGCGCGGCCGACTGCCCGACCGGCGCGAACGTCACGCCGTCAGCTGACCAGGCCGCCGTCAGGTTCACGCCGTCACTGATCAACCGCAGGTAGGCGGTGCTGCCGAGCTCTGCCGGGGCGCTGACCGCGTCGGCGGCGCCGTTGCGCGGCGTGCCGGCGGTCTCCCGGATGAACTCGAACTTCCTGGAGCCGCCGTACAGCAGGTCCAGCTTGGCGTAGTTCTCGTCGTCGCCGTACACGATCAAGCCGGCCTGCTGGTAGTCGGCCGCCACGGTGACAGACACCTTGGTGGTCGCCTGCCAGGCGCCGTCCGGCGCCGGCTGCAGGATCAGGTTGGTCGCGTCGTTGCGGGCGCCGTAGAGGTCGCCGGCCGCGGTGGGCAGCAGCAACGTGCCACCGGCCACCGAGTAGAGCTGGTTCTCCCGGACCACTGTCGACCAGCGGCCCTTGTCCAGTGCCGTGCCGTCGAAGTTGTCCGACCGGGCGCCGAGGCAGGCGTTGTTCGGCGCTTCGACCCTGACGACCACATTGGCGTACGACTTCGCGCCGCGCGCATCGGACACGGTCAGCGTCGCCGTGAACGTGCCGGGGGTGGCGTAGGTGTGCGTGGCGTTGGCGGTGCCGGCGGTGGCGCCGTCTCCGAACTCCCACAGGTAGGTCAGCGGGTTGTCGCCCTCGGCGTCGGTCGCCGAGCCGGTGAAGGTGACCAGCACCGGCGCGGTGCCGGTGGTCGGCGTCGCTGACGCGGTGACCACCGGCGGCGCGTTGTCGGTCACGCCGCGTCCCAGGAAGTCGACCCAGTTGACGTTGAACAGCGAACCCGTGCCGGTGTCGCCTACCGGGTTCTTCGCCACCAGGAACAGCGGCCCGGTCACCGTGCTCGGGCTGCTCAGCGTCGCCGTGGCATCGGTGAAGGTCTGCCAGCCGCCGGTGCCCGGCACTGTCGCGGTGGCGAGCACCGGCCCGTCCGCCGCGCCGACCCGTACCTCGATGCGTCCACCGGCGGCGTTCGACGCCACCCGGAACCGCAGCGCGTCGATACCGGTCAGGTTCACCGGGGCGAACGACCAGAAGTCGCCGTCCTCGATGAAGCCGATGTTCTGGAAGCCGCCGGCGGTGTCCGTCGTCGTCTCCAGTTGCACGCCCGGGTCGCCGCCGCCGACGCCGTCCGGAGCCCGTCCGGTGGCGGTGAAGTACTCGGCCTGCTTGCGCTTGGGCTGCAGCTGTTCGATCGCCCTGCCGGTCAACGCGTTGGAGCCGCCGGCTCCACCGGCATCGGTGTAGGTGGCCTCGAACACGGCGAACACGTTGGCGTCAGCGCCGTGACCGGAGGCCAGCGACGTCTGCACGGTGCCGGTGCACCCGGTGTACGACTGCAGAGGGTGCGCGTGCTGGTCGTGACCCAGGTAGTACTGCAGCCTCACCCGCGAGCAGTCGATCGTCCCGTCCTCCGGGTCGGTCACCGCGACGGTGTACTTGACCTGGTCACCCCACTCGAAGAAGCCGCCATCGGGCGGGAACGAGATGGTGACTGTCGGTGCCGTGTTGCCGACCGTGATCGTCACGTTCGCGACGGCCGTCCGGTTGGCGGCGTTGGTGACCGTCAGCTGCGCCGTGTAGTCACCGGCAGCCGGGTAGGTGTGCGAGGGGTTGGCCGCGGTGGAGGTGCCACCGTCACCGAACGTCCACGCGTAGCTCAGCGCCCCGCCGTTCGGGTCACGCGACCCGGCGCTGGAGAACTGCACCGTAAGCGGCGCCGGTCCGGAGTCCGGCGTGCCGGTCGCGACCGCGATCGGGGCCCGCTCGCCCGCTATGTAGTCGATGCGGTAGATCCCGGAGTCGCCGTTGTTGCCGCCGAATCCGGTACCCCACTCGACCAGGTAGAGCGCGCCGTCCGGACCGAACTCGAAGTCCATCGGCCGCAGGAAGGTCATGCCGCTGAGCATGTTGTTGATGTCGACCAGCGACTTGCCGTCGGCGGCGACCTGGAACGCGTACATCTTGTTCTGGTTCCACTCGCCGAACATCGCCTTGCCGTCGTAGTACGCCGGCCACTTGCGCTCGGAGACGAGGTCGGGGTCGTAGCGGTAGACGGGCCCGCCCATCGGCGCGCCGCCGCCACCGATCTCCGGGAACAGCGCGTTGCCGCTGTAGTCGTAGTCGACGGTGGCGCTGACCGCCGGCGGGAGGTTGGTCAGACCGGTGTTGTTGGGCGAGTTGTTGACCGGCGCCGCGCAGTCGAACTTCGCGCCGGACGGTCCGCTCGGGAAGGTGTAGTCGTTGTAGGCGTAGTTAGCCCCGTGGCAGTACGGCCAGCCGTAGTTGCCGGGCTGGACGATGTTCCATTCGACGGTGCCTTCCGGGCCGCGGTTGGGGTTCGCAGCGCCCGCGTCGGGGCCGTAGTCGGCCACGTACAGCGTGTTCGTCTTCGCGTCGATGCCGATCCGGAACGGATTGCGGAAGCCCATCGCGAAGATCTCCGGCCGGGTCATCGCCGTGCCCTGCGGGAAGAGGTTCCCGCTCGGGATGGTGTAGGTGCCGTCGGCCTCCGGGTGGATGCGCAGCACCTTGCCGCGCAGGTCGTTGGTGTTGCCGGCGGTGCGCTGGGCGTCATAATTCTGGCGCCCGGCCCGCTCGTCGATCGGGGTGAACGAGTCGGACTCGAACGGGTTGGTGTTGTCGCCGGTGGCCAGGTACAGGTTGCCGGCGCTGTCGAACACCATCGAACCGCCGGCGTGGCAGCAGGTGGTGCGCTGCGTCGTCACTTCCAGCACTACCTTCTCGCTGGCCAGGTCGATGCTGTCGCCGCTGACCGTGAACCGGGAGATCCGGTTGCGCGTCACACCGTCGTTGGGCGCGTAGTACAGGTAGACCCAGTGGGTGGTGGCGAAGTTCGGGTCCAGCCGGATGCCGATCAGGCCGTCCTCGTTGCCGGTGAAGACGTCCAGGTCGACCGCGGTCACCGTGGTGCCGGTGGCGGGCTTGATGATCTGCACCCGGCCGTCGCGCTCGATGTAGAAGACCCGACCGTCGGGCGCGATGTCCAGCTCCATCGGATTCTGCGTGTTGCTGTCCAGCGTCACCTTCTCGTACCCGCTGGTCAGCGACGCGCTGCAGTCGGAGTCGAGCGCGCCGGCCGCGGTCTGGATGCCGCCGAGCAGGTGAGCCAGGAATGAAGGCTCGGTGTACGACGCGATGGTGTGACCGATGCCGGTGTACCAGGACCGGCCGCCGTCGTAATCCTGGCACCACGCGATCGGGTGGTCGGCGCCCATCGCGCCGGTGCCCGGCGAGTAGGACCGCTCGTCCAGACTGGCCAGCACGTGCACCTTGCTGCGCGGGTTCGCCTGGTAGTTGTACCACTCGTCGACCCGTGACCACTGCGCCGGCAGAGAAGCCGTGGACGGGTGCGCCGGGTCCTCGACCTTGATGGTCGCCTGCTGGTTGTTCGGGTGCGCCGAGAAGTAGGCGCCGACCAGGCTGCCGTACCACGCCCAGCCGTACTCGGTGTCCGATGCCGAATGCACGCCGGCAAAGCCGCCACCGGCGCGGATGTAGCGCTCGAAGGCCCCCTGCTGAGCGGCGTCGAGCACATCACCGGTGGTCGACAGCCAGATCACCGCCGCGTACTGCGCGAGGTTGGCGTCGGTGAACGCGCCGGCATCCTCCGTCGCGGCAACCGTGAACCCGTTGTCGACGCCGAGCTGCTGGATCGCCGCGATACCGGCGGGAATGGAATCATGCCGGAACCCGGCGGTCTTCGAGAAGACCAGCACCGAGAACGGAGCAAGCGCCGCATTGGCTTGATGGGTGGTTGCCGGCGCGGCCTGCGCGGGCGACTGCCCGACGGCAAGCGCGGTCACGGTCATGGCGAGCGCGAGCACCGAACCTAGGAGTGATCGCGCTCTGACATTCGGATGGCTGCGGCTGCGACGTTGTGCGGACACGAAGAGTCTCCAATGCCTGGACGGGACTTCAGGGCCCGCCGCGGCTCGCCGAAGACCAATGGGGGTAATAGTTCATGCCCTGAACAAACTAGCGGCGCTGCCGAAGTTGTGGTCAGAATGATGCCGGTCAATTTAGTAACGTTTCGATAACACGCCCGACACCGGCAAAGTCCGCACTGGTCAATCCCTTTAGGATGCTGTCAAAGCCGGGCACGACCACTTGCCATCGAGCCGCCCGACGGCCACGGGTACTACTACGCTACGAAGATGTCCCAGGCCTACGTGTACGACCCGTGGACCGACTCGCGCGCGAGTCGCAAGACGATCCATACGTCCACGCTGTACGACGCTGGAGCAGCGCTCCAGCATGGCCTCGTCTGGTGAAGCCGTTTCGAGTCGGACGAACGGCGGCTGCGCTCGGCGTGGTCGCCGTTTTCATCGCCCTGGCCGCCTGCCAGAGCGACGGAGGCGATCCAACGCTGCGGCTGACTCAGGTCACCGACGTTGCGGAGTTGGGTCTCGCGGGTGTGATCTCCGTTGACCACGCGTTCGGGCTGCCGGCCGGCGTTCGCGTGGCTCACTACGGCGCCCACACCGACGGCACGCGGGTCGTCTTCGGCGTAGACCCACCGGAAGGGCGGCGCGCCGGCGCGGCCGGCAGCTACGGCATCGTCACGCTGTCCGATGGTCGCCTCACGTTCCGCGACGCGAGCCAGGCCGGCGCCTTGACCGACTACCTGGCGATCGTCGCTGCCGCGGGTGGCAGTCATCTCATTCGCGTCGAGGCGGTCGAGCTGCCGCCGGCGCAATGCCCCGACATCCCCGTGACCTGCTATCGGTGGCGCATCACCGACGAGCTGATGACGGCCGGTAAGCCTCGCGTGATCGCTACCGGAGACCGACCGACCGCCGCCAATGAGGTGCCACAGCCGGTGACCGACGGCAGCGGGGTGGCGTGGCTGACGACGGACCACGGCATCGCGCAGGTCTGGGCCTACCAGCCAGGCGGCGAGCCCCGCCGCATCGGCGCCCAGGTGCGGCCCGGAATCCTGTCGGCCACCGCCGACCAGGTCTGGGTCGGCACCCCCGTGGGCGATGCCGCGATCTACCGGCTACCCCTCTCGGGTGCGGCAGCCGCAATCCGTGTCGCGCTCCCGCCGACCGCTGGATTGGCGACCGTAGCCGGATCGCGAGTGGCGTTCCGCGTCGACGAGAGCCCGCAGTCGCGAGCGCTGTGCGTGGCCGACCTGCCCGACCCGCACACCTGCCGGAAGGTCTTCGCGGCACCTGACATCTATGCGCTGTACTGGCTTGGTCCGGACGCCCTTCTCGTCTCCGCGCCGGACGGTTACAGCCTGGTTCGCCTCGACGGAACGATCTCCCGGCTACCGCTGGACCACCTCTACCTCGTGCACTCCGATGGCGGCCGGTTGGCGTTTGTCGAACAGCTCGGTGACATCCAGGTCCTCGTGGTCGGGCATCTGGAGTCCTAGGCACGCCCTCGGCTCGGTCGGCGGACCGGCAGCGGTCGACGCGCTGCTGACGCTCGCCGCAGATCAGGACCCACAGGTGCGCGCCCAGGCAGTCAAAGCGCTTGCGAGGTGTAGGAGTACTTGCAGCGGTCACCGGTCGGAGCGACGAACCCGTCGACGCGGACAGTGGAGGCGCAGGTCCCGGGCGGCGACCTGCTCGGCGTTGGGGGCCAGCACCGTGGTGACGGCAGGTGTGAGCCGGGTGAGCAGGCGGGACGCGGTCGGCTGGGAGCAGGCGAACAGTTCCGCCAGCAGTGCCTAGGACAGGTTGTGGCGCAGATAGAGCAGGACGACCAGCACGGTGCGGTAGAGGCCGACCCCGCGGCGGCGGGCCGGGTCCAGGTCGACGCGGGCGTAGACGTCGAGCAGCAGCCGGTCGACTTGATCGCCGGTCAGGCCCGTCATAGCCTCTACCCGCGACGGTCTGTCCGCGAAGATCTTGTGTGTTATCACTTGCCGCGCAGACCCAGGGTTGTCCGCGGATGGCTTCTGAGCGAATCCGTGTCCGATGGTCGACATTTGACGCGTGCCGACGCAAGCTGCGAGCAGGCTGGATGCCTGGTGAGGGCTGCCCACGGCGAGACCTGGCGGTCATGGTCAGGCCGCAACATGTGACTGCTGGCAGCCGCTAATCGTCGGCGGCGGGTGCGGTCCGCTGAGTGCTGGTGAAGGAGCTGCGGTGGACGGTCAAGTCGTCACCTTCTACTCATACA
The DNA here is from genome assembly GCF_011297315.1 of Catellatospora chokoriensis. NCBI lineage: Bacteria > Bacillati > Actinomycetota > Actinomycetes > Micromonosporales > Micromonosporaceae > Catellatospora > Catellatospora chokoriensis. Next base: position 17,251 of record NZ_JAAOTI010000008.1, read on the forward strand.
AAGGCGGTTCGGGCCGTACTATGGCGCTGGCTAACGTCGCATGGATCCTTGCTGCCAACGGCAAGCGTGTTCTCGTAGTGGACTGGAACCTGGAGGTACCAGGCCTATATCGGTTCTTCATGCCGTTCATTGGAGCCGAGGCCCTTTCGAGTACGCCCGGTCTAATCCAGCTGATTCAGGATTATGAGTGGGCGACGACCCGTGCCGATTATCACTCTGGCACCGGCAGGAACTGGCTCGAGCGGTTCAAGGAACACGCCAGTGTCCGAAGATATTCGTTCTCGCTGGATTGGCGTCGGTTTCCGCTGGGGGCAACGCTGGACTTCCTGTCATCGGGACAGATGAGCCCCGGATATGTGTCAACTTTGATGGGGCTAGACTGGCAAGACTTTTACGAGCTCCTAAGGGGTGGGGAGTTCGTCGATGCGTTGCGCGCAGATATGAAGCAACATTACGACTATGTACTGATCGATAGCTGCTCAGGGTTGTCCGACACGGCGGACATCTGCACCATTCATCTACCGGACACTGTGGTCGCGTGTTTTACCCTCAGTGACCAAAACATCGACGGGACAGCGCAGGTCGCGAGGACCATCCATGAAAAATACCGTGAGCGGAACATCCAAATCTTGCCAGTGCCGATGCGCGTTGACCTCGCGGCGATGTCAAAGGCAGATGCTGGCCGAGCGCTTGCCCGGAGGCGATTCGCCAACCTGCCAAATAGGATGTCTGATGTGGAAAGACGAGCCTATTGGCGAGAGGTCGCGGTGCCGTATCAAACGTATTACGCCTACGAGGAACTGTTGGCTACCATCGCCGACGGCAACAATACTGAAGGCACCCTTCTGTATGCTTATGAGCGTTTGGCAGGTTATATCACCCAGGGTGAGGTGACTGCGCTGCCGCCACTGGATGATGCGATCCGTAGCCGCTTGGCGGCGAGGTTTGAGCGCCCGCTCATTCGCGCCGAGGATGAGGATGCGGGCATTGACGTCGAGCGCCAGTGATGAAAGGAGCGTCGGCCCGTCGCTTTCGTGTACATCGCGAACGATGTAGCGCCTCGAGAAGGTCATTATCCAATTCGTAGGTGGTCATGCCAAAGTGGCATTCCGCATAAGACTCAATGTTCTAACTCGTCCTCTGGCAGAGGGGGTGCCTCAGCCTCTGTGAGATGTGGCCGAGTTGGCGAATCGTCTGGCGGCCGTCGTGCGCTCAGGAATTGTCGCCGGTTGCGGACTACCATTCTTGAAATGAGGTGCTCAAACTCTCTTGCCTCACGAGCAAGTTGGTGATGCGTTCCTGCGAGGGCGGCCATTGCCTCGCGGGCCAGTTCGGCGCCGCGAGGCGCATACTGCGGATCAGTGTGGTCGATGACTATCAAAACCGACATCGATGTATTGACAATGCTGGTCACGGTTTGAAACATCGAGCGCCCATCTGGTCGTGCAAGAATCCAGGGGTCCACCAAAATTACGCCAGGTGAGGTTTCAATCAAGTGGTCGCCAACAGCGAAGTCAACGATCCTCACGGGCATCCTGAAACTGCGGGCGATACCTGCGGCATATTCGGCGACTGACAACTCATGAGCGCTGCGATACGGACGCCACATTGCGCTTCGTAACCCGTAGGGCGCTGTGTGCCGCGACGAGGGAAGGCTGGCCTCAGTCGGTGCGATCACCGCGATCACAAAGGGCGTATCCGGAGAGTCCGCGGTCGCCATACCGCTAGGCGGCAGCGGCAAGTCCTGTGCGACGGCTCTGCGCTCGGCGGCGTCGACAATCCGGCGTGCCAGTCGGCTCAGGATGAGTTCGTAGCTGCCGCGATGCGTGCTCAACCTGCGCATCGTCTCGAGGCCGAGTCGAGCGTACTCGGGGATGTCCCAGCCGAGTTCTAGCGCCCGGCTGAGGTCGCTGACGTGTTCGCTCGCGCCCATTGGTAACCAAAGTACGGGCTGTAGGCGATGTGGTATGTCATCGGGCACCGAGTGAAATACGCGCTGAAGGAACTGGGCTCGTTGAAGCCGCGCCGAGCTTCGGTCCATGTACTCGGGGGAGTAGAGCTGCACTAGCACACGGGAGCCGTCGAGCGCTTGCCGAACCGAGTTATCCCCTTCATGTCCACTTGCCCCAAAGTCGGCGAATCCGACGTTCATGTCGTTGGATGTGGTCGCGAGGCTTCGGACCTCGTGGCTGAGTTCTCGGTAGAAGAGGCGGATCCAGTGATCGCCGCCCGTGGCTCGCGATCCGGAGAAGCTCAGGAAGAAGTAGTAGTTCCGATGAAAGTTGGACTGGTCAGGATCGGAAAGGGCTGACGTTGTCTCTAATGACTGGCTTGATCCATTCGAGCCGTGGGCCGCAGCACTATCGACTAGCCATGTCTGTCGAAATGCGGTTGTTGCCAGGCGCAGTCTCTCAAGTTGTTCTGTGCTTACACCTAGCGGCGGCCCGATAAAATTCAGCCAGGGGTCAAAGTGACCGGGTGGAGTGTCCCCGCCTTCACCCACCAGATCAGCCAACGCCAGCAAACCCGGCACACCCCATGCAGGCGCTATCTGCCAGCCGACCTCCTGCAACACTGCCGACACGGAGTCGCCGGCGAGCACTGATCCAGTTATGGCCGCAGCGGCATCGTGGACAGAGTCGAAAGGCACTGCCACCAACAGTTCGGTCAGCTGCCACTCGGCATACCGCTGATATAGCGCGGTCAACTCACTGGGGGTTGGCAGGACCAGGCTCATCGCTGATAGGAGTACTTCAACACCGTCGGGAAGCCGCTCGCACGCTCGAACAACACGGAAGAAATCGAGCCGGGGTGCGTCGTTCCGGCTTACGCCCAGTGGCCCCAATTCCCCCTCAACCAACTCGATGCATGCCGTCCATGCGGCGGTATTGTGTAACGCCATCGCCAGCATGGAATCCACCATGGCGTTGACCACGGTCACTGGCATGCGCACTTTCGGTGCCGGTTCTGAGCCAGCGGGCATGGTTCGGCGACGCGTCGGCAAAAGCGACCCAAGCGAGTCCAGTACAACGCGGGCAACCGGCCCCGCCGTACGATCGGCTATGGTGGCGTAAAGAGCCTCACAAATACTATCCAGGTCGTTGCCTGGTACGAGTGCGAGCACACCGAGTTGGTGAACAGCAGCGATGCGGTCAGCGTCGACCGGGCTCGACAACGCGGTAACGGCCTCGGCCACACCGTCCGCGGCTTGGGTTTGGCTGTCGTCATGAATCTGGCGCTGCATCACCACGAACCATTCCCGTGCCAGTTCCTCCGTGCCGGCTTCGCCGACGGCAGCAGCCTCGGCCAGCCAGCCTGCGGCACGATGCGGGTCAATTATGTTAAGCACGGTGAGGCGTTGCGCGTGGCTGAGCTCCGGCAGGTGACGCCATGTCGGGTGGGTGAGCGTGTAACGTTCGAGCAGCAACGCGACCTCACGTAGCCGCCGCGTGCCGTGTTGCGCGAGTAGCCCGTGTAACAGGAGGCGCCGTGCCTGGGGGTCGATCTCATACAGGCCGTCGCCGAGCTCGTTCACCAGCGGTGAGAGCAAGAGGTCTGCTTCGCATTCGTACGTCAGTGGAACAGGCGTGTCGAGGAAGAAGTTGATCCGCAGCAGGTGCACGAAGCCGGCGTCCAGTGCAACCGCGACGGCCGCGTGACAGGCTAGATCCATCACTGGCAGGGACAGCTTCTGTCGTGCCGCAATCAGACTCTCGACTGCGGCAGGCGCCTGCGGCCAGGTTCTCATCGTGCGGGCTCCGCCGGTCTGCCTCGAAGCACGTCGACAGCCGCATACATGCCTTCGCGGGTGAGGGAGAACATTGGCACCTGGCGTGCAATGTGCTCGGCGGTCGTCCGGCTCCAACGCTGGGATTTGAGCGGGTTGAGCCAGGCCATAGCGGATCCAATGCCACGCAGGGTAGCGAGCATGGCGACGGTGTCCACGACGCGGGTGGCGCTCCAGCAGCCGCGCGCCGCGCCGGCGTCACTGATGATCAGAACGCCGGATGCTTTCGAAATGCTGTTTAGTTCGAGCGGCGTGACGAGTTCGGCGTCACGGTAAAGTCGTCCATTTCGTAGGGGTGTGATCTGCCTGGCGATGGCATCCAGGGCAGGAATCCACGGTTCGGGGAGCTGATCGATCAGGTCGTGTTGGGCTGACCGGCCGAGGACATTGCGGAAGTACGCAGTACTGACGGCGTCCAGTTGTGCGTGCTTCGTAATCGCATACAGCACGTGGTCGGTGTAGTCGTGAAATGGCGTCATCGAGCCGCGCCGGTCCACAAGCACAAGCACACTGGCGGTGTTGCGTCGCGTCGCGACGATCATCGGTGGGGTCGCCACACCGCTGCGGGCGAATTCGTGCAGTGTGGCCGTAGGGTCGAGTTCGACAGCTGGACCGTCACGGCGCGGGCGGCGTAACCGCCGCCAGATCTGTGCGATCTCACGCTGTGAAAGCGGGTAGTGCGGGTGGTAGATCAGGGAAGGGTCCTGCTGTGCGGCGATCGGTATCGCAGGCAGCCGGTGCCGGCCTGGCCCCTTCGGCACCCGTCGTGCAATCGTCACATCTAGTGCTGGCACTTCTTGGAGCTCAATTCCGGGCTCCGTTGCGGCGATCGCCGCGGGGTGAGATGCGATGCCGGAGCCGTTTACGCTGGTATGGCCGCTGTCCACCGACGGTGACGCGAGGTTCCATCTCGGCAGCTCCGTGCGTGCGAAAGCCGATCTAATTGCATCGCCCTCCTCGCGCGTTGTCGCCCATAAAGCCACACATACTCGCACCAGATCCGTGTCGGACTCTAGGCCGAAGCCGGCAGACAGCGCCCGACGCAGCGCGACGCACTCGTCGATACCTAGCAGAAGCCCTTGCCGCCGCACATGACTGATGACCTCGTAGAGGAAGTCAGGCAGCCTCGCCGTCATGGCTGAGCCAGCCACTCGGTGACCCGCAACTGGTCGCTGTGCTGTTTGAGCAGCGCCCCCCGGTGCGGAAGCTGTTCAACAGATGCGGGATCGACATCGCGGGACTGCATGTAAATGGCCCAGTCCAGCAGCTCGCTCAACCCCGGCTGTTTCAGTAGGTCCAGCTCCTGACGCAGCCGCAGTAGCATGTGAGCAGCCTCCCGTCGGAGCGGTGCGTTGTCGACTCCGTGCAAGCCGAGGACGGCTTCCAAATCCCGCGCAGAGGATGGGAACTCCACGTAGTGAAAAATGCAGCGGCGTAGGAATGCTCCTGGCAGAGCCTTCTCCTCGTTGTTCGTCACGACGATGATTGGTCGAACGTCGGGCGCGCTGACGGCGTACCGCATTGAGGGCGCCTCGGCGACCTCGAACGCAAGCTGATCGATCTCGCGGAGTAGATCATTGGGAAAATCCAGGTCAGCCTTATCGATCTCGTCGATGAGCAGGACCGATCGGCGCCCATAGCAGGCACGAACGATGACACGGCCCAACGGGCCGAGGCGGATGTAATCGCGCGCGTTGTCGAACTTGCGCCCACCCGACTCCTCCGAACCACGCTGAAGCTGCGCGTCGTAGAGGCGGCTCACCGCATCGTAGGTGTACAGCAAATCCTGGCCACGGCTGGTGGACTTGACATGGGCCTCCTCAAGCGGTAGTCCCAGCGTGTAGGCGACGTGGTGGGCAAGGCGCGTCTTGCCTGCGCCGGGATCGCCTTGAAGTAGCAGCGGTCTACCCAGGGCCATGGCCATGTTGACCGCATTTTCCAGATCGTCGCTAGCGATGTAGGGCTCGCGCCTGACTATCTCGGTGGCGAACCCCTCTGGAAGTGGGTCGCAGCCGGTCACCTCCACCTCACGTTCAGCGGGCTGCGTTGAGTCCCGGCTGAACCGCTGAGTCGGATCCACACTATGGCGGCTCATCGCGCCACCCTCTCCTCCAGCTGCTCGCGCAGCAACTCGGGCTCATAACACACACGCCGGATGGACGTGCGTAGCAGGTCGTATGTGAGCGGAATACTGAGCTCATTGCCGTCGGTGGCCTCCTCCAACAAAATCTCCGCCCAGGCTTCTGCCAGCCTCGACGGCCACCGCTTGAATCGCGTCACCTCACGAACCCACGCCGCCAGGTCATCGGCCTCGAACCGCGGGGAAGCAAGCCTAGTGACCCCAGCTGGGTAAACAACGCTCGGGTCACCCGAGAACATGACGATGAGCCACTGCCTAGTATCGGCGAGCAGGCCTTGTATCTCGTCCCAGAACTGGGCCACGCTGCTCTCGGATGCGTCATGTACGAGCACCGGACAGACTACGTTCATCCGACTTCCCGCGCCCGTCATGTATCGCTGCACGTTGCGGACGGCCGCGCTCACCGACGAAACCGTCGGCTTGAGGGTGATCCAGTCCCTGCACTCGATCTCGCCGAAATAGGATGGCAGCCAGTCACAAAGCCGTCGCATGACCGCTGTCTCGGGGCAGGCGATGCCGAATCCGAGCAGCCGACTGTCTGTGTTGCGTTTGGTTTCGAGGATGACAGACTTCAGCGCATCAAGATCGAAATGAGCTGTATCCAGCAGTTGGAGCATCGGCGACGAACTTCGCGGAGCCGGAACCTGTACCCGTAGGCGGAATGTACGCACCACACGACCGATGGGTACCGCGTACAAGACATTGGCCGCAGCCTTCCGCCTTTCGCGCTGGAGGCGCTCGGTCACCTGTTCGACAAGGACGCCGATCACGGCACCATCGACGGTGACAGCACTACCGGAATAGCCTCCGAAGCTGCCGACCCCGACCTGGTCCACCTCCAGCTGCAACACCTCCACCTCGTGCCCCGAAGCATTGGTGATGACGTGATCGATCGCCGTGACGGTTCCTGACAGCAACGGATCACTAGCAAATGGACGAGACGACACCCGCCAGCGCGAATCGGAAACGACATCAGCCAGCTCGGGAACCAACGTCAGCGATCTCGACAACCACAGCATCGCCACATCGATCGTCGGATCACGTTGGACGCGGTCCACAGCGATCCGATTGCCAGAACCAGTGACGAATGCAAGCGTGGTTTCATCGTGGTCGCGGACCACATGCGCCGCGGTTGCAACCACCCGGTCGGTCAAGCAGAAGCCTGAACCGAGATCGCGGGTGCTGCCGACGATCCTGCCATCGATCATGCTCGTTGGAAGGTGACGGTCACCTCGAACGTCGCCTCACTCGCCGCTTTGGACAGTATGACTCCGGCTTCCGCAGCCAGTGTTATGCCGAACGACGCCGAGACCTCATGCACGCGCCACCGTGGGTTGGCCGGAATGTCGTCGAGGCTGGCACTAATGGCGCTGGCTCCCGCTGTCACCGCGCGCTTGACGTCGGCGACCCTGGCGACAAGTCTCTCAACTGCGTGCGCACCCCAGTCGATCTCACGTCCAGTTGAGATCTCTATGACCTGAACGACAATTTCCGAGCCGTTTTGCTCGACGGGCTCCGGTGCGTTCTTGTGGTTCAATGCCATCAGCCATTATGGCCAACTGTGCGCCTACGCGCTGACGCAAACCCGACAGGTATCGACGTCACGCTGCTGAAGGTGAACTGAACGTCGTCGATGCGGCCCACCACAAGGCAGAACTGGGGACTGTCTGAGTGCCCGTTGAAGAACCTGGTCAGCCTGGCGAATCGGTGTTGAGAGTGTGGGAATCCGGATCGTTCTCGGTGTGTCACGCGGGCGCGAGGTAGGCCTTCAGGTACGGCTGTGGTTGTCGAAGCCATGCCACCCTGAAGGCCCTACCGTGTCTTTCTACCTGGTCTGCGGCCAGGCCGCGGCCGCACCCCCGACCCCCGGCGCAGAGCACCAGCCCACGACCCGCCCGCGCCGCTACCCCTCCGATACCACCGACATCGAGTGGCAGCTCATCGCCGCATACCTGCCGGCAGGCGGCACCGGTGACCACGGCGGCCGCCCGGTCGTCTACTCACGACGTGACATCGTCGACGCGATCCGCTACCTCGACCACAACAGCTGCGTCTGGCGGGCACTGCCGGTCGACTTCCCGCCCTGGCCGACCGTGTACCACTACTTTCGGACCTGGACCCGCGACGGTAGTTCCGGTTCACTGATGGTGAGCGGGATCTTGGGAGCAGCCCGGAGCCAGTCAGTGACCAAATGCCTGGCCGGGCAACTCGGCGCGGATCTCGAGGCCCTGCGCAGCTGGAACCGGCAGGATCAGGCCGACAGCGGTTAGCGCTTCGACCAGTCGGCGACCGCTGAGGCCGAGCAATTGCGCCCGCGTCGCAAGGAGAACGCCGAGCTGCGCAGAGCCAGCGAGATCCTCAAAGTGGCGTCCGCGCCGAGTCGGCCGCCGATGAGGGGGTTCCGGGTGACAGGCAGGGGGCCGGTGGGCAAGCTGATCGAACGGGAGACCGCCGGCGGAGCGGCCGTCGGCATGACGACAGCGCCGGCCTCACGGCCTCCGCGGTACTGATACACGCGCATCGGGCGGCAGCTGGTGCTCGACGAGGCGCTCGCCCGTATCGGTGGCCGGTTCGCCCGGATTGAGCCGCGTACCACTGCCCGTGACCTGCTGCTGGCGCTGTTGGCGCCACTGGAGCGCAAGAACTGCTGGTGGCTGGCCGAACATGCCGGTCACGCCACCCCGTACCGGATGCAGCGACTGCTGCGTGACGCGGTCTGGGACCACGACCAGGTACGCGACGACCTGCGCGACTTCGTCTCCGAACACCTCGCCCACCCCGACGCCGTTCTCGTGGTCGACGAGACCGGCTTCCTCAAGAAGGGCACCGCCTCGGCCGGTGTCCAGCGCCAGTACTGCGGCACCGCCGGCCGGATCGAGAACAGCCAGGTCGGAGTGTTCCTGGCCTACGCCTCACCCTTGGGCCGGGCGCTGCTGGATCGCCGTCTTTACGTGCCCCGATCGTGGACCGACGACCCCGACCGATGCACCGTGGCGGGCATCCCGCCCGAGACCGGGTTCGCGACCAAGCCGCTGCTGGCTCTGCGGATGCTCACCGCCGCCCTGGCGGCCGGGATCTCCGCCGGATGGGTGACCGCCGACGAAGCCTACGGCCGTGACCCGCTGCTACGCGCCACGCTGCGCGAACACGGCGTCGGCTACGTGCTGGCCGTCGCCCGCAACCACTACACCCAGGTCACCACCAGGGTGAAGGAACGCGTCGACGTCACCGAATCATGGCTGTCGAGCCTGGCCTGGCAGCGGCGCAGCTGCGGACCCGGCTCCAAAGGTGAGCGCTTCTACGACTGGGCATGGGTGAGCATCCATGACGACGGACCCGGCCTGCACAGCCTCCTGATCCGCCGCAACAGCGTTGGTGAGCTGGCCTTCTACCGCTGCTGGAGCCCTCGACCGGTGCCCCTGGCGACCTTGGTCCGTGTCGCCGGCGCACGATGGGCCGTCGAGGAGACCTTCCAGCAGGCCAAAGGCCAGGTCGGCCTGGATCATTACCAGTGCCGCGGCTGGACTGCTTGGCATCGGTTCACGATCCTGGCGATGCTGGCCCTGGCCGTGCTCACCATCGTCACCGCAGCCAACGCGGCGGCGCCTCCGGCCTCATCGCGATCACCGTGCCCGAAGCCCGCCGATTGATCAACGCGCTCCACCTGAGCATCCGCCACGCTCAGCCAGATCGCGTGATCGCCTGGTCCAGATGGCGACGGCGACACCAAGCCCAAGCCCGCGTCAGCCACTACAAACGGCGCCACCAGCTCGAACTCGGCAGGTCACTAGAAGTGCACCTGCCGTACTAGGGTCTCAGTGGCAGTCGAAGGGATCAGCGAGTGTTCGTACTTGGCGTTTTCAGGGTCACCGAGTTGCCAGGCGGAGTTCTCTACCGCTGGGAGGCCGACGGTGGCAAAACCGCCGCGGGCTTTGCGCTGTTCGAATCTGAAGGTCCGGCAGTCCGACCATGCACCGAGACCGGAGTCATCCAGGGCGACCTGCTGATATTCGGCCCCCGGTTGGCGGTCACCGGGCATGATTCTTTCTCGGATCGAGTCACGGTGGTACGCGTTGCCGGCGCGATCGTCGCGAAGTTCCTGCAACTCGGTGAACCGCCGGAGACGGCGCACAAGTATTACGCGTGAGCTGGCGGCTTATGCCCGGCGCTCCGGAAAGCGTCGCCAACGCCCGGGAGCTTCTACCGGCTGCGTATGAAACCAGTTCGGCCACTGCCCGGTCGAACGGGGTGTCGTCGTGCCCGAAGGTGCCCCACTCGCTGGGGCCTGGTCAGCCCGGGCTCGGCCAGCACCGTTGACGAATGCTAGCCCGGAGACGCGAACGGGGGCCGAGCCTCGCCGAGCGGCGGGGCCTTGGGACTGGTGATGCCGATCGGTGAACGCCGGACAGTGGCGTTGCGGCTGCCTTGTGAATTCGTGCCGCAGGTGGTTGGGCCTGCGTGAATGCAATGGTCCAGGGATTGGGATTCGCGTGAGCGGGGGTCCTAAACATATACAATATATCGATTATCGTCGACATGAGAATTGTCGTGAGTTATTGTAAGCCGACCATACAGCCAGCGGGGGAGACACTGGATGGGTCTGCGACTTCTCGGCCCTGTGGAAATGACGATCGGCGACCGATCGGTGAACCTCGGCGGAGCACGCCAGCGCACCGTCCTGGCCGTCCTGGGACTCAACGCCAACCGCGTCGTGCCGGTGGACCAGCTCATCGACGCCGTCTGGGGCGCGGACCCGCCGACCACCGCACGCAGCCAGATCCAGATCTGCATCTCCGCACTGCGCCGCATCTTCCAGGAGATCGGCCACCCCGAGGCGATCGACACCCGACCACCCGGCTACCTGCTGCAACTCGCCCCCGAACACGTCGACAGCCTCCAGTTCGCCGCCCAGCTGGCCGACGCGCGTCGGCAGGCCGACGCGGGAGCCAAAGCCGAAGCGTCCGCCACCCTCACCGCAGCCCTGGCCCTGTGGCGCGGCGCCGCACTGTCCGGCATCTCCAGCGACCAGGTCCAGCGCGCCGCCACCGTCCTGGAGGACCAGCGCCTCACCGCCGTCGAGGAACGCATCCAACTCGACCTCGAGCTGGGCCGCCACCAGGAAGTGATCCTCGAACTGCGGGCACTCGTGGTCGAACAACCCATGCGGGAACGGCTGCACGCCTACCTGATGCTGGCCCTCTACCGGTGCGGCCGGCAGGCCGACGCGCTCGCCGCGGCCCGCCGGGCCCGGGAGATCCTCGCCGAGGAACTCGGCCTGGACCCGGGCGCGGAGCTGCAGCACCTGGAACGGGCCATCCTGCAGCGCGACCCCTCGCTCGGGCCCACCGACGAGGCGTCACCGGCCGCCGCGCCACCGGCGCCGAGGTGGACACCGCCCCAACCCCGCCAGCCGACTCCGGTCCTACCCCGCCAGCTGCCGGCCAGCATCACCGACTTCGTCGGCCGCGACGACCAGCTCGACCAGATCCGGCAAGTCCTCGGCCGTTCCCCGGACGACGACCGCGACCATCGCGGCATGCCCGTGGTGGTCATCTCGGGCATGGACGGGGTCGGCAAGTCCAGCCTCGCCATCCGCGCAGCCCACGAACTTGGCGAACACTATCCCGACGGTCAGCTGTATGCCGACATGCACACCTGGGACGGCCAGGACCGCAGCGCGGAACTGCTCGCACGGTTCCTGCGCGCGCTCGGCGTCACCGGCTCGGCCATCCCCGACGGCGTCGACGAGCGCGGCGAGCTGTATCGCAGCATGCTGTCGGGCAAGCGGATGCTCGTCGTGCTCGACGACGTCCCACCCGATGTGCCGGTGCTGCCGCTGCTGCCCGGCAGCTCCTCATGCGGGGTGATCATCGCCAGTCGGCTGCGCCTGACCGGCCTGCCCGGGGTCCGGCAGATCGACCTGGACGTCTTCGACCTGCAGCAGTCCCTGCAGATGCTGACCGGCATGGTCGGCCGGGACCGGATCCTCGCCGACCGCGCCGACGCCGCCGAACTGGCCGACCTGTGCGGCGGGCTGCCGCTGGCCCTGCGGATCACCGGCGCGCGGCTGGCGTCGCGCCCGCACTGGCGGCTGGGTGGGCTGGTGCACCGGCTGCGCGACGAGGCCAAGCGCCTGGACGAGTTCACCCATCACGGCCTGGAGTTGCGTTCCAGCATCCGGCTGGCCTACCGGGCGCTGGACGGCAGGGCACAGCGGCTGTTCCGGCTCTGCTCGCTGCTGCGGGCCCCCGATTTTCCGGGCTGGACCGCCGCGGCCCTGCTGGACTGCTCCACGGATGAGGCCGAGGAGATCCTGGAGAGCCTGGTCGACGCGCGCCTGGTCGACATCGTGCAGTACCCGTACACATCGGTGCGCTACCGCCTGCACGACCTGATCCGGGTGTACGCGGCGGAGAAGCTCGGCGAGGAGGAGACCGATCAGGACAGCGCGGCGGCGCTGGCCCGGGTGCTCGGCGGGTGGCTGGCCCTGGCCGAGGCCGCGCATCAGATCGACTACGGCGGCAACTACACCACCCTGCACGGCGGTGCGCAGCGGTGGACCATGCCACGCGAGGAGGCCGCCCGCCAGATCGGCGACCCGGCAGACTGGTGGGAGGCCGAGCGGCGGGCGCTGGCCGTCGCCGTCCGCCAGGCGGCCGAGGCGGGTCTGAGCGAGCTGTGCTGGGACCTGAGCCTGACGATGATCAGCCTGTTCGAGTCCAAGGGCTACTTCGACGACTGGCGCGAGTGCACCAGCCTCGCCTACCAGGCCGCCGAACGCGACGGCAACCGGATCGGCATGGCGGCGATGCGCTACTCGCTGGGCACGCTGTACCTGTTCCAGAGCCGGCTCGCCGAAGCCGACGACTGCTTCGCCACTGCGCTGGAGATGTTCCGGGCGGAGGGGCTGGAGCACGGCTGTGCCCTGGTGCTGCGCAACGCCGCGCACATCGACGGCCTGCGCGGCGACGTCGCGTCGATGCTGGGCAAGTACACGGCCTCGCTGGACATCATGCGCCGGGTCGGTGACCGCATCGGTGAGGCCCACATCATGCGCAACCTGGCCAAGCACCGGATGGACGAGGGCGACTACCAGGGGGCGACCGAACTGCTGGACCAGGCGCTGGTCATCTGCGAGCAGACCGGTTGCCTGCGGGTGCAGGCGCAGGTCCTGCACCGCTTCGCCGAGGTCCACCTGGCGACGGGCCGGCTCGATCTGGCCAAGCCGTGCCTGCACCAGGTGCTGCGTATCGTCCGGGACACCGGCGACCGGATCGGGGAGACCCACGCCCTGTACAGCCTGGGCCTGCTGCGCCACCGGGAAGGCCGGTCCGACGACGCCGAGGTGATCATCGCGCACACCCTGGAGCGGGCCCGCAGCCTCGGCGAGCGTCTGGTCGAGGCGCGCTGCCGGTTCTCGCTCGGCGAGATCGCGTTGGCCACCGGGCGGCCCGAGGCCGGCGCGGCGCACCTGTGGGAGGCCGCGGAACTGTTCGGTCGGCTCGGTTCCACGTTCTGGCAGGAGCGGGCCAACCTGCTGCTGGCGAAGGCGGATCAGCTCGCTCCGCCGGTGGCCGAAGGTGTCGCGGCCTGGGCTGGACTGGCAGGCAACCGGCCGGTCTAGCCGGTGGGTCGGGCTGCCGGCCGGGTCTTGGCGCTCGGCTGCCGGACCGCCCGAGGCCGACATAGCGCTGGGGCCGCCCGCTAAGCGGGCGGCCCCAGCGCTATGTCGGCAAGGCGGTTCAGAAGGTGTCGTCCCGGACGCAGGTGCCCAGCTGGATGCTCCAGTGCGTGTCCGCGGGGCAGATCACCTCTCCCGCCGAGTTCTGACCGGCGTCGGCGCCGCCGGCCAGACCGATGGCGAACGCGGCGGTGAGCGCGGCCGCGGTGACGGCGAACTTGACGGCGATGGCGGCGGCGTTGCGGGTGACAAACATGGTGACTTTCCTCCAGGTGGTGGCTGTGCCGTGGCTTTGTGTCATCACCAAATCGCAGTCCGCTATCGAAGCGGACTTCGAACGCTGTTCCCGGCGGCAAGCCCGTCGATAACTTCCTGAAGGCGCGCCGATAGCGCCGGCACCCACCGTGAGAGTCGCAACCACGACCACGGAGGGAGAGCCCGATGGGCACCTTGTTCGCCCGTTCAGGTCCCGGAGAACTCTGGGGCGGCGCGGCCGACCCGGTCGACACGGTGGCCGTGCAGCTGATGATCGGCGCGACGTCCATCCTGTCGGCCGAGATCTGGGACCGGATCGACAGCCCGCCCGGGCTGCCCGCGCAGCGGCCGGCGTACCGCGCCGCGGTGCTGGCCGCCCTGGCGGCACGGCACCTGCTCGGCCGGGGTGTGGTCACCGCGTCGGTGATCGGCTCCCGCGACGCCGCGCAACTGCACACCACCGTGCTGGCGCGCCACGTGCCCGGCATCAGCCACCTGTCGGTGTACCTCACCGACGGGGCCGCCGGCCCGCAGCGGGCCGCCCGGCACGACACCTCCGACCACGACACCCGGCCCCACCGCGACCTGCTCCACCGGCAGCCGTCGGACCGGCAGGTCTTCGACGCGCAGCTGGTCGAGGAACTGGAACTGGCCGGCATCGTGCTGGCCCCGGCGGCCTCGCCCGCGGAGTCGGCGTTCGGCGCGAACCTGATCGTCATCACCGATCCGGTCGGCTACGCCGCCGGTGACCCACCCGCGGCCATGCACCTGGCCAAGGGCGCGCTGCTGGTCAACGTGTCCGGTCAGGACCTGCCGCCGGCCGTGCTCGCACAGGTCAACCAGGTGTTCGTCGACGACCTCACGCTGCCCGACACCACCGCAGGCCTCGGCCCGACGACCGACACCGTCCGCCGCCATCACCGGGGCGCGCACCGCATCGCCGGTGATCTGCGCCAGGTCGTGCTCGGCGAGAACGCCGGCCGCGCCGACCCGGACCAGGTGCTGCTGGTCGAGCTGCTCAGCAGCCGCACCGCAGCCGCCGGCCCTGCGCACCCTGCCGACGGCGCGCCGGCGCACCCCGGCGCGGCGAACCCGCCCCACCAGCCCGCCCCGGCAACGCCGCCGGTGGCCCCGAGGAAAGGACCCCACATGTCCCACGAGGCCGAGATCCGGCAGTTCATCGTCACCACCTTCGCCCCCGACGTCCCCGCCGAGCAGCTCCAGGCAGACCTGGACCTGCTCGACAACGGGCTGGTCGACAGCCTCGGGCTGCTGCGGCTCATCGCCTGGGTCGCCGACCGCTACCACATCGCCGTCGAGGACCAGAACATCTCGCCCGCCCAGTTCAGCTCGGTGGCCTCGATCGCCGCATTCGTCGAGGAGGCCCACAGCCTCGTCTGACCCACCCCCGTACCGCCAGGTGCACCAACCCACCATCCGACCGCGCCGCCCACCGAACCCGGCGCGGACACAGAAAGGAATACGAACATGATCGTCAAGGCCAGGACCGAGGTTCCCGCCGTCGACTGGGGCAACGGCACCAGCTTCCGGCTGCTCGTCGCCAAGGACAACATGGGCTTCGCCGTTGCCCACACGGTGGTGAAGGCCGGCTCGAAGTCGCCGCTGCAGTACCGCAACCACCTTGAGGCCTGCTACTGCATCTCCGGCCGCGGACAGGTGATCTCCGACGGCGTCACCCACGAAATCGAGCCCGGCGTCATCTACGCCCTCGACCAGCACGACGAGCACTTCCTGATCGCCGACCCGGACGCCGACATGGAACTGATCAGCGTGTTCAACCCGCCGCTGCAGGGCCACGAGCGGCACAACCTCGACGCCGACGGCTACTCCGAGTACTGAACCGCCTCCGGCGCGGGCGGGCGGGGAGCGCACCCCGCCCGCCGCCCCGGCCCCGCACACCTGCCACACCGTCGTATAGGAGGACCCATGAACAGCTATTTCACGATCTCCGAGGAGGTCGCCGACGCGCTGGCCTACGGCCGACCGGTGGTGGCCCTGGAATCGTCCGGCGTCGTGCACGGCCTGAGCTACCCGCTCAACCTGCAGACCGCACTGGACATCGACAAGACCATCCGGGCCGGCGGCGCGACCCCCGCCCGCACCGGCATCGTCGACGGCAAGTTCGTCATCGGCATGTCCGACGAGCAGGTCGAACTGTTCGCGACCACCCCGGACATCCCGAAGGTCAGCACCCGCGACATCGGCTCCGTGCTGGCCGGCCGCGGACACGGCGGCACCACCGTCTCGGCCGCCCTCGTCGCGGCCGGGCAGGTCGGCATCGAAGTGTTCGCGGTGGCAGGCATCGGCGGCGTGCACTTCGGCGCCACCCGCAGCCTCGACATCTCCGCCGACCTGGTCGAGTTCACCCGCCACCGCATCGCCGTGGTCTGCGCCGGCGCCAAGTCCCTGCTCGACCCCGCGCTGACCATGGAATACCTGGAGACCCTCGGGGTGCCCGTGGTCGGCTACCGCTGCGACGACTTCCCCGCCTACTACAGCGTCTCCAGCGGCGTACGCAATCCCCGCCGCGTCGAGGACCTCACCGAACTCGCCGAAGCGATCCGGCTGCACTGGCAGGTCGGCAACCAGGGCGGATTCCTGGTCACCCATCCGATCAGCGAACTGGACGCGCTGCCCTCGGCGGAGGTCTACGCGCTGATCAGCGAGGTCCAGGCCGAGGCCGAAGCGGCCGGCGTGCACGGACCCGCGATGACCCCGTACATCCTCAGCCGGGTCTCCGCGGCCACCCGCGGCCGCACCTCCGCAGCCAACCGGTCGGTGCTGCTGTCCACCAGCGCCCTGGCCGCAGAGGTCGCCTGCGCCCTGCGGGAGCAGCCATGACCACCGCGATCCTGTTCGACGTCGACGGCACCCTGGTCGACACCCCCGCCGCGATGACCAAGGTGCTGCGCACCGTCGTCGCCGAGCACGGCCGCACCGCCGCCGACGACCGGCTGCGTGCCACCGTCGGCCGCCCGCTGGCCGCGTCCCTGGCCGGGCTGCTGGACCTGCCCGCCGACCACCCCGCCGTCGCACAGGCCGCCGACCGGGCCCGGGAACTGTTCACCCAGACCGTCATCCCGTCCGCGTCCCGGCTGGTCTTTCCCGGCGTACCCGAACTGCTCGCCGCGCTGCGCGAACGCGGCCACCCGCTGGCCGTCGTCACCAGCAAGGTACGGCCCAGCGCCATCGAACTGCTGGATGCCGCCGGGCTGCTCGACGCCTTCGACACCCTTGCCTGCCACGGCATGACCGAGCGCGGCAAGCCGCACCCCGACCTGGCCCTGCTCGCCGCTGCCGCCCTGGACACCGCCCCGGCCGACTGCATCGTCGTCGGCGACGCCGTCGACGACGTGCGCATGGCCAACGCCGCCGGCATGCGCCCGATCGGTGTCAGCACCGGCGTCGCCACCCGCGCCGAGCTGGTCCTGGCCGGCGCCCGCGCGGTCTACGCCGGCCCGGCCGCACTCGGCCCGGCACTGCTCGACGCGCCCACCGCCCGCCCCTTCGACCTCACCCCGAGGTGACCCGATCATGACCTCTCTCAAGCGGACCGGGGCCGTCGCCAAGCCGACGTCGCCCGCCGCGACCCTGACCATCCTGGCGATCGCGCAGTTCCTCATCGCCCTGGACTACTCCATCGTCTACATCGCCCTGCCCAACATCGGCGCCGAGTTCGACCTGTCCGAAAGCTCCATCCAGTGGGTGGTCAGCGGGTACGCGGTCTTCTTCGCCGGCTTCCTGGTCGTCGGCGGCCGGGCCTCGGACCGGTTCGGGCCCCGCAACCTGTTCATCGCGGCGATGGCCGTGTTCGGCGTCGCCGCCCTCGCCGGCGGCCTGGCCACCGCCCCCGCACTGCTGCTGATCGCCCGCGCCGTGCAGGGCGTCGCCGCGGCGGCACTGCAACCGGCGATCATCGCCCTGATCAACACGTCGTTCCCGGCCGGCCCCGCCCGCAACCGCGCGCTCGGCGTATGGGGCACCGTCGGCGCATCCGGCCTGGCCACCGGCGTGGTCATCGGCGGCCTGCTCAGCACCGTGTCCTGGCGCTGGGTGTTCCTGATCAACCTGCCGCTCGCCCTCATCTGTGCGATCGGCGCCGTGCGGTGGCTTTCCCGCGGCCGCGGCACCACGGCCACGGCCAGCCAGCTGAACGTGCCCAGTGCGATCCTGTGCACCGGCACCGTGCTGTCCACCGCACTCGCCCTGACCTGGGCGTCCAGCAACGGGTGGGGCTACGGCGGCACGCAGGCCGCCTTCGCCGTCGCGGCCGTGCTGCTGGCCGGGTTCGTGCTGCGCGAACGCGCCAGCGCCCACCCGCTGGTCGACCCGCTGCTGCGGCGCACCCGGTCGCTGCTGGTCGGCTGCGGCAGCACCGCGCTGTACATGGCCAGCGTCGGCAACCAGTTCTTCGTCCTGACCATGCTGCTGCAGCAGCTGCGCGGCTACGGCCCGATCGCGGCGGGCATGGCGTTCCTGCCGATGGCCGCGGCGATCACCGTCGCGAACTCGGTCGCGGCCCGGATCGTGGCCGCCCTCGGCGTCCGGGCGACCCTGTGCCTGGCCTTCGTCGGCAACGCCGTGGGCCTGGGCCTGCTGGCCGTGCAGGTGCACGGCGAAAGCTACCTGCTGCACCTGCTGCCCGGGCTGCTGATCACCGGCTTCGCGCACGGCATCACGTACGTGTCGATGTTCATCGCCGGCACCGCCGACATCGACGACCGCAACCAGGGCGTCGGCAGCGCACTGATGACGACCGCGCAGTACATGAGCGGCGCCCTCGGCGTCGCCGTGCTCGTGCTGGTCCTCGGCGTCGACCCCGGACCCGGCGACTTCGGGGCCGCGTTCGTCACCACCGCCGTGGCCGCCGCCGCGGGCGCTGCCCTGGCCTGGTTCGGCCTGCCCCGCCGCGCACCGGCCGGCCCCGGCAGCCCGGCGGGCACCAGCCACGACACCCCGCTCGCCGACAGCGAGCCGACCGCCGGCGCCGAGCCGCGGGTCGGCGCGGGCACGGCCGGCGACCGGAGCCGGCCGTGAGGGCCGCGGCCTGGGTCGCGCAGCTCGGCGTGCTGGTCGTGCACAACGACCCCGTCGTCGAGGCGGAGCTGTCGCGCCGCGCACCGGCCGGGGTCAGCGTGCACGCCGCCCGCTTCGAAAGCCCCACCAGCACCGGCGCCGAATACACCCACGAGACCTGGCAGCACCTGATCGCCCACCCCGACATCCGCCGCGGGCTGACCCAGCTCGGCCAGATGGACCTGACCGCGATCTGCCTGTGCTTCGCCTCGGCGAGCTTCTTCGGCGGCCTGGAGTTCGACCGCGGCTTCGCCGCCGCGGCCGGCGAACTCGCCAGCGGCACCCCGGTCTACACCGCCGGGGAGGCGATCCGCGCCGGGCTCAACGAGCTCGGCATACGCCGCCCGCTGGTGGTGGCCCCGCCGTGGTTCACCGCGCCGACGTTCGCCGCCGCCGAGCGCTACCTGGCCGAAGCGGGCCACGAGGTGGCGGGCCTGGTCCACTACCAGCTCGGCGCCGGCTGGGACACGGTGCAGCGGCACCGGCTGTTCGACCAGGGCGGCCGCTGGGCGGTCGACCCGGACGAGGTCAGCCGGCACGTGGCCGCCGCATTCCCGCCCGACGCCGACGGGGTGCTGATCCCCGGCAGCGGCTTTCGCTCCTGGGACGCGGTGGCCGCGCTGGAACGGCAACTGGACGTCCCCGTGGTCACCTCCAACCAGGCCTGCCTGCGCCGGCTGCTCAGCATCGCCGGCCTGCACGACACCGTCCCCGGCGGCGGCCGCCTGGTCGACGCGCACCCCTGACCCGCCCACCACCGCCCACCCTCAGCGACCCGAACAGGAGAAAACCGTGCCCACGCCATCATTCTGTGCCGCCTTCGCCGACCAGGTCGGCGCCACACCCGACGCCCCGGCCCTGGCCACCGACAGCGACATCGTCACCTACCGGCAACTGCAGAACCGGGTCCTGCTCGCCCGGCAGGCGCTGACCGCACTGCGCATCGACCCGCAGCTGCCGGTCTGCATCCCGGCCGTGAAGACCCCCGACACCATCGCGCTGCTGATCGCCGCGTTCGCGGCAGGCCGCCGGGTGCTGCTGCCCTCGGCGTCACTGGGCGCCGAGGCGCTGACCCGGCTGTGCGCGCTCGTCGGCTGCGCGGACATCCTCGACAGCACCGACGGCCGCGTCACGGCCCGGCCCAGCGGCGCCCCCGGCCGGCCGCTGCCCGGCACCGGCCTGCTGCTGACCACATCCGGATCGACGGGCACACCGAAGGTCGTCGAACTGTCCACCGACGGCGTCGACGCGTTCCTGGACTGGACGGCGATGACCTTCGACATCGCGCCCGGCGCGCGGGTGCTCAACTACGCACCCCTCAACTTCGACCTGTGCCTGCTCGACGTGTGGGCCGCACTCGCCGCCGGCGCGTGCGCGCAGCTGGTGGACCCGGAACGAGCCGCCGACCCGGCATGGCTGGCGGCGTTCTGCCGGGACCGGCAGCCGACCGTGGTGCAGGCGGTCCCGCTGTTCTTCCGGCTGGTGACCGAGGGCGGCGACCGCTTCCCCGGCGTACGCGACGTGCTGCTCACCGGCGACGTCGTGCCACCGGCCCTGCTGGACCGGATCGTCGAGGCGTTCCCCAACGCCCGACTGTGGAACGTCTACGGCTGCACCGAGACCAACGACAGCTTCCTGTACCACGTCGACCCCGAGCAGGTACGCGCCCACGGTGCGATGCCGATCGGGCACCCGATCACCGGCGTCGAGACCACCGTCGTCGACGCCGACGGCGCCGAGCTCACCGGCGCCGGCACCGGCGAACTCGTCGTACGGACCCCGTTCCGGGCCCGCGGATACCTCGGCACCGACAACGGGCGCTGGCACGACGGCTGGTTCCGCACCGGCGACCTGGTCCGGCGCGACGAGTCCGGGCTGGTCTTCCTCGAAGGCCGCAACGACCACCAGGTCAAGGTCCGCGGCGTGCGAACCAACCTGCAGGAGGTCGAGCAGGTCGTGCTCGCCCACCCGGAGGTCGTCGAAGCCGCCGTGATCGCCGTGCCGGACCAGCACGCCGGCAACATCCTGCACGCGGTGGTCCGGGCCCGGACCGCGTCGGCGGTCAACGGGCTGCACCTGCGGGTGCACTGCGCCGCCGCCCTGCCCCGCACCGCCATACCCGGCTCGTTCGAACTGGTCGACGAGGCCCTGCCCCGGACCTCGACCGGCAAGGTCGACCGCAACGTCCTGCGCCAGCGCCGCGGCCGTGCCGCGCACGCGGCCGCCGAAGGGAGCTGACCACCATGATCACCTGGAATGAGGAGCAGCGCGACCTGCGCGCCCTGGCCGAGGAGCTCGGCGAGGCCGCGGGCAAGGACCACCTCGAACGCGACGCGCACCGCGAGTTCGGCACCGCGGCATGGCAGACGGTCCGCGAGACCGGCCTGCTGGGCCTGCCCTTCGACGAGCGCTGGGGCGGCCTCGGCCAGGACCTGCTCACCACGATGTACGTCCTGGAAGGGCTCGGCTACGCCTGCCGAGACGGCGGATTCAGCTTCTCGGTGTCCACCCACCTGGTCAGCACCGGCGTGCCGCTGCAACGCTTCGGCTCCACCGACCTCAAGGACCGCTACCTCACCAGGGTCTGCGACGGATCGATCATCGGCGCGCACGCGATCAGCGAACCGTCCGGCGGCTCCGACGTGATGGCGATGCGCACCACCGCCGTACGCGACGGCGCCGACTACGTCCTCAACGGCAGCAAGGCGTTCGTCACCAACGGCCCCATCGCCGACGTCATCGTGGTCTACGCGCTGACCGGAAAACGCGGCAGCCCCGCCGCGCTGACCGCGTTCCTCGTCGAGCGCAACACACCTGGCCTGGTCGTCGGACCGCCCGTCACCAAGATGGGCCTGAGCACCTCACCGTTCTGCGAGCTGTTCCTCGACGACTGCCGGGTTCCGGCAGCCAACGTCATCGGCTCGCTCGGCGCCGGCTACCTCGTCATGGACCACGTCATGAAGTGGGAGATCCTCTGCTCGTTCATCATCAACGTCGGCGAGATGCAGCACCGGCTGGAGCGCTCGATCGACTACGCCCGCACCCGCGAGCAGTTCGGCCAGAAGATCGGCAGCTTCCAGTCGGTGTCCAACCGCATCGCCGACATGCACATCAGCGTGAACAACGCCCGCAAATGGCTGTATGACACCGGCCAGCGGCTCGGCAACGGTGAGAACGTCACCGTCGACATCGCCGCCAGCAAGCTGATCGCCAGCGAAGGCAACCTGGCCTCCGCGCTGTCCGCCGTCCAGATCTTCGGCGGCTACGGCTACACCACCGAGTACGGCCTGGAGAAGGACCTGCGCGACGCCGTCGCCGGGACCATCTACTCCGGCACCTCCGACATCCAGCGCCAGCGCATCGCCAAGATGCTCGGCCTATGAGGCCGTCCCCACCCCGCTCCGCCCTCATCGACCAGCCCTACCTCGGGAGGAAACCACCATGCCGACCCAAGCCGTCGACACCGCCCTGCTCCAGACCACCGAGTTCCTCGACTACGACTCCGACGTCGTGCGTGATTTCGTCGCCCGGGCACTGCCCGGCGGCGGCACGGACCTGACCCCGATCGAGAAGGCCGTCGCGCTCTACTACGCCGTGCGCGACGGCATCCACTACGAGGTGTACGGCGCCGACCTGTCCCGCCACGGACTGCGGGCCAGCTCCACGATCACCCGCGGCACCGGCTTCTGCGTGCACAAGTCCATCGTGTACGCCGCCGCGGTGCGCTCGGTCGGCGTGCCCAGCCGCATCTACTACGGCGACGTGCGCAACCACCTCGCCTCGCCCCGCCTCGAGGAGCTGATGGGCGGCAACATCTTCACCTTCCACAGCCTGACCACCGTGTACCTCGACGGACGCTGGGTGCGCGCCACGCCGGTCTTCAACAAGCTGCTCTGCCACCTCTACAAGATCAAGCCGCTGGAGTTCGACGGACGCACCGACTCGATGTACCACCCGTACGACGAGGACGGCCGCCGGCACATGGAGTTCCTGCACGAGCACGGCGAATTCGACGACGTGCCCTACGACATGGTCGTCGGCGGCATCCGCACCGCCCACCCCAAGCTGTTCGCCGGCGAGCACACCACCGCCCGCGGCTCCCTGATCGCCGATGCCGCCGCCCCGGGAGGTGGGTGGTGAACCCGTTGAAGTCCAGCACGGCGCCGCCGGGGCGGGCACCGAACCGACGCGAGCACGCCGACCTGGAACTGGTCGTACCCGCGTTCAACGAGGCCGCCCGGCTGCCCGCGACGCTCGCCGCGGTGACCGGCTTCCTGTCGGCAAAGCCCTGGCACACCCGCGTCGTCGTCGTCGACAACGGCAGCACCGACGACACCGCCACCATCGTCGACGCTCTTGGCTGGGACGTGGAGGTGGTCGTCGTCGGCTGCTCCCGGCCCGGCAAGGGTGCGGCAGTGCGCCGCGGCATCGCCGGCAGCAACGCCCGGTTCGTCGGCTTCATCGACGCCGACCTGTCCACCCCGGTGCCGACCCTCAACCGGGCCGTCGCCGAACTCGAAGCCGGCGCCACCGCCGCGATCGCGTCCCGCCACGCACCCGGCGCCGAACTGACCCACCCGCAGCCGCTGCTGCGGCGGCTCGGCGGGTCGGTGTTCCGGCTACTGGCCCGCCGGCTCGTGCCCGGCATCCACGACACCCAGTGCGGCTTCAAGATCTTCGACCGGGTCGCGGTCCAGCAGGCGCTGCACCGCTGCCAGGTCAACGGATTCGCCTTCGACGTGGAACTGCTACGCCAGCTGCGCCGCGCCGGCGGCCGCATCGCCGAGATCCCCGTCACCTGGACCGACGACGCACGCTCGACGTTCCGCCCGCTGCGCGACGGCCGGGCCGCGTTCACCGACCTGCTGCGCCTCTACCGGGCCGACCGGCTCGGCACCAGCCAGGCAGGTGCCCGATGAACACCCCACACCCCATCCCGCGCAGCCCCCGGCGGGTGCTCGTGCTCAGCCGGTACGACATCGGGCACCCGCACGCCGGCGACGTCGAGCACTACCTGCACGAGATCACCCGGCGCTGGGCCGCCGACGGCTGCGAGGTGACCTGGTCGACGACCCGGACACCGGGCCTGAGCGCCGAGCAGACCATCGCCGGCGTACGGATCCTGCGCTCGCTCAGCCCGCTGGGCGCCCTCACCCGCCTGGTCGGCGAAGGCGCCCGGTTCGACGCCATCCTCGACGGCGGCGACCACGGAGCAGTGATACCGCTGGTCACCGGCCAGTCCGTGCCGGTGGTGCCGGTGGTGCACCGGATCCGCCGACGCCCCGCCGGGCGCCTGCGCCGGCTGATCACCGGGCCGGTGTCCCGCTGGAACCGCCCCGACCAGGCCGTGGTGGTGCTGTCCCCGTCGGCACGGCACGACCTGCGGCACCGGCACCGCTTCGGCGGCCCGATCTTCGTCGTCCCGCCCGGTACGCCACCGTCCGCGGGGTCCGGTGTGGACCCGGCCCGGTCCCCGGCGCCGACGATCGTCGTCGACGTGGACCTGGTCGCCGAGCAGCGCATCGACCTGCTGCTCAAAGCCGTGCCGCAGGTCGCCTCGGCGGTGCCGGGCCTGCGCGTCGAGATTCTCGGCGACGGCCCCGAACTCGCCGCACTGCGCGACCGGGCCGCGACCTCACTGGCGACGGTGACCCTGCACGGCCGGGTCACCGACGCCGAAAGGGACGCCTGGCTGCGCCGCGCCTGGCTGACCGTGTCCACCGCCACCGGCACCGCCTGCGGCTGCCCGCTGCTGGCCGCCGCCGCATACGGCGTACCCGGCGTGGCGCTGCAGGCACCCGGCACCCGGGACTTCCTGCGGGCCGGGCGGACCGGACACCTCGTCGACTCCCCGGACGACCTGCCCGCAGCACTGATCGAGCAGCTGACGGCACTGGCCGACCCCGCGACCGTCCGACGGGCCGCGCAGGCATGCCGGACCTGGGCCGGCTGCTTCACCTGGCAGCGCAGCGCCGCGCTGCTGGCCGGGGTCGTCGAACACCAGATCCGCGCGCACCACACCGGCACGGCCCGCCGCCGCTCGGCCCGCTCCGACATCGCCACCCTGGTGCGCCTGCCCGCGGGCGCGCACGTGCCGGTCGGCGCACTGCGCCCGACCGACGAGGTCGCCACCACCGACGGGCAGGTCAACGTGATGCTCAACGGCTGCGACGAGCACGACGCGCTCGGCGTGCTGGCCCGCCTGGGCGTCACCGACGCCGGGCACCGCCTGGCCGGGCACGACGACCTGCTCATCGGACCGCATCCGCTGCCCCCGCTACTGGCCGGGCCATCCGCCCGGCGTACCCGACCCCGACCCCCGATCCGGGAACAGGAGCCGGCCGCACCGTCGCTGCCGCGCGACCCGAGCCCGATCCCCGCCAACCGCCGCCCACTCACCTTCAAGAGAGGCTGACCATGTACACCACAGAAACCCCGTCCACCCGCCCGAGCCGTCGGCTCGTCATCGGCACCGCGATCGCGGTGGTCCTCAGCGCCATCGTGCTGGCACTGATCGCCGAGGCCGTGTTCACCCACGACGCCTACTGGGTCCAGCGCTGGACCGTCGACCTCAAGGTCTACCTGGCCAGCGGCCTGGCCGTGCGCGACGGCACCTCCCTGTACGACGTGGTGATCCAGTCACCGCTGTACGGCCCGATGCCGTACCTGTACCCGCCGCTGACCGCGATCCTGTTCTTCGTCCCGCTGTCGTTCCTGCCCATCGGCGCGGCGAGCTTCGTGTGGAACGCGGTCTCGCTGGTCGCGCTCGGCGCGGTGGCGTGGCTGTCGCTGCGGATCGCCGGAGTCCGCGACCCGCGGGTGCACGCCGTGCTGACCGTCGTCGTGCTCGCCCTGGCGACCTGGCTGCTGCCGGTGCGGATCCAGCTGATCGCCGGACAGATCAACATGTTCTTGCTCCTGCTGGTGCTGCTCGACTTCCGCGGCTACACCGGCCGCTGGCGGGGCATCGGCATCGGCATCGCCGCCGGCCTGAAGATCACCCCGCTGATCTTCATCGGGTACCTGGTCGTCACCCGCCAGTGGCGGGCCGCCGGCACCGCGCTCGGGGCGTTCCTCGCGACGGTCGCGGCCGGGTTCGTGCTGATGCCGGGCGACTCGGCGACCTACTGGGGCGGCCTGGTCCTGCACTCCTCCCGCGCCGGCGGCGTCTTCGACACCCCGAACCAGTCGCTGTCCGGGGCGATGGCCCGCGCGATGTCGGTCGAGCAGTTCGCGAACTGGTGGCTCGTCGTGCTGGCCGTGGTCGCGGTCGCGGGTCTGGCCGTGGCCCGTTACGTGCACCAGCAGGGCTCGGACTTCCTGGGCTTCTCGGCCGCGGCCATCACCGGCCTGCTGGTCTCGCCGGTGAGCTGGGAGCACCACTGGGTGTACGTGATCCCGCTGCTGATCTGGCTGGCGGTCCGGGCGTACCAGAAGCGTTCGGTGGGCCTGGCGGTGACGACGGCGCTGCTGGTCACGGCGTTCACGGTGCGGATCTTCTCGCTGCTGGGCATCCAGGAGTCGCCACCCGCGCCGATGGCGCTGGCAGCCTGGGAGCAGGTGATCGGCGCGATGTTCCCGCTGACCGGTCTGCTGCTGCTCATCGTCGGCCCGTTCTGGGTGCGCCGTAACCTGCCTGCCCCGGCGGTGACGCCGGCGGTGGCCACGGCCGCCCCGGTCCGCGAACCGGTGCAGGCCCTGGCGGGCTGAGCCGTACCGGTGCCGCGGGGGACGACGTCCTGGCGTCCCCCGCGGCACCGGTGTGCGTGGCGACTGGTTCGTGGCACACGGATGCCGCGAACCACGGTGTTCAGGCCGGTGGGGGAGCGGTGCTGCCTCGCACGACCAGCTCGGTGGGCAGCACGACGTGCTCGGCGGCGACGATGCGCCCGGCGCGGGTGTCCTCGATCGCGGCGTTGAGCGCCTCGGCGGCGACCCGGCCCTTGGCCACGACATCCTGGCGGACGGTGGTCAACGCCGGCCGGATCTGCGTCGCCAGCGGACTGTCGTCGAAGCCGACGATCGAAAGCTGCGCCGGGACGCTGATACCGAGCTCCTCGGCGACCTGCAGCGCACCGTAGGCGACCGCATCGGAAAAGCACAGGATGGCGGTGGGGCGGTCGGGGCGGTCCAGCAGCAGCCGGGCCCCCGCCTTCGCCAGCTCCAGCACGGATCCGTCCTGGCGGGCCATCAGCGGCACGATCCCGGCCGCGTCGAGCGCGTCGCGCCAGCCGAGCAGCCGCTGCGCCGACGCGTGCCCGTCGACGGTCACGTCTTCCGGTCCGATCAGCCCGTGCCTGCCGTGCACGCCCGACATCAGCAGGCCGATCCGGCGGTGGCCGAGGTCGATCAGGTGCTGGGCGGCGGCGCGGGCCCCGGCACGGTCGTCCACGTTGACCGCGGCGATGCCGTCGACCGGGGTCTGGTCGATGTAGACCAGCGGCAGGCGCCGGCGCGTGAGGTACTGCACGGCCAGCGACGTCGGATCGCAGGAGTAGATCAGCGCGCCGTCGATGGCGACGTCGCGCGCGGGAACGACCTCGCCGTCATCGGACGAGGTCAGCAAGGTGAGCGCCAGACCGGTCGGGCCGAGCTGCTCGGCGATCGCGCCGAGGAAGCTGGTGGCGACCGGGTCGGTGAACGCGAAGCGCAGCGAGGAGGTCAGCACGATCCCGACCGCGCCCGTGGTGCCCTTGGCCAGGGCACGGGCGGTGGGGTCGGGCCCGACGTAGCCGACCTCCTGGGCGGCGGCGAGGATCCGTTCGCGCAGCGAGGCGGAGAGCTGGTCCGGTTTCGAGAACGCGTTCGACACGGTCATCCGGCTCACGCCGACACGGTCGGCGATCGTCTGCAGGGTCACCCGTGCCGCCACGTCACCGCCACTCGCTGAGCCACGTCCGCCGCACCGGCCGGCGGCGGCTCGTCCGGTTCGGCCGCGGCGGGCCGCCGCGGTTGCCGATGGGACGAGGTTTCACATTAGCAGTCGGGCGGCTCAGGCCGTCTTGAGCAAACCGGCGGCCCGGGTGATGCCGCGGGCGAGCCCGTTGCGGACCGCCCGGATGCGGCGGGGCCGCTCCACGTGCGGGACGACCGGAGCGTTGGGGCGGGCGCTGGCGAACTCGTACGTGACGCTGTCGACGGCGCTGACGAAGGCGGCTGGCATCTCCACGACGGTCTCCTGACTTCGGAAAACTTCTTCTGTACCGATACAGTAAGCCCGCGGCTCTGTACCGGTCAAGAGATTTACTGGACCGGTACAGAAATCTTCACCACCATGATCACGAGGGCAAGGCAGGGCCTGGCCTAACGTCGCAAGCTGTGCCGGCTCAGATCACGGCCCATCGGGCGAGCAGCAGCGTGAGCAGCAACTGGCCGACGAGCGCGATCACCGCGAACACGCCGGCCTGCACCCCGGGCCGCAGCGGCGACCGCTCGGCGCGGGCCGTCAGTCCATAGGGCACCATCACCGCCGCCGCGATCGGGATGCCGCCCAGCAGGCCGAACAGCAGTGCCCCGGCCCCGCTCATACCGGCTCGAAACAACGACCGCTCGAACGCCAAGCCGTTGACCAGCCGCACCTCGACGGTGGTCCCCGGTGCGATCGCCCCGCCCGTGTTGGACATGCCGACGGTCCGGTCCGGCAGCGACGGCTCCGCGGGCGTGAAGTACCCGACGCAGTCGGTCCACTCCGTCGCGGTCTCCTGGTCGATGATCTCCGAGGAGCAGCGGGAGACCACGACGGTGCCAGGCACGCCGACCCATCCGGAGCGCCCGAGCGACTCCGTGCCCAGTTCCTGCACGAGCTGGGCGTTGAACCACATCCAGACCAGCGCGACGGCGAGCACGCCCAACCATACGAACACGACGGACGCCCTCTCCCGGAAAGCGGCCGCACGACTCATGCCGCCGAAGCTACCGGCGGGCGGCGGGCGGGCCAAAGGCGTCCGCCACGGCTCCGGTGGCCCGACTCGGGGTGCCTCACTTGACCAGCCGGCGGGCGGCGCCCACCGACCGGTGGACGCCGCCTGTGTGAGAACTCGGTCAGGCCGACGCGGGCCTACCGGTAGGTGATGTCGCTCTCCTTGACCTTGCAGTTGCTGTCGTTCCAGCCTTCGCCGAGGTACGAAGGTTCGCTGCCCTTGGGCACGCCCTTGTACTTGCCGCACACGGTGGCGCTGGAGCTGTTGAGCAGGGTGACCCGGGTGATGGTCGCGATGTCGCCCCAGTTGCTGTTGATTCCGGCGACCATGTCGATGTCGTCCAGGATGACGTTATCGATCTTGACGTTGCGCTGGTACGAGCTGGAGCAGTTGCCGCAGGCGCGGTAGAGCTTGCCGGCGGACTTGAGGTAGAAGCCGCTGATGCTCACGGTGCCGTTGCCGTTGTGCTGGAACACCTTGTCGCTGCCGGAACGTGCGCCGCCGCCGATGACGTACGACGTGCCGCCGCCGGTGCCCTTGAAGGTGGCGGCGTCCTCGCCGATGTCGGTCCACCACACGTTCTTGAGCGTGCAGGTGCCCTCGCAGTGCACGCCGTCGCCGGCGGGCGAGCCGAGGATGACGTTCTGCAGCGTGGCGCCGTTGGCCAGCTTGAACATCGGGTCCTGGCTCTCGCTCTGGCCGCCGTCGCCGATGCAGCAGTAGGTCTTCATGCCGCCGTCGAACGTGCCGGAGACGCTGATCGTGCCGGAGACGCTGACCGACCCGGCCGACGTCGGCCACGTGGTGCTGGGGCCGCCGCTGCCACCGGTCGGGGTGGGGGTCGGGTTGGTTCCGCCGCTGCCCGCCTTCACGAGCCGGAACTGCTGGTTGGTGCCGTTGAGGTCCTGGAACTGCGAGATGCGGGCGCCGTCGGCCGACGACCACTCCCACACGTCGAGCGTCTTCGCGCTGTTGCGGTTCTTGAACCGGACCACGTTGTTGCCGTTGTCCAGCAGGGAGAACTGTTGCTGGTAGGCGCTGCTGCCGGCACCGGAGTTCATCTGGACGGTCGCGCCGTCCGCGGTGCTGCTGCCGGCGATCTCGATGACCTTGCCGCTGGCCTTCGACTTGAGGCGGTAGTAACCGCTGCCCATGTCGAGGAACTGGAACTGCTGGTTGGACGCCGAGCTGTCCGGGGTGCGCTGGACGACCGAGCCGCTGCTGCCTTCGATCGCCTTGCCGCTGAACACGTTGACCAGTTGGTAGTAGGCGCTGGTGTCGATGGTGGCGGCTGACGCCGGCATCATCGCGGCCAGGGCGACGCCGCCGACGACGGTGGCGACTGTGGTGATCGCGAGTGCCAGGCGCAGCCGCGGTCGTCGCCTCCGGGCGATGGGTGACGAGTGCATGGGTTCCTCCGTTTGGTCCGCCGATGATCCAATTCGGGGTTGAGGATGGGGAGTGGGGATGGGACGGTGTGTAATCGGGTAAGCGCTTACCAAGCCGTACCGTAGGGCATCTGGCGGAGCTGGTCAATAGGAGACGGTCGATGATGGGAGCGTTCCCGTTTTATGCTGCGGCTACTTGTACCAGGCTGACGAGCCCGAAGGCGTGCCGGCTGGCCAAGCCGAGTCGGACGCGCCGCGGTGTGTGGACGGCAGGCGACTCTTGGCACGATTACGGTCGGTGACCGGGGCACGGCACCGCTGCTTTGACCTCACGCCCACCGACCGGAACGCGATGAAGGGGTCGAGCGGGTGGTGGGCACCGGTGCGATCGACGACCATCACAAGACCGACGACCCCTGCGCATCGCGCGCTTTGCGGCAGACTCGCGTATCGTTCCGGTCGAGCGCAGTCAGGAGGATCATGGCCCCACGGGAGTCGTTCCGCTGATCTAGGTTGACCTGGTGGCTTCGAACCCCGTGACAACCGTTCTGTTCGACTTCGCCTGGACCCTGTTCGCCAGAGACCCCGACCGCTGGGTCGCCAGCGCCGCGGCATTGATCGGCCGGGAGGTGGCTGCCGGTGACGCTCAGCGCATCGCCGCGGAATTCGCTGAGTTGTTGCGGACAACGGCTACGGACCCTGCTCATATTGCCCGCGACTTGGACCCGCAGGTGTGGGACCGGGCGATTCTGGCTGTCCTGCGGCAGATCCGTGGGGTGGACCTGCCGTTTGCGCGAGCCCTGCACGAAACGCACGCCGAAGCACTCGAGCCGTACGTGGACACGTCATCCACTCTCGCCGCCCTGAGCGCGCGCGGCATTCGCCTCGGCGTGGTGAGCAACATCGGCTGGGATATTCGCGAATGCTTTGTCCGGCACGGGCTTGACCGCTACATCGATGCATTCGTACTTTCCTACGAGGTCGGTTTCCTCAAACCCGATGTACGGATCTGGCGTGCTGCACTCGATGCCCTGGAGGCACAGCCAGATCGGACGCTGATGGTCGGCGACCATCCCAGCGGCGACGGCGGTTCCGTGGCCGCCGGCATACCGGCCCTGGTGCTACCGATGACGAGTTCGCCGGCCCAGCTTCGCGGATTCGATCACGTGCTGACGTTGGCCGGAATTTGAAACTGGTTCGGTACTTGGTTTGGTTGAAAGGTGTCTCGACAAGTTCGCCTGGGCGAGACACCTCGGTGCTCCATCCATCCCAGACTTCTGGGATGGGTTCAGGTTTGCCTGACTGCATAGACTGCGTGGCACCACCGCACCGGACCGTACCGGCGCGGTGAGCGCATCTTCCGGCGGCGTGGCGGCCGCCGACCGAAACCAGCGGCTCCCGCCACAATCCAGTCACGTCGCGTTCAGGGGTGTGGTGCGGATGTCGTTGGTCAGTCTCTGGAAGCAGCGTCAGGCCGAGCACGAGAATGCCTTCGGTCAGGCCGCCGACGTCGCCGACGCGGTCGACCAGGCGCTGCGCGGGCTGGCGCGCCCATACGCCGACCTGCCCGGCATCACACAACCCCAGGCGGCATACGCCACGCTGCTGCTCGACGACATGGCTCTGACGGCCCGACGCCTGCTGGCGGCTCCCCGCGCCAAGGCCGCATTCTTGTCCGACGGTGACGCCAGACTCGCGGTGATGCGCGACGACATCATCGACGGGCCCCTCTGGCTCGCTGTCGTGAACGTCGCCAGTCTCGGACTCTTCGTGTTCTACCTGCGAGAGCTCGAACCGCTGGCACCGATCGGCATGGGCCTGCTATGGGTGCTGTCGACGATCGGGCTCTGCGTGACGCTGGCCAAGGTGAGCCCACTGGCCCGGCGCCTGGCCCGGCTGCGCGGCAGACGGGCCGTGCCCTGGTTCTACCGGGTCATCTTCGGCCTGCTGTCGGACGCCGCCGCCCAGCAGACCAGGCCGACCGACCTGCCCGAACCGCAGCTGCGCGCCTGGACCGAGACTGACGTGGCAGCGCTCGCCCGCTGGGTACGGGAGTCCCTGGCCCGTGCCGACCGTGTCCTGGCGAAGGTCCGGGAGTTGCCGACCGGCCGCGACGCCTGGCCGTGGCGGGACAGCACCACGTCGGTCCTGCAGGACCTGCTCGGTGCCGCGAAGCGGCAGGACCAGCAGCGTCTGACGCATGCGGCCGAACGTCTCGGTCCCGCGCTGCTGGCCGAGGGCATCCGGGCCGTGCAGCCCGATGCCGGCAACGCGGCGCTGTTCGAGTCGATCCCCGGGCCGCGCCAGCCGGTGGTGCTGCGCCCGGCACTCGTTTCGGCCGTCGACCCGGCTCGCGTGATCGCACGCGGGCAGGTCGCCAAGTCGTGAGGGAGCCGCATGGCTGACAGGGACATCCGTCGCATCATCGGGTTCGACTTCGGTCACGGTGAGACATCCGTGTCGCGCCTGACGGCCACCGCGTCGCAGCCGACCGTCCTGGAGATCACCCCCGGGCGCAGGGTGATCACCACCGCGGTCGGGATCGCGCCCGGGGGCGTCAGCGTGATCGGCGATGAGGCACTGCGACGGTCGGACGTCACCGACCTGTCCGTGGCGTTCAAGAAGGCGAACCTCAAGGACCGCGCCGTCAGCCGGCCCACAGGGACGTTCGTCGACGCCGTCATCCGGCAGTTGGAGAACAACGGCGAACCGGTCGACGAGCACACACTCGTGGTCTTCGGGCACCCGTCCGGATGGTCCGAAGACGATGTCGCCAACTACGAGAAGGTCCTGTCCGAGATCGTGCGACCGGCGGCGACGCTGGTCATGCCCGAGTCGCGGGCCGCATTCCTGACCATCGTCGAGGAGGCCGGCTCCGATCTCAACCAGGCCACGCTCGGCGAGCGCGTCGTCATCATCGACATCGGCTCCTCCACCACGGATTTCACCCTGGCGATCGAGTCCGAGACGAGCAACGCGCTCGACGACGACGGCAATGCCGCGCTCGGCGGCGCCCTGATCGAGGAATTCCTGCTGGAGCGGGCCATCGACAGCCAGCGCCTGCTGAAGCGGCGGCGGATCCGCCGCATCATGGAACGCCACCCCTCGGAGCGGGCCCGGGCCCTGATCGAGTTCCGGCACCGCAAGGAGGTGTTCTTCACCGGCGAGCGGTTCGAGCCCGGTGAGACCGCGGGCCTGCTGGCCGCGGTGGCGCTGATGGCCGACGGCCCGATCGACCTCACCTACCGGATCACCGCGCGCGACCTCGACGACTCGCTGAACTCGCCACTACCGGCCCTGGGCGGCGCGAGCTGGCTCAGCCGCTACGAGAGCGATCTGAAGGACGTCGCATCCCGCGTGGAGCGGCCCTCGAAGGTCATCCTTGCGGGTGGGGCGAGCCGCATGGAGCCGACCCTGACGGTGGCCAAGGCCGTCTTCCCGACGGCCGAGGTGGTCCGGGCGAGCCAGCCTGAACACGCCGTCTCGCTCGGTCTGGCCCGGGCTGGGGCGATCCACCGGCGCGCGCTGGGTTTCCGCACGAGCGTCGCCGCGATGATCGACGACAACGTCATCGGCTCGGTGGTCAACGACGCCGTGCCGGATCTGATCAGGATCTACACGGACTGGTACACGCACGAGGCGTACGAGCTGGCGCTGCGGCTGATCGGACAGTGGCGCAGCGGCAACATCGACACCCTGGCCGAGGTGAGCAGAAAGCTGTCGGATGAACTGTCCGTCCACCTCGGCGGCGAGCAGGCCCAGACGCGGTTCTACGAGTACCTGCAGCCATGGCACACCCAGCTCAGCACGACCGTCGGCGGGCTCATCAAGGAGGTCAGCGCCCGCTACGACATCCCGTACAAGCTCGTCAAGAACCTGATCGTCGAAGCGAAGTTCGAGCACACCATGTTTCCGGAGGCCAAGGGAGCGCAGGTGCTCGGCCAGGGCGGGGCGGTGCTCGCGTTCGGGGCCTTCGGTGTCACGTTCCTCACCGGTCTGGCGATCGGGTCGCTGATCCTGCCCGGCGCGGGCACCATCATCGGTGGCGTCGTCGGTTTTCTCGTAGGCGCCTTGGCCGGTGCCGAGACCGAGGAGGCGTTCCTCAACCGCAACATCCCCGTGCCCAGCCGGGCCAAGTTCACCGACGAGCTCGTCCGCCAGCGCATGCGCGAGTCTCGTGTCGCGTTCGCCAAGCAGGTCCGGGTCAGCACGGACGAGTTCCTGTCCGAGAGCACGACGGCCGGTGTGGCCAACCGCCGCAAGCTCGTATCCGGGATGGTCCGCCAGATCGAGGAGTCGTTGACGAACGCGGCGATGGCCGTCGAGACGCTGATCCGCTGACCGTCGACGGCGGCCGGGCAGGGCTGGTCGATCACCCGACCTGGTGACTCGTGGCCGCCGGCACGAGCAGCGGTCAGACCCAGCCGCGGCGCCCGGCTGCCAGCCCTGCCTGGAAGCGGCTGCGCGCGTCGAGCCGCTCCATCAGGTCGGCGGCCATACGGCGCACCGTCCGTAGCGAGACGCCCAGCTTGCGGGCGGCCATCTCATCGGTGTGCCCCTCGGCCAGCATCGACAGCAGTTGCTTGTCCTGCGGGTTCAGGCCGTCGTCGTCGATCGGTGCGGGTTCGCCGAAGGGCATCGCGCCGGCCCAGATCTGCTCGAAGAGGGCGTACACCGCGGCCACCATGCCGGGGCTGCGCACCTCGACGGCGCCGAGCCGGCTGTTGTGCGGATCGAGCGGCAGCAGCGCGACCTCGCGGTCGTACACGATGGCCAGCATCGGGATGGTGGAGGCCGTCCGCAACGTGGCGCCGAGACCGGTCAGCCAGCGCGCATGGGTCACCAGCGCCGGATCGTTACGGTAGCTCTCCTGGTAGATCGCGCGCATGGCGACCCCGCGCGCCAGCATCGCCTGGTTCAACGGTGTGCTGGCCGACTTCGCGTCCGGGGTCTGCGTACTGCGCGGGTTCAGGGACACGCACTCGCTGTGCACGTTGCGGCTGAGCTGTTCGATGCGGGCCCGTACCGCGTCGATGCCCTCCAGCCGCGTGGACAGTTCCCGCTGCGCCTGCCGTTCCTGTTCCAGGGCGATCGCGGCGATGGCCTCGCGGGTCGCGGAGATCTGCTGCTGCCGTTCCAGCACCTCCTGCTCGGCCTGTGCGAGCAACGCGGTCAGCCCGACCGAGGGGCCGACCGCCTTCAGCGAGCCGGATTCGTCGTTGGTGAGCAGCGACAGGTCGGCGAGCTGATCGAGTGCCTGCCGGATCTGTTTCTCCGTGGCGCCGAGCCGCTGTGCGAGCTGTTGCACGCTGGCGGTGTGATCGGCCAGCATGGCTCTGTACACCGACTCCGTGAGATTGCCTATGCCGAGCCATGCAAGCATCGACCGCCCCCCTCGTGGCATGGTCCGAGTATCGGCAAGTATCACTGATCAGGCAACCTGCGAGAGGCCCACTGTCCAATATGTGCCCGATCGGCGATGCGGACCGTCCACCTGTTAAGACGGGAGGATCGGGCGTGATCGACAAGTGGAAATACGCCTGTTTCGGGTGGTTAATAAAGTTGTAACAGTCGATGGGCGTTGTCGCTGTCATGGCACTGCGATGCCGCCGCGTCGAGGTGCGGCGGGTAGGCGGCCGATGGTTGACGGGATTGCGGATTCCGTGGGCTGCCGGTATCAGCCTGGTCGTCGCCCCGGCAGCTCATGGCGCAGCGCTGGGGTGTTCAAGACCTGAACATCACGAAGGGACGCGTGCTCGGCGAGCCGATCCACCGCGGCACCGGGATCGGCGCTGAGTGCGGTCGCGGCGCTCAGCAGGACTTCCGCGGACGGTGCGGGTGCGGTAGGCCAGGGCGCGCCAGAGACCATGCCCAGCCGAGTCACGCGCTGAGGTGTCCTGACCCCGGCTGCGTAAGCGATCGCGGCCCCGCCGGAGAACGCCAATACAGCGGTCCGGCCGATCCCAAGATGATCCAGCAAGGCCTCGACGTCATCGGCATCGGTCATCAGGGTTCGCCGAGGATGAAGAGTGGATCCGCCATAGCCAGGCCGGTCGTATGAAAGGATCCGTGCTCCCGGCAGGGCCGGGGCGGTCCGGGAGCTACCGGTGCTGCCATGCAGCCACAGCAGCGTCGGGTCGTCGGCGGCACCGTCGACCTGTCGGCACAGCGCACGGGCTCCGGCCAACCGGATCGTTCCACGCTCGCGCCTTGCCCCACCGCTGACGCCCGGCATCTCCACGGGCGAGCGTACAAGCGTTGATCACGGTCGCGTTTGGACAAGCGTCTGGCTCCCGTTCTCGCGAACGTAGCCATGGGCCTACCTCCCACGGTGAAGGTACGCGGTCACGGCGCTATAGGCCGAGTTGGACCGGATGCGTCGGCGTGCCTGCGGTGAGAAGCGCGGTCAACGGTGTGGCGAGGTCGCGGGGCGAAAACAGCTCACGGCCGGTGTAGTCGACGATCTCCGAGAGCTGCCACCAGCGGAACGCGGCCAGGCATTCGTCGGCGGCGAGTCGGTCGTCGGTCAGCTCGCCGCGGGGTTGGAAGTGGCTCGCGCGGATGAGGAAGTAGTCATTGATCAAGCCGTCGAAACGGGGCGCGAGGCCGTTGCCGACGAGTTCCTGGCGCCAGACGTGTGGTGGGTCCACGGTGATCGTGAGACCTGTCTCCTCGCGAAGTTCGCGACGCAAGGCCGTCAGCGGGTCCTCGCCGGGTTCGATGCCGCCGCCTGGCGCCGCCCACACGCCCTCCGCCTGGGCCGGCACTGCCGGGTGAGGGGGGACGAACCGGCACAACAGTATGCGGTCGTCCTCGTCGAGCACGATCGCACGAACGGACCGGCGCAGGTTCGGCGTCATGGGATGTCGGACGCGGCGTCGGGGCGAACAATGATCGACATCTCTGGAGATTATCAGCCCTCAGCCGGTCTTTGTGGCCCGCCGTTGGCGCTGTGCTGATCAACCTCGTTCCCTGTCCCGGTCGTGGTTCGGCGATGCGGGCTTCGAGGTCGGCGATGCGACGGTCGGCGAAGCGGTGGTGCTCGTCGGCGGCGGCCAGGATCACGGCACAACCCCAGCCGGCCACGCGATCGCAGGGTTCCCGTCCGCCAGCCGAGGAATACAACCTGGTTCGTAGGTAGGCGCTTCACCAATTAGCTGGGAGATGTTCGTCGGCTCCGGCGGCGTCCTGGAACACCTGGCGTTGCGGTGACTGGCCTCTCATGCGTGGCCAAAGCTTCGGTGTGCCCGGCCGCAGCGCCGGTGCCACGGCCCGGAACACGCGCTCCACCGCGGCCTGGTCGTAGTCGCGGTAGTCGTCGGTGGCCACTAGCCACAAACCGCCGTGGCGCAGGGATCGCACCTGGGTGAAGGCGCCGGTGGCCGCCAGCGCCTCGGCGCCGCCGACGACGGCGACGAGTTCTTTCGGCAGGACCGTCAGCCAGGAGTAGCCCCGCAGGAATTCCCGGCAGTGGTTCACCGACATGGTGTGGTCCCACCATTGCCGGGGACGTTCGGGGCTGCGCATCGAGGTCTCGAAGACGGTCGACCCGTCGAAGGTGTAGTCGATGCCGCCGTAGCCGGGGTCATACCCGTCGACGAACGGCCATACCGCTTCCAGGTATCGCCGCTGTAGGCCCGGTCCGTGCTCCGGGTCGGTGAACTCCGACTCGTCCAGATGGGTTTCCAGCCGCAGCCAGTCCGGTGACTCCGCCACCCGGCGCGCGCGCAGGGACAGCGCCCGTCCCGAGCGGTGGCCGCGCTCGTCCAACCGGCCGAACCACATGGACGCCTGCGCGGGCATGTCTGCGAGCTGCGTGCGCAGCCAGCGCATACCCGCCACGGAGGCGTTGCGTTCGATGGCCTTGGACGCCAGGGCCGTCTTCATCCGCCTGCATTCGACGATGCCGAAGACCGTGCCGGGCTGCCCCAGCGGCCCGAAGGGCGTCGGGGACCGGCGGACCTGGGCGGCCAGCGGCCCGATCTCGGCTCGCGCGTCCGGCGCGACGATCATCGACACCTCGTCCAGCCAGCGGTATGCGATGTCGCCGAAGGAGCCGGCCGTGTGGTCCACGTTCAGCTGGACTTCCAGGGTGAAGTGCTCCTCCACGGCTGGCTCCTGTCCGTCGATGTGGCCCGGCGCAATCTAACCGGGACGCGCTCGGGACGGTTTGCCGCCACCTCACCCCTGCCGAGTTCGTTGAGCCAGCAGTTGCCCCCAGCCGCCCGCGACGACCATGTCGACACCTCGCCCGTGGCCTGGGGTATCGGACGGCGGGGAGGTGGCACCAAGACGCCATGCATTTTGGTGCCAATTGCTTTCCATTCACTTCGCCCGCGCGCTCCTACACACTTGTTTCAGCGGGGCCGAAGAGAGGTCCCGAAGACTTCGGAAACGGGTAGCGGACATGAAGTGGACAGCACGGACCATCATTGTTGCGGCGATCGTCACGATGTTCGGAATGGCTCTTGCACAGCCGAGCGCCATGGCTGCACAGCCGAGCGTCACGGCCACTGGCGATTCTGGCGACCCCAAGACTGACGGAGGTAACGAATGGGGCTGACATGCATCTGGTCAGAGTGACGCTGGACAATGCCGGCTCTGCTCGCAAGCAGCTCAGTCAGGCCGTGGCAACGGACCTGATCTGGGCTTACGCGGAAGAACGCGACGCCGTCGAACACGTGCGGGTACAGATCGGCACGGATGTTATGACGATAGTCCTCTTTATTCGCTCCGCCGATGAGACGGTCGCCCAAGACCAGGCGGTCGAGATCGTGACACGAGCGATAAAGGCGCCCGCCCTAGACGGCTGGCACATCAGGTAACCCTCGCAACACGAAATGAAGTCGGCGCCCGCCGGGCGTCGTCGCGATGGCTCGCGCCCACTTATCAATCGTCAGGGAATCGAAGACTCACTACTGGGGACCAAGGCCGCCTCCGGCACGCCGGGGGCGGCTCAACAGTTCACCACGGCTGCCACCCCATGGACTTCTCACCTATCTTCATCGAAGGGAAGACAGTGACCATCCGTGTACTCATCTGCGACGAACTGCCCGTCATCGGGGACGGTCTCAGAACCCTGCTCGACGCGGTCCCGGGCATCGACGTGATCGGCACGACCGACAACGGCATGGAGGCCATCGTCCTCGTTCGGACCGCGCGGCCCGATGTCGTGGTCACCGACCTGAACCTGCGGACGATCTCCGGCCTGGAGATGATCCGCAGGCTCGCCAAGGAGGAGACACCGCCCAACGTCGTGGTGTTCACCGAGTCCGACGCCGACAAGACGGTGAGCGATGTACTGCACGCCGGCGTGAGCTGCCTGCTCGGCAAGGACGCCAGACCGCAGGAGATCATCACCGCGATCCACGCGGCAGCCGCCGGGCAGACCGTGCTCGCACCGAGTGTCGCGCAGCGCCTGGTCAGCTGGTTCCGTACGCAGCCGCACCGCCAGGAGACGGTGCACCCGGGCGCGGACGAGCTGACCACACGGGAGCGGGAAGTGGTCAGGATGGTGGCGCGGGGCATGTCCACCGAGGAGGTGGCCCGCGAGCTGTACATCGGCGAGGCCACGGTCCGTACCCATGTCTACCGGGTGCGCACCAAGCTCGGCGTGCGCGACCGTGCCGAGCTGGTGTCGCTGGCCTACCGGGCCGGTCTCATCCAATCGGACGGACCGGCCTTCGGCGACGAGCGTGTCCTGTCAACGGTGGCAGCGCGTTCGAGGTGATCAGCTATGCCGCGGTCGTCGCCGCGGTCGGGACTTCGGTGCCGGCCGCGGCGCGCCGAGCCGCGCGAACGGCATCGACGCCGACCGTCCGCCACAGGGCGGCCGGGTCGCCGTATCGAGCCGATTCGGCCGCGGCCAGCCGGAAGTACCGGTGCAGGCCGAGTTCTGCCGTCATGGCGCGCACTCCGCAGCTCTGCATGCTCAGCCGCACGACGTCGCGTGCCGTTTCCGCGGCCATCGCCAGCGCCATGATCGGTTCCGTGCCGACCGCGTCCGGCTCGTTGTCGACCATCCAGGCTCCCCGGTACACCGCCGCCCTGGTCGCGCGCAACGCCACCATGGCCCGGGCCAGGGGGAACGAGACCGCCGGCAGGTCACGCAGCCGGGTGCCGAACTGCCGACGGAAGCCGGTGTATTCCACCGCGATCCGGTGTGCGCCGTCGGCGATGCCGAGCAGGTAGGCGGCCTGCCGCAGCCGGGCTCGGGCCAGCGGGCCCGCGAGCGCGTGGTCGAGTTCGCCGATGACGTCGCCCGTTGCGACCGGTGTGGCCTCGAACCGGACGACCGGCGGCCAGCACCCGCCCTGCACGCTGACCCCGGCGGCGTCTCGCGGCACCGCGACCAGGACCGGGCCTGCCGAACCCGTCGTGACCGGCACCAGCAGCAGCGCGGGATCGGGATCGTCGAGGGTGACCGTGCCGGTCAGCTCCCAGCCGTGCGCGCCCGGTGTCGCGGTGACGCCGCGCCCGGTCGGCAGAGTCTCCAGCCCGGCCAGTGCCACACCGCCTGCCGGGCACCCGACGTCGGCGGCCATCGCGTCTGCCCGGTAGGAGTTGCCGCACGCCGCGCGGCCGAGTTCCTCGCTGACGAGCACGCCGGCGGTCAGGCCGAGATCGAGTCCGCCGACGAAGGCAGGCCGTTCGAAGTCGGCGACGCCCAGTTCGTCGAGCACGGTCCGGGTGGGCCCGCGCCCTCCGTCGGCGACCGGTGCGCCGTGCACACCCGGCAGCACGGGCACCGCGGCCAGCGCTGTACGCAGCGCCTTGCGCACCTGGATGGACAGCGGATCGGGCGTGAGGTCCATGTCAGTTCTCCTGGTGTGCAAGGGAGTCGAACGCGGCGGCCATGATCTGCAGCATCACCTCGGAGGTGCCCGCCGACAGCGTCAGCCCGGGCGCCTCCCGGTACGCGGAGTTCAGGATCCGGGCCGGCCCGGTGCGGTCGGCCCGCTGCTCGGGAGTGGGGATGTCGACCGCCCATGCCGCGATGCTCTGGGCGAGTTCGCTGCTGTGGTACTTGGCGGCGGCGGCCGCGACCGGATCGACGCGTCCGGCCTGGATTCCGGTGAGCACTTCCCAGGCCAGGGCGTGGTCGGCGGCGAGTGCGCCTTTCCAGCGGCCGATCTGTTCGACGTGGTCGAGGTGCGGGGAGTCGGGCTCCCGGTCGATCAGCGACTCCAGCGCGGCCTGCAGCCAGTGTTCGGCTTTGAGGAAGTAGTCCAGGCCGGTGCGTTCGATGGTCAGTGCCTCGTTGAGCAGCGGCCACCCCTCGTCGCGCGGTCCGATCAGGTTCGCGCCCGGCACGTGGACCGCGTCGAGCTCGATCTGGTGGAAGTGCTCGTCGCCGATGCCGGGTATCACCGACACCGTCACCCCGGGGGCGTGCAGGTCGACCAGGAACAGGCTGATGCCCTGGTATTTGCCGGCATCGGGTGAGGTGCGGGCCGCGCACAGGCCGAGGTCGACGAACCGGGTCTTGAGGCTGAACACCTTGGTGCCGGTGATGCGGTAGCCGTCGCCGTCGGGTGCTGCGACGGTCCGCAGCGCGCCGAGATCCGATCCGGCGTCCGGTTCGGTGTAGAGCACCGATGCGAAGCTCTCCCCGCGCGCCAGCGCCGGCAGGTGCCTGCGTTTCTGCTCCGCGTCGCCGGCCATCAGCAGGAACTGGCCGACGATCTGGATCGTGTTGACGTGCAGCGTGTCCGGCACTCCCGCCCGCACCAGCTCCTCGGCGACGATCGCGGCATCGGTGAGCGGGCGTGCCTGCCCGCCGTACTCGACCGGCCAGTGCACGGCGAGCAGTCCCAGCTCGCCGAGCAGGCGGTAGAGCGGGCGGGCGTCGGGCTCGACACCGTCCGCGCCGGTGGCCTGCGCCGCCGCGTCACGCACCTGCTCGCAGCGCAGCGTTTCTCGCACGTCCGCCCGGAAGCGCTGTTGATCCTCGGTGAATCCGAACCGCATGGAGGTCTCCTCAAGAGGCGAGCGCATCTTCGATCGCCGCGACGACCCGGCTCAGCGCCGGTTCGGTGAACAGGGTGTAGTGGTCGCCGGGCACGCTTTCGGCTCGGAACAGGCCGGTGCACACGCGCTGCCACGTCTGCGCCAGGGCGGTGTGCGACGAGGCGGCGGCCAGCACGGTGACCGGCCCGCCGTACGGGCCCTGGGGGCGGTAGGCCTGCATCGACAGGGCGCAGGCCCGGAAGGTGTCGTAGCGCGAGGTCAGCTCCTGCCCGCTGAGCCCCAGTTCGACGCCGAGTCGTTGCAGCGTCTGCCCGACGTCGGTCCGGCCCGCGGCCGGGTCGTCCAGCACCGCGCGTGCCGCCGGGCCGTCACGCCCGGCGAGCCTGGCGACGTCGTGCACGAAACGCTGCCGCGTCGTCGGCTCGTCGAGCGGGTCGGGGTCCTCGTCGTAGTCGGCGTCCAGCAGCACCAGCGGCGGCCGTCGTCCGGTCAGGGCTTCGAGCTGCCTGGCGACCTCGAAGGCGAGCACGCCGCCATAGGACCATCCGGCCAGGCAGAACGATTCCGGCAGGCCGCCGGCGATCAGCGTCGCCACGATCCGGGCGGCGGTGCTCACCATCGCGTCCTGCGGATCCACGGCGGTGTCGGCCGGGTCGGCGGCGAAACCGACCACGCTGACGTCTGCGCGCAGCGCCCTGATCACCGGCACGTAGCAGAACAGTTCACCGCCCGACGGGTGCAGCAGGATCACCTGCGCCGAGCCGGCCGCGTGCATCACCACCGCCGCCCGGCCGTCCTGCTTCACGGCAGCGCGGACCGCCGCCGGACTCGACAGGTGCTGCAGCGCGTCGAACGGATCGTCGTCGCCACGCTGGGTGGCGCGGGCGGTGTCGATGGTCGCGGCCAGGTGCGCGACGGTGGGGGAGACGAAGAAGTCGCCGAGGGTGATCTCCACCCGGAACCTGCGGTTGATCGCCGACATCAGCTGTACGGCCTGCAGGCTGTTGCCCCCGGCCAGGAAGAAGTCGTCGTGCACGCCGAGCCGGCTGTTGCGCAGCAGCGGGGCGAGCACGTCGTGCAGGAGCACCTTCTCGGTCGCGGTACGCGGCTGGTCGGTCGGGCCGGCACCGGCATCGGCCAGGTCGGGTGCGGGCAGCCGGCGCGCGTCGACCTTGCCGCTGCTGTTGAGCGGCAACTCGGCCAGGACCACGAAATACGACGGGATCATGTACGAGGGCAGCAGCGTGCGCAGATGCTCGCGCACCGCGGCCACCTGCTCCTGCGAGACGCCGGTCAGGTAGCCGACCAGGTGCTTGTCACCGGCGTCGTCGGTCCAGGCCCGCACGCTGACCGGCCCGATGCCGTCGAATCGGGTCAACGCCGACTCGACCTCGCCCAGCTCGATCCGCAGGCCGCGGATCTTGACCTGCTGGTCGAGCCGGCCGAGGAACACCAGCCGCCCGTCCGGCAGCCGCTTGACCAGATCCCCGGTCCGGTACAGGCGCCCGCCCACGGCGGTGCCGAACGGGTCGGCGACGAACTTCTCCGCGGTCAGCACGTCGCGGTTGAAGTAGCCGCGCGCCAACCCGGCCCCGCCGATGACCAGTTCGCCCGGCACACCGATCGGCACCTGGCGCAGGTCGCGGTCCAGCACATGCGCCACATGGTTGGCCATCGGCAGGCCGATCGGCGGCGAGGTGTCCCAGGTGCCCGCGCACTCCTCCACGATCATCGTCACCGTGCACTCGGTCGGCCCGTAGCCGTTGAACAGCCGCCGGCCCGGGTTCCACCGGTTGACCAGCTCACCGCTGAACGCCTCACCGCCGACGAACGCGATCCGCAGGTCGGTGAACCTTTCGGGCGCCAGCAGCGGCATCACGGTCGGCGGCAGGTCGATGACCGTGATCGCGGACCGCTCCATCAGCGACTGGAGCCGGTCGATCGACAGGCGCTCGTCCTCGGTCGCCATGTACAGCCGCGCCCCGGTCAGCAGCGCGGAGAACGTCTCGAACACCGACACGTCGAAGGTCGCCGAGGCGAAGCCGAGCACCCGGTCGGCGGGCGTCAGGTCGAACAGTTCCCGCGTGTTGTCGGTGAAAGCGACCACGCCGCGGTGCTCGAGCAGCACCCCCTTGGGCTTGCCGGTGCTGCCGGAGGTGTAGATGACGTACGCGACGTCGCCGGGCCCGGCCGCCGGCGGCGGATTGTGCCCGGCCATCGCGGCCAGTTCCTCGCCGACGTCGTCGAGCGTCACGACGGGCACGGCGACCTCGGTCACGGCGTTGCCGGCCGCGGTGTGCGCGATTACCGCGCACAGCCCCGCGTCGGCGGCGATCTCCGCGACCCGGGCCGACGGACTCGACGTGTCCAGCGGCACGTAGGCGGCACCGGTCTTGAGGACCGCGAGGATCGCGGTCGTCAGGTCCAGGTTCCGGCG
This sequence comes from Catellatospora chokoriensis, assembly GCF_011297315.1. Taxonomy (NCBI): domain Bacteria; kingdom Bacillati; phylum Actinomycetota; class Actinomycetes; order Micromonosporales; family Micromonosporaceae; genus Catellatospora; species Catellatospora chokoriensis. Next base: position 61,926 of record NZ_JAAOTI010000008.1, read on the forward strand.
CAGGCACAGCCCGACCCGCGCGCCCGGTGCGACGCCGCGCTCGCGCAGCAGCGCGGCGAGCCGGTTCGCCCGGGCGTTGAGCTCGCCGTAGCTGGTCTCGACGCCGCCGACGACGACCGCGACGCCGTCCGGACGTTCGTGGGCGCGGGCCTCGAACTGTTCGACGATGGTCGTCTCGCGGATCGGGCGTGTCGGCCCCTTGGCGACCTCGGCGAGAAACTGCGTGTCCGCCGCGCTCAGCATCTGCGCCGCCGACAGCGCGGCGTCCGGTGCGGCGGTCAGGGTCCGCAGCAGCCCGTCGTAGTGGCGGGCGAACCTGGCGATGCTGTCGACGTCGAACAGGTCGGTGTTGAACGCGATGTCCAAAGGCGCGTCGTCGCCGGGAGCGACCTGCTCCGTCAGCTGCCAGCTCATGTCGAACCGGCAGGCACCGGAGGCGACCGGCTCTCGGGACGTGACGATGCCGGGCAGAACGGTCGTGGGTTCCGCCTCGCGGACGTCGAACACGATCTGGAAGATCGGTGCGCGGGCCGGGTCGTGGGCCGGGTCGACCGCGTCGACCAGCTTGCCGAACGGCAGGCCGCTGTGCGCCGACGCCTCGCCCGACACGCGCGCGACCCGGCCGATCAGCTCACGAAACGTCGGATCGCCGCTCACGTCGACGCGCAGCGCCTGCAGGTCGATGAACCGCCCGACGGCCGCAGACAGGGACTCGTGCCGGCGGCCCGCCTCCGGCGAGCCGATGACCAGGTCGGCGATCCCCGAGTAGCGGTGCAGCAGGGCGAAGAACGCCGCGAGCAGCACGTCGTGGGAGCTCACACCCTCTTCCCGGGCCAGTTTGCGTGCCTGGTCCAGGCCGTCGTGCGCGAGTGTGAAACCGGCCCGCGCACCAGTGCCGGTCAGGGTGTCACCACGCGGACGGTCGGTCGGGAACTCCAGCACCTCGACGCCGGCCAGGGTGGCTCGCCAGTAGGCGGTCTGCTCGTCCAGCTCGCGGCTGTCGAGCCGGTCGCGCTGCCACAGCGTGTAGTCCGGGTACTGCACCACAGGTTCGGGCAGCCGCAGGTCGCCGCCGTCGACCGAGGACCGGTAGAACTCGGCCAGGTCACCGGCCAGCACGAGCTGGGACCGGGGGTCGCACACCAGGCTCGGCACGTCGAGCAGGAACAGGTGGTCGTCCGACGCCACCTTGATCAGCGCCGCACGCCAGGTCGGTGCCCTGCTCAGGTCGAACGGTGTCCGGGCCAGCTGCTCGGCCAGCGTCCGAGCGGCGGTCAGCCGCAGGTCGTGGTCCTCGCCTTGCACCTCGAGCAGCGGCAGTTCGACCGGGACCTCGGCGGCGACCACCTGCATGAGGTCGTCGGCGCGCGACACGATCGCTGTGCGTAGCGCGTCGTGCCTGGCCACGGCCGCGGTCAGCGCCGAACGCAGCGCGTCGACGTCGAGGTCGCCGCGCAGGCGCAGGCACAGCGGCTCGCCGGGCACGGCGCCGTCGGGGGCCTGGCGGTCGAGGAACCGCAGGGTCTGCTGCTGTGGTGACAGCGGCACCGGGCCGGTGTCCCGGCGCGGGGTGGGACCCCGCCCGGCCGCGATCTCTGCCTGTTGCCGCAGGCGGGCGAGGAACTGCGTGCGGCGCGGCTCGGGCAGCGCGGCCAGGCGCTGGCTCAGCTCGCTCACCTGCCGACTCCCTTCGGGTGGCCCGAGTGGACGGGCAGGTGTGCCAGCTCTGAGATGGCGATCGTCAGCACGTCGATGCCGCGCTTGTAGTCCGACAGCATGATGTGCTCGTCGTCGGAGTGATCGAGGCTGCTGTCACCGGGCCCGTAGGTGGCCATCGGGATGTCCCAGACCTCGGCGAGGGTGTTCATGTCCGAGGTGGCCGTCTTCACCACCAGGCGAGGCTGTGCGTGCAGCCGCCGGATGCCCGACGCCACCGCGCGCACCACCGGGTCGGCACGGCCCACCCGGCAGGCCGCCACCGAGTTCAGCACTTCCAGACGGCCGGACGGCAGCCGGTCGCGCAGCGCACGTACCAGGGCCTCGACGTCGAATCCCGGCGGGATGCGCACGCTGAGCTCCACCGTGGCCGTGGTCAGGTCGGCGTTGAGCTGGCAGAGAGTGGCGCCCGGCTGGTCGAACACGCCGTGGCCGGCGTCCGGTCCGAGCAGCTCGACCAGCGCGGTCCAGCAGGCGACGGCCAGTTCGGACGCCTTCGGTTCGGGGTTGCTCGGATGGGTGGCCGGGCACCTGACGGTGTAGCGCAGGTCGAGCTTGCCCTTGTAGCCGAGGACCACGCTCGACCACCCGCTCGGTTCGCCGATGATCAGCGCATCCGGGCGCTCGTGGTTGGCCCGGATGGCCATCGCGCCGCGGGAGCGGGGAGTCTCCTCCTCGACGACACCGATCACCACGATCCTGCCGCGGAAGTCCACCGCACCGGCCGCGGCGCAGATCATCGCCGCGAGCGGTCCCTTCGCATCGACGGCGCCGCGGCCGTAGAGCCGGCCGTCGATGGGGCGGACCGGGAGCACACCCGAGACGGTGTCCATGTGTCCCAGCAGCATCACCGTCGGGCCGTCACCGCGTTCGAGCACACCGATGACGTTGCCGACCTCGTCGATGTGCGCCTGGAAACCCAGGTCCGTCATCGCGTCGACCAGGTAGTCGGCCAGGTCGCCTTCGTGGTAGGAGGCGGAGGGGATCTCCAGCATGTTGCGCAGCAGCCCGATGGCGTACGTCTCGGTGACGCTGCCGGAGGCCGTGAATCGCCAGTTCATCGCCGTGCCCGTTCCATGAGAAAGTCGACGATGTGGTCCGCGACGTCCACTTTCGCGGCGAGCGCGGCTTGGAACCCGGTGAACTCGACCCGGTGGTTGACCTCCAGCACCAGCAGCCGGCCGTCGCGGTCCTCGATCAGGTCGACACCGGCGATGTCCGCGCCGACGGCGGCGGCCGCGTCGACCGCATACTTGTTGATCTCCGGGGTCACCTCGCACGGGCGGGTCTGCCCGCCGAGCGCCACATTGGTGCGCACGGCCTCACCGGTCCGGTAGACGGCGCCCAGCACCTGCCCACCGACGACGATGACCCGGATGTCGCGGTCGGGTTTGTCGATCAGCTCCTGCACGTACCCGACGTGCGACTGCGGGCTGGGCAGCGCCGCGACGTACTCCAGGACGCCCTGCGCGGCGGTGCGATCGGGCAGATGCGCCACCAGCCGACCCCAGGAACCGACCAGCGGCTTGATCACCGCGGGGTAGCCGATGGAGTCCAGCGCGTCCAGCGTGGCCTGCGGCGTGAGGCCCAGTGCGGTGCGCGGAGTCGGGATCCCGGCCGCTTCCAGGGCCAGGGTGGTGAGCCACTTGTCGCCGCACACCTCGGTGGCCTCGGCGCTGTTGAGCACCTCGACCCTCGCCGCGCTCAGGCAGCGGGCCGCGTACGCCGCCCGGACCTGGCCGATCTCCCGGTTCAGGGCGAGATCCCAGGGCAGGTCACGCTGCCCTGCCGGGAACCACTGCCGGCGGGTGTCGACGTGTTCGAAGGCGACACCACGTCGGTCGAAGGCGTCGAACAGCCGCTTCTCATCTGCGCCGACCCTGCTGGCGAGCACCGCAATCCTGCCCTCGCCTGGCCGCTGTGGTGTCGCTGACACGCGAACTCCGTTCTATAGCCACTGACTGACCGGCGGCATCACCGCTGTCATGCGTAGGAGGCGAAACTACGACGCTCGAAGCGGCCTGTGCGTCCTCGGCAAATTCAATTACGGGGACGCACCGCGTTTACTTCCCGCCGCTGCGGTCACCAGTTCCGATTACCCCGAGTCGGCGACCGCCGTGCCACCCTGGACGGGATTCGAATAGCTTCCGCAATGGTTCTCCTCACGCCGAGGAGAAGGAGGAGATCGTGGGAAACTCGCAGGAGCAGATACCGGTGCTCGCGCTCTGGAGCGCGCCTCGTTCACGGTCCACCGCGTTCGCGCGGATGATGGCCGAACGAGGCGACCGCACCGTCGTGCACGAGCCGTTCTCCCTGGTCGTCGACTTCGGCGAGGTGAAGGTCGGCGACCGGGTCGCGCGCAGCGAGTCCGACGTGCTCGCGGCACTGCGCGCCACCGCCGCGGAAAAGCCGGTGTTCTTCAAGGACACCACGGACTTCCACTACCCGGCCCTGCTGGCCGACGAGGGCTTCCTCGCGGCCGCGACACACACGTTCATCATTCGCCACCCGGCCGAGGCCATCGCCTCGCACCACAAGCTCAACCCGAACCTGGGCCGCGACGAGATCGGCTTCGCCTGGCTGTACGAGATATTCGCGGCCGTGCAGGCCGCCACCGGCACCACGCCAGTCGTGATCGACTCCGACGACCTGCTGGACCGGCCGGCCGAGACCGTGCGGGCGTACTGCTCCGCGGTGGGCATCCCGTTCCTGGTGGACGCGCTGAGCTGGGAGCCGGGCATGCGGCCGGAATGGCAGACGACCAGCAGGTGGCACGCGTCCACCAGCCAGACCGCCGGCTTCCGGCGCGACACGGGTGCCGGAGCCGAAGCGGTGGCCGCGGACCCGGTGCTGCGGGCCTACTGCGACTACCACCTGCCCTACTACGAGAAGCTGCGCGCCGCCGCGATCCGGCCGTGAGCCGCCGCGCGCGCGTCGGCGACATATGCATGGCCAAGATAAACACAGCGCTGACGAAAAGCTGTTTTCGCCGGGCTAAGTTCGAAATGTAGGACGGATTACAGATGAGGTGTTTCACGTGACGGGCATTGCGATGTCCTCCGTCAAAGCAGGGCTGTGCGATCCGGTCGACATATCTGGCCATCGCAACAACACGGCCATCTCTGCGGCGACGGAGACCAAAGCAGGGGCGTTCAATGTATGGGGGAACTCATTCGCGGCTGAATATCTGCCCGCGGGCGGGAGCCTCGTACACGTGGACGGTGTTCCCTTCGAGTTCCCACCGGTCTGCGACGGGCCGGACAACATCCGCGCGGCCGGGCAGTTCATCGGCGTCACGCCGGGCCGCTACGACTGGATCCACGTCCTGGCGGCCTCCGAACGCCGCTGCGAGGACACCATCGAGCTCAGCTTCGCCGACGGTTCGGTCGACGCCGAGCCACTGCGGATCTCGGACTTCTGGGCGGCGCCGGCGTGGTTCGGCGAAGTCAAAGCGTTCGAGAGCCTGGTCATGCACTACCCGCACCACATTCAACGCGGCGTTCCCGCGATGATGTGGGCCCAGCGGGTGCCCGTCACCCGGCGCGCCGACCTGACCGGCATCCTCATGCCCCGCAACGTCGCGCTGCACGTCTTCGCGGTCACCCTCCAGCGTCACGGACAGCTGTCATGACCGCCGGCGTCACGGCACGGACCTACATGATCGTGGGCCCGGAGCCCGAGTGGTGGTACCGCGACCTCGTCAGCTGCCTGCAGGCCACGTTCGGCACGGTGCTGGCACGGGCGGGCGTCGACCCGCTGTCCGTGCTCGGGGCCGGCTGGCGGTTCCTGCACCTGCCCGGCGACGTCAGGTCCGAAGAGTTCTACTACCCGTGCCCTGCCGACGAGTCCGGCCAGATCGACCTCGGCGCCGCCCTGGCGCCGCACCACCAGCTGCATTCGCGCTGGTGGCAGCCCGCCGACGAGAACGACGTCTGGCGCGAGGTCCGCGAGACACTGGCCGACGACCGGCTGGTCATCGCCGCCGTGGACAACTTCCACCTGCCGTTCCGGCCCGCGTACGGCGACGTGCACGCCGCACATCTCGTCGTGGTCTACGGCCTGGACGAGACCCGAGGGGTGGTCTACGTCTCCGACGCGATGCCACCGGCGTTCCGCGGCGCCGTCCCGATCGAGGAGTTCCTGCGCAGCTGGGGCTCGGCGAACCCGAGCGACGTCCAGGACGCGTTCTTCAGCGACTCGCAGATCGGCAGACGCTGCCTCGACGTCCGCCTGGACGCCCCGCCCGCACCGCTGACCCCCGAACTGCTCGGCAGCTACCTGCGTACCGACGTCGAGGCCTTCACGACGGCGAGCTCCACCCGCACCGGACTGGCCGGATTCGACGCGTTCGCCACGGAACTCGTGGATCGCTGCAAGGCCGGCGACGCCGACGCGCTGCGCGAGCTGTACCCGTTCGGCTGGGGCATGCAGGCGCAGGCCTCACTGCACGGTGAGCTGCTGCGCAGGTGCGGCCGGCAGTGGAACGATCCGGCACTGGCCGGAGCCGGGCGGGCGGTGGAGGCCGTCGCGCACGCGTGGACCGGACTGCGGTTCACCGGCGCCCACGGGCTCGAAGACCCCCGCGCCGCGGCAGCCGACATCGCGCACCACGCCACGGTGCTGCGCGGCAAGTACGCGCGCGCTGTCGACGCCGTCGGCACGACCGCGGCGCGCCTGTGACCCTCGCCGTCCGACCACCGTGAACTTGTGAAAGGGAGACTGATGAGCAAGCTGGCAGCATTCGGCGGTACGGCGGTCGTGCCGAGGGAGATGCGCCGTGTGGAGTGGCCGCGCGTCGAGGACGACGACCGCAAGGCCGTCATGGACGCCCTCGACGGCGCCCTGGTGTCCGACACGGACGGGGTCAACCCCGTGGCCGTGCTGGAGAACAGCTGGGCCGACCACTTCGGCTTCGGGCACTGCGTCGCGGTGTCCAACGGCACCGCGGCCCTGTCCCTGGCGTTGGCGGCCCTCGGCGTCGGACCGGGCGACGAGGTGATCGTGCCCGCGCTCAGCTTCATCGCCACCGGGCTCGCCCCGGTGCACCAGATGGCCGTACCCGTGTTCGCCGACATCGACCCGGTCACCTTCAACATCGACCCCGACGACATCGAGCGCCGCATCACCGACAAGACCGCGGCGATCATCCCCGTGCACCTGCACGGGGCGCCCGCCGACATGGACCGGATCACCGCGATCGCGGCCCGGCACGGCATCCCGGTCATCGAGGACGCGGCACAGGCTCCCGGGGCGACCCACCGCGGCCGGCCGGTCGGCGGCATCGGCACCGCGGGCGCGTTCAGCCTCCAGGTCAGCAAGAACATCCCCACCTGCGGCGAAGGCGGCCTGCTGGTGACCGGTGACGCCGAGCTGGCTGCGGCCATGCGCCGCGGCCGGCAGTTCGGCGAGGTCATCGAGAGCGGCCGCGACCGCGACTACATCTCCTACGGCCTGGGCTGGAACCACAAGATGAACGGCCTGCAGGCCGCGTTCACCACCGCCCAGCTCGCCCGGTTCGACGAGTACGAGCGCGCGCGCCAGCACAACGTCACCCGGTTCCTCGCCCGGCTGGCGAAGCTGCCCGGCCTGCGGGTGCCGACCGCGCTGCCGGACACCACCCACGTCTGGCACATCCTGCGGTTCCGGTTCGACCCCGCCGCGTTCGGCCTGGCCGGGGTGCGCCCCGAAGCCCTGCGCTCGACGCTGCGACGGCTGCTGCGCGCCGAGGGCGTGCCGATGTCGCAGTACCAGCTCATGCCGCTGCCCGACCAGAAGGTGTTCGTCGACCGTCTCGGCTTCGGCTCGGGCTACCCCTGGTCGGTGACCGGCGCGCCCGGAACGGTCGCCGGCGAGGGCTACCCGGTGACGCGGGCGGTCATCGCCGACTCCCTGACCATCCAGAAGCGTCACCTGAACCCGGGGGCCGGCGAGCTGCTCGACCTGTACGCCGACGCCTTCGAGAAGGTGTGGGCCAACAGCGACATGGTCGCGACGCTGGCGAAGGCGGCGTCATGACCATCACCCAGCTCCTGGAGTGCGACACCCTGACCGACGTCGCCGCCCGCATCCGCTCGCACGTCGTCGACATGTGCGCGGGGCCCGAAGGCGGCCACCTGGGCGGTGCGCTGTCCTGCGTCGACGTGCTCACCGCCCTGTACTTCTCGGTGCTCGACGTGGACACGCACTGGCCCGACGACCCCGACCGCGACCGTTTCCTGCTCAGCAAGGGCCATGCCGCGGTCGCGCTCTACGCGACCCTGGCCGAGCGGGGCTTCTTCCCGGTCGAGGAACTCGCCGGATTCGGGCGGGCCGGCAGCAGGCTGATGGGCCACCCGGTGCGCGCGGTGCCCGGGGTGGAGCTGCCGACCGGGTCGCTCGGCCACGGCCTGGCACTGGGCTGCGGGTTCGCGCTGGCCAACCGTTACGCCGGACGCGCCTCCCGCACCTTCGTGCTGCTGGGCGACGGCGAGCTGCAGGAAGGCTCCGTATGGGAGGCGGCCATCGCGGCCGCGTCGCTGCGCCTGGACCGGCTGGTCGCCGTGGTGGACCGCAACGGACTGCAGCTGACCGGCCCCACCGACGCCATCGCGCCGATGGAACCGCTGGCCGAGCGCTGGCGCAGCTTCGGCTGGGCGGTGCGCGAGGTGGACGGGCACGACCCGGAGCTGCTGGCCGACCTGCTCGACGCCGCCGCGTGGGAGCCGGGCAAGCCCAGCGTGCTGATCGCCCGTACGGTCAAGGGCCAGGGGCTGCCCTTCCTGGCCGGACGCGCCTCCAGCCACTATGTGACGCTGTCGCCGCGCAACCACGCGCGCGCGATCAGCGCGTTGCGGGTCGCGGAGGCCCTCGGATGAGCCGCGCGACCCGGGAGGCATACCGCGACAGCGTGCTCGCACTGCTGGGACGGCACCCCGAGCTGATGTGCCTGGACTCCGACACCGGCCTGTTCAGCGCCGATCACGCGGCGGCGGCCGGTGACCAGTACCTCAACCTCGGCATCGCCGAGCAGAACCTGATGGGCGTCGCCGCCGGGATGGCGGCGTGCGGGCGGGTCCCGTTCGTCAACACGATGGCCGCATTCGCCGCGTCCCGGGCACTGGAAGCCATCAAGATCGACATCGCGTACAACCGGCTGCCGGTCCGCATCATGGCCACCCACGGCGGCCTGGCCGCGGGCCACCTCGGCCCGACGCACCAGGCACTGGAAGACCTCGCCGTGATGCGGGTACTGCCCGGGATGACCGTCGTGGTGCCCGCCGACGCCGCCGCCACGGAGGCGTTCGTCGAGCAGAGCGTGACCCTGCCCGGACCGCTCTACGTCCGGCTCGGCCGCAAACCGACCCCGCCGATCCCCGCGGCCCCGCCACCGGTCATCGGAAAAGCGCAGACGCTGCGCACCGGCGGCGACGTGGTGCTCGTGGGCTGCGGCCCCTACCCGGTGCTCGCCTGCGTCGCCGCGGCGGAAACCCTCGCCGAACAGGGCATCGAGGCGACCGTGCTGAACATGCACACGCTGCGACCGTTCGACACCGAGACGCTGATCGCCGCCGCCCGCCCGGCCACGCTCGTGATCACCCTCGAAGAACACTGGCGCGCCGGCGGCCTCGGCGGCGCGGTCGCCGAAGCACTGGCCGAGGCACAACCCACCCGGGTACTGCGACTGGGCGTACCCGACAAGTTCGTCGACGAGGTGGGCAACCAGGAACACCTCGTCGCGCATTACGACCTCACCGCCGAACGGGTCGTGAGGGCGGTCCGCACCGCCCTCGACACCGCGGCCCGATCCGGCAAGACCGATTGGAAGGAATACCACTCATGACAACGATGACCGTGCAGGCCTGCCCGGAGTGCGAGGGGCCGGTGAACGTCGCCGATTCGGTCCGGCTCAGCGAGATTCTGGAATGCGGCGACTGCCGCAGCGAACTGGAGATCGTGGCACTGAACCCGACGGTCCTCGCCCTCGCACCCGAGATCGAGGAGGACTGGGGCGAGTAACCCTCCGCCGCCACCTGACCTCCCTACCCTGCGTCTGCCACCGCAGGCCCAGCGGTAGGGCGAGGAGGACGCCCGGTGGAGATCCGTCGACGATCTCGAAGGATCCACCGGGCGCTCATCCCGGGTACGGGAGGCGACCCTTCAACGATTCAGCTATTTGCCAAGAACCCTGTACATCCCTGTGAAGGAGTCGTATCTCATGCAGTCCGAGTTCCATTCTCCCGGCGCTGGGACGGCAACCATGATGCCCTCGCCGTTCTCCGTCCTGGACGACGCAGCCTCCTACGCATCGGCCGTCGACGAGTTCCTCACCGCATCGTCGTCCGCGACCGTGCCGGTGTGGACCGGCGGACGGGCCGACCTCGCGGCCTCCGTCGAACGTGCCGCCGCCATCTACGCAAACGTCAGCCGACCGGTCGCCCGCACGTACGGCGTCGTGCTGAAGCCCGACACGCTCCCCGCCGGACTCGGCGCACTCCTGACGCCGCTGGCACGCACCTGGCTCGACGAGACGGAGGTCGAGGCCGCACTGCTCGACAAGCTCGACGCGCAGGAGCACAGCGGGCGCGACACCGGCCAGGGCGAGGAATACACCGTGCTGATCGCCGGGCTCTACGAGCACTTCACAGCGGATCTCATCTGGCCCCTGGTGCGCGCCACCGCGCACCGGCCGAACGTACGCCTGACGTTCCTCACCGGCCGCGACGCCGCGTCGCTCGCCTGGTTCACCGCGAAGCAGTACGTGCACACAGCCTCGGACGTACGCGAACTCGGCCTCTACACCGCCGTCGACCGGGGGCTCACCCGCGACGGCGGCATCCAGCTGCGCGACGAGCGCGGCGTGGAGACCGCCGACGTCAAGTCCGAGCTGCTCGGCACCCGCTGGCGGCGCCTGTTCCTGCAGGGGCACGGGCGCGACGACTCGCTCAACCTGGCCGAGTTCACCATCTGCGGCCGCAATGACGCCGTCGAACGCAACGAGGCCCTGGTCGCTCCGCTGTGCGCCTTCACGTCCCACTGCTACAAGCCCGACGACAAACTGATCCAGCTGCGGGAGATCCGCGCCGCCGAGATCGTGCTGAGTTCCTGCAACAACAGCCCGTTCGCCGACGCGGCCGCCTACGACCCCAAGTACCAGCTGGTGCTCAACGCGATCGACGGCACCGCCAAGGACATCGTCGGCGCGATCACGGTCCACGACTCCGGCCGCGCGGAGAACGTCGCCTGGGCCGAAGCCGCCCTCGCGCACGCCTCGTCGGTCACCGCCCTCAACTCCAGCATCCGCAGCGCGGAGCCGTTCCCCGCATACGTCCACTTCGGCATCGGCGACGACCCGGGCGTCGCGCCGGAGCCGCCGGCTCTCACGCCGGAGCCGCTGCTGCTCACCACCTCCGCCCGCCTCACCGCCTACCTGGCCGGCGGCCTGCTGTCGGCCAACAACCCGCTGCGCCCCCGTCTGGACAAGCTCGCCGCCAAGGTCGAGAACCAGGTCTCCAAGCGCGACCTGGCGGTCAACCAGGACCGGGCCAAGACCATTCGCAGCCTCATGGACGACCTGCAGTCGGTGGACATGGCCATCGCCACGCAGTTCGTCAAGGATCCCGACAACGAGCTCAGCAACTGCTACGCCCACTTCGGCGACCGCGGACGCCTCGACTTCTCCACCATCGCCCACGTGCGCTGCCAGTGCGGGCGACCCGCGGAGCGCTACGTGCGCCGTGCCCTCGTGCCCACCGCACTCGACACCGAAGGCGTCATCTGCACCCGCTGCGGTGACGTCGCATTCCGCCTGAACGACTCACCGTCCCTGCTCATCTACACCGACGAGCAGGCCCCGGCCGGGGCCACGGTCCAGGTGCGGGTGGCGGTGCGCGAAGCACGGCCCGGCATCCTGCGCCTCGGGCTGTTCTTCGCCAGCTACGGGCGCGCCGGATGCACGATCACACCCGAACTGCAGAAGGTCCGCATCGGGTCGGACGGCACCGGCCAGGCCGAGTTCGCGCTGACCACGGACGCCGAGATCCCGCCGCACAACTACTACATGACCGCCTACGCCGTGCAGGACCTCGCCGTGACGATCGCTCGCCGCAACTTCGGCGTCATGCCCGCCACTGCTCAGGGCGCCTGACAAGCAGCAGGTAGGCGCCGGGTGGCGAGGCGGACCGGACTGCGGCCCGCCTCACCACCCGTTGCTGCGCGTCGGCGGCCCACTTCGGACCGGTGTCGGGCGAGAGGCATGATGGGTCCGTGACGTCACGCTCACGACCTCACCGCCGCCGTTCCGTGCTGGCGCTAGCCGTGGCGGGGCTGGCCACGACCGCGCTGGCTGCCTGCGGTGACGGCGAGAAGCCGCCCGCCGTGGGCGACGTGCTGCGCTTCCCGGTCGCCGAGCGCAAGGCGGCCCCCGCGGTCTCCGGCGAGCTGCTCGAGGGCGGCTTGTACGACATGGCGGCCAAGCGGGGCAGCGTGGTGGTGGTGAACTTCTGGGCGAGTTCGTGTCCGCCCTGCCGGCTGGAGGCCGGCGACCTGGAGCAGGTCGCCAGGGACACCGCTGCGAGCGGGGTCATCTTCCTGGGCATCAACACCCGTGACGGCCGGGACACGGCCAAGGCGTTCGTGGCCGTCCGCAACTCGTACCCGAGCATCTTCGACCCGGGCGGTCGGCTGTCGCTGCGCTTCACCGACATGCCCCCCGTCTCCATCCCTGCCACGCTGATCATCGACCGGCAGGGCCGGGTCGCCGCCGTGCTGCGCAAGGCGACCAGCGCCGCCGAGCTGGGCCCGATCGTGCGCGAGATCGCCACCGAGCGGGCCGGCTGATGGGGAGGACTTCGCCGCGGAATGGGGCAGCGGCTGCTACCGGCAGGTAAGCACTACATGCCGCTGCCGGACCAGGGCGTCTCATGAGCGGCCAGGGCCATTCGTTGATCTCGGCGATGTTGAAGGTGCCGAGCCGTCGTCGAGGTAGGGCCGTAGTCTGCTGCACAGTCCCACCACCGCCTCTGTTGTGCCGCGGGGCGCACCGTGCCATTGATCGCCGGACATCCAGCCGTACTCGGCTGGTGTGCCGGTATGGCGGACGAACACATGTTGATGGAAGTGCGCGTGACTCATACCGGCGATCGCGGAGAATACGAAGTCCGCCGCCAACTCCGTCCGCAACCCCAGCGCTGCTCGTCGAACCGCACGACCAATCGCTTCAGCCTCGGTGTCCGTGAGGTCGGCGAGGTAGGGCACGTGGCGGCGGCTCTCCACGTACAGGTAGCCGAGTACGGTTGTGCCGTCTTCCCCCGCAGGGCGGTGGGAGATCACCAAGTGCTCGTCCTCCCAGACGGTCGGCCCGACCAAGGGCCCGTCGCGCCGATGCTTGTCGCAGATCAAGCAGTCCAGCCGCGGTTGACCGGTCATGACCATGCCCGCACGGTAGCGTCCCCGAGAGCAACTTGCCGACCTGGGCGGTCAGAGCCACCCCTGGAGCCTGGGAAGGCTGGTCGAGGCCGAGCGCCGGCACGATCGCCCGCGACTGCTCCGCGTGGTCCTGCTCGCCGATCTCAGGCTGACGCCCGGGCTCGGCAGCGCGATCCGCGAACTCGACGAGAGCGACCCGCAGGTGCAGCGCTTCGTTGAGTGGGCCTACGGGTTCGCGAAATCGCGCCAGTGCCGTGACCGGATACGTTCACCGGCTTTCGGATCGGTGACTCGGTTGGGCCTGAGTCGGCGGTAACAGCCTCAGCGGGAAGCCGCCACGCTGCTGTCACCGCGTCGCGTATCGGGTGCGGATATGGAAGCAGATTAATCGGTCGCCGCCCGGGCAGGCCTGTGATTGACTCGCCGGATGATCGATTCCGACAGGTTGTCCGGCCTGCTCGCCGACCATTGGGGCCTCGTGGACGTCCGCGTCGAGGTGCACAACGGTGGTATGAACTCCGCGACCTGGTGGGTCGACCACGACGGCCGTCGCGACGTCGCCAAGCACACGCCCGGCTGGAACCGCGACAAGTTCGTCGGCGGACTCACTGTGGCCTCGCACGTCCAACGTGCTGGTATCCCGGCGGGTGCGCCGATCCTCACGACCTCCGGGCGGCTGGCGGCCGAGACCGCCGATGGGCCGGTGGCGCTCCTACAGCACGTGCCGGGCGCCGAGCCGCCCGATGACGAGAGCGGTCTACGTGCCATCGGGGAGACTCTCGGGCGCGTGCACGTGGCAGTCCGGGACATTCGCGTGGCTGGCGCAGAGCAGTTTCATTGGGTCGATCCGAACGCCGCGCACCTCGATCATGCCCCGGGTTGGGTGAAGCCCGGTATCACGAAGGCCCTGGCGATGCTCGACGCGCTCGACCCGCCGTCGCTCACATGGGGCATGTTGCACACCGACCCGGCACCTGAGGCGTTCCTCGTCGATCCCGCGACCGGTGATGTTGGATTGATCGACTGGGCGGTGGCCATGTCCGGTCCGCTGCTTTACGACCTCGCCTCGGCAGTCATGTACGTGGGCGGGAAGGTAGCGGCCCAGTCTCTGCTCGCGGCATACGTACGGACCGGTGCCCTCGGCGAGGACGAGATCGAGCGAGGACTGGACGTATTCCACCGGTTCAGGTGGGCAGTTCAGGCCGACTACTTCGCGGGGCGCATCGCGACCCGCGATATGACTGGCATCGAGGATGTGCGAGGGAATGAGATGGGCATTCTCGCAGCGCGGGAGTTCCTTGCGGACTAAGGCGTGCATCAGAAGTCGCACGCGGCACCGCCTGACCTGGTTGGTCGACGAGCGCTCGGTTCCGTGATCCGGACGCTCAGCTGGGTGCCGAGTTCGTGGAATCCGAGCGCTCGTGCTACCCGACGCGACGGTTCGGGGCGAGCCCGCCACTGGGGCAGGAGATCGTTGGCCAAGGCGTCAGCCACTGCGGCGCCCCCGACGATGCGGGCAAGCCCGCGCCCACGGTGTGGCGGAGCGGTGAGCACGCACATATGGGCCGCCTGACCCGGCCAGCGCCGGTAGCCGGCCGCCGCCACGACGTGTGACCCGCTGCGCACCACGTACGCGGGCGAGGTGATTTCGGCGAGCCCGCACTCGTCGGCGTCATCCGGTGGAACCGAGGCGAGGAGGGTGGCGAGATCAGTGTGATCCGCAGGGGTGACGCCCAGGACGCCGGGATCGGTCGGTCGGAAGCTGCGCTTGTCGCAGTAGGCCAGGGTCGCCGGGCCGTCGGGTCTCGTCCGCCTGCACCCACGCGCCGTAGCTCAGCGTTCGTGGCCCGGCATGCGCATTTCTCGCACTTTGGCCCAGGCGAAATGCGCGGCTTCCCTTGCTGTGCAGGGGAAGCCGCGCGCTATCGCCCGAGGTAGGTCGTGCGGTGCTCCGGCCCGTCGGAGAGGAACGCCGCGACCGCAGCCCGATGATCTTCGGTGCGTACGAGTTCGGCCGCGGCCCGGGGGAGCACCGCGTCGGCAGCCGACACCCCGCCGTCGAGGTACGCGCGCACGATCCGCTTGGTCGCCGCGTGCGCCACGCTCGGCCCGGTGGCCAGCCGCATCGCGTAGGCCAACACGGCCTCGCGGAAGTCGGCAGGCTCGAACAATGCGTTGACGACACCCCACTCGGCCAGCGTCGATGCGCGATACTGCGCGCCGGTCATCACGAGCTCGCGTGCGCGTGCCGGCCCGGCCCGCTCGGCGAGCCGCTGGGTGCCGCCCATGGACGGGGTGAAGGCGACCTTGCGTTCGACCAACCCGAACCTGGCCGACGCCGCCGCGACGATCAGGTCACAGGCGAGCGCGAGCTCGAACGCGGCGGTCAGCGTCAGCGAATGCGCGGCGAACACCGTCGGGCACGGCAGCGCCTCCAGCGCCTGGGTGATCCGCAGCTGCCGTGCCCAGAACGACTCGGCATCGGCCGGGTCGGTGTCGGCGAACACCTGGACGTCGACACCCGCGCTGACCACGCGGCCCTCGGCTCTGACCAGCAGCGCCCGGGGCGGATCAGCCGACAGCCGCGCGACCTCGGCTTCCCACGCGTCCCACATCGCCGGGTCGAACAGGTTCAGCGGTGGGCTGTCCATGGTGAGGACGGCCAGCGGGCCGTCGTGGGTCAGCCGGAGCGGCGCATTCACGCCACGTTCCGGAAGATGCTGATCGCGTTGTTGCCGCCGAAGCCGAACGCGTTGTTCTGCACGTACCGCAGGTGCGGCATCGCCAGTGGGGCACCGGTGACCAGGTTCAGCGCACCGTCGACCTCGGCGCGGTCCACAGCGGTCGGCGGCACCAGCCGATGCTTCAGCGTCAGGCAGGACGCCACCGCGCCGGCCGCGCCGGCCGCGCCCATCAGGTGCCCGACCGTGCCCTTGATCGCCGTCACGGCCGCGCGCGGGTAGATCTCGGTGAAGATGCCGCCCTCGACCGTGTCGTTGGCCCGGCTGCCGGTGCCGTGCGCGAAGATCACGTCGACGTCGGCTGCGGTGATCCCGGCCTCGGCGAGCGCGCGGTGATGGCACGCCTCGACGCCGCCGCGGTCCGGGGCCGTGGGGTGGCCGGCGTCGTTGTTGATCGCGGTCGAGAGGATCTCGGCATACGGCTGCTGCCCGGGACGCAGCGTGTCCTCGGTCTGCAGCACCAGGATGCCGGCGCCCTCGGACGGCGTCACGTAACGTCGGTTGACCGAGAACGGCAGGCACCGCGACGCGCCGATCGCCTGCAGCGAACTGAACCCGATGATGTTCTTCTCCGAGTACGGATCGCAGCCGCCGACGACGGCGGTGTCGGCGACACCGCTGCGCAGCATCTCGATCGCACAGGACACGGCGACGTTGGCCGAGGCGCAGGTGCTCTGCGTGGTGAATGCCGGCCCCCGGGCGCCGACGGTCGCCGCGACGCCTTCGGTGATCGAGAAGCTGGAGAAGCCGCCCGTCTCCGAGATGTCCCTGCGGCCGCCGGCGACGTCCTCGAGCGCGTCGGCCTGTCCGTCGCTGCTGCCGATGCACACGACGGCGTTGCGCACCGTGTCGTCGCCGCGTTCCAGGCCCGCGTCGCGCAGTGCTTCCAGAGCCGCGTATTCGGCGAACAGCGAGGCGGACCGCGGCCGCGCGCGTGTCTGCTCGCTCACCTGCGCGAGCGCGACGTCGCGGGCCTCCTGCGGCACCCGGCCGCCGAGCGCGCCCTCCTTCATGCCCGCGTACAGCGGGCTCAGTTCGGTGAACCGGTGTCGTGCCGCGCACAGGTCGTCCCAGAACGGGGCGGTGCCGGCACCGGCCGGGGAGATGATTCCCAGGCCGGTGACGAAGATTCGTGCTGACCTACTCACCGAGACCTCCGTTGCCAACTGTGTCGAAGTTTTGCCTGGTGACGGTCAGCGCACCGCGGCGCGCGAGCGGGCCGCGGCAGGTGAGCACGGACTGCTCGCCCACGTCCAACTTCTGGATCACGTCGAGGAACTCGGCGGTGACGAAGGCGCCGTTGCGGTCGATCGACCAGTCTGATCCGATCTGTGCGCCGAGCGCCACGACCGCGTCGTGGTCGGCGGTGAAGTCGAACTCGGCGCGGAACTCGCGGCCCTTGACGAACGTCGCGTGCGTCAACCCCGACCGGCACCGCAGACCGTTGGCTTCGCGCTTGGCGTCGAGCAGGGCTTCGGCAGAGTAGACGTCGCCGACGAGCACCTTGCTGGTCGACGAGCGGTCGGCGGCGAGCGCGTACAGCGCCTGCCAGATCGCGATCACCGGGGTGAGCAGACCCGCGTTGAGCGTCAGGTTCCTGCCGGTGGCGCCGATGCCGATGTTGACGAATGCGGAGGCTGAGCTCGATGTGGCGTTCGGGAAGTGCTTGGCGGACAGCATCTTGCCGTCGGCCAGCGCGCCGAGCTGCAGCCGGGTCAGTGCTTCGGTGTTGCCGTACTCGGTGCCGATCACCACGGTGTCGTCGGTGCGCGTCTGCGGCGCGTCGTCGTAGGTGCGGGCCAGGTACAGGCACAGGCGGGTGAAGGAGTCGCGGAACTGATCACCGTTGGTTCCGATGACCGCGGCCAGATCCGATGGGGGCTCGGCCAGCTCGCCTGGCACCTCCCATGGTTGCTGTCCGCATAGCGCGACCTGGCGGAGACTGAACTCGAACACGGGGCGCTCCGTTGCTTCAGAGATGGGCAGGGAACCTTACGAGACCGGGTGCGCGACCAGTTCGCGGACGTGACGCTGCAGGTCGGCGACGGTGGCGAAGCTGCCGACGGACTCCTCGTCGATGTTGATGTCGAGCTTGTTCTCCACGTGCATCACCAGGTCGATCATCGACAGGGAGTCGATTCCCAGGTCGGACCTGAGGTTCTGCTCGCCGGAGATCTCGAAGGACTCCGGCAGCTCGGCGACCTCCTTGAGGATCCCGTCAATCTTCTGCTCGAGAACGTCGGACATCGCTTCTCCTTTGGAATGGGAACGTGATCTGAACTTGCGTCGAGTCTGGCACGGAAGGCTTTGCGGCGCAGTAATCGGAACGTTTACCCGGGGTGCGGAAATGGTCAGTGCGATGTGTCTTTCCGAGCAATCACAGCGCGGACGTGCATGACATCGACGTGCCCTTATCGTCCTTTTGGGTGCGGCAGGTCTGGCTCGTTTCCTCTGGTCACCGGGTGCTGATGACCTGCTGCGGAGTCCATATGCCGGCCGCACTCGGCTTTGGGTACGGGGGAGCCGGCGGTTTCGAATGTGCCGTGCGGGATCGCACATTCCCCATTCTCGAACCTGCTGGTCCCGCTGCCGGCGAATAGAAGTGAGGAGATCAGATGTCGCTCGATCCGACCTACGTGATGATCCGGAATTACCGCGAGGCGACCGGATTCACGCCGCTCTACACGATGACGGTGGAAGAGGCCCGCCGCGCGGACGCCGCGACCGAGGCAGGAAGCTGGAATTGGCATGAGCACCCGGAAGAGGTCTTCGACCTGACCTTCGCCGGCCCGGCCGGCCAGGTGCCGGTCCGGGTGTACCGCCCGCAGAGCGACCAGCCGCTTCCGTTGCTGATGTACTTCAACGGCGGGGGTTTCGTCGTCGGCTCGGTGGCCACGTCGGACTCGATCTGCCGCGCGCTGTCCAGCTTCGCCCAGTGCGTGGTGGTCTCCGTGGGTTACCGGCTCGCGCCCGAGAACCCGTTCCCGGCGGCCATCGACGACTCCTACGCGGCCCTGAAGTGGGCCGCGGAGCACGCGGCCGAACTCGGTGCGGACGCTCGACGCATCGCCGTCGCCGGAGACAGCTCGGGCGGCAACGTGGCCGCGGTGATGGCGCTGAGGGCGCGGGACCACGACGGGCCGCCGCTGTCCGCCCAGGTGCTCGTCTATCCGCCGCTGCACAGCAACCTGGATTCGGACTCCATGCGCGAGCACAAGGATCCGATGTTCTTCAACGCCTACTCGAGCAAGTGGTTCTGGAGTCTCTACCTCGCCGACCCGGCCGACGGGGACTCCCCGTACGCCTCGCCGCTGTCCGCGGCAGACCACAGCCGACTTCCCGCAGCACTGATCATGACCGGTGAACTGTGCCCGGTGCGCGACGAGGGCAGGCTGTACGCTGACGCGCTCGCGCGTGCTGGTGTGCCGGCGGTGTACCACGAGTACGAGGGCCTGCCGCACGGGTTCCTGGCAGTGTCCGCGAAGCTGCAGACCGGCCGGGACGCGCTCCGGCTGATCGCCGAGTTCCTGCAGGAGCGGTTCGAGTCGGACGACGTGCTCGAACCGGTCGCCGCGGCGTCTGGCGCGCTCAGGTAACGGCTGTTCGTCGGGACCACGCGCACCCCTGCGACCGAGAGTCCGCAGGGGTGCGCGGACACCACCTCGGTCGGTGTACGCAGGTCGGCCACGCACCTGACGGTCAGGCAACCGTCACATCTGTCAGCAACCACCATCTTCATGCGGGTCTGCGCCACGGCGACAATGCCCGCAAGAATTGCGAGAAGCGATGTCGCAGTCCACCGCCCTGAAAACGCCGATCACCGAGGAAACCGTCGAGCCGCTCGAGACCGGACTCGACACCCTCCCCGACACCCCGCCTGCCAAGAACGCGCTTGTCGCCGCACTGCAGGACCAGACCATGCGCGGCCCGCTGTTCTGGAGCATCATCGGCCGCTCTCCGATCTACCTGGTCGCCATCGCCCTGGTGGTCGCCACCACCTCGCGAGGCTCGACCTATCTCTCGGCCGGCCTGCTGCTGGCCGGCTACACCCTCGGCGTCGCCCTCCTCGCACCGTTCGTCGCCCGGCGCGTCGACCGGTACGGGCAGCCCTCGGTCCTGCTTATCACCGGCATCGTCTACCCGGTGGCCCTGATCGGCTTCGTCTACGCCGCCAACGCGTCGCTGACCACGCAACTGGCCTGCGTGGTCGTCGCAGGCGCCACGAACCCGCCGCTCAGCGGCTGCATCCGGTCCCTGTGGAGCACCTCCGGGAGCACCATGGAGCGGGTGGGCCTGTCCATCGAGGCGGTGCTGGGCGAGATCTTCTCGATCGGCGGGCCGCTGCTGCTCAGCCTCGTGCTGTTCTGGGGCAGCGCGGACACCGCGCTCATCCTCGGTGGCCTGCTCGCCGGGGTGGGGGCCATCGGTTTCGCGATGACCCGAGCCTCGCGAGCGACCCAGGCCACCAAAGCCCAGCGCGAGGCCACCGGCGAGCGCGACCCGCTCGGCGCGCTCCGCTCCCCGGGCCTGGTCCGCCTGCTGTTCGTGCTGGCCACCTGCGGCATCGCCGCGGGCGTGTACAACGTCGCGGTGCCCGCCTTCGTCACCGCGCACGGCTCCGCCCAGGACATCGGTCTCATCTTCGGGGTGTGGGGGATCGGCGGCATCATCGGCGGACTCTGGTACGGCAGCCACACCCTGCGCCAGCCCGCAGAGCGGGCCTTCGCCGTCGGCCTGCTCGCCATGGGCGCGTGCGCCGCGCTGGTCCTGCTCGCCTGGGACAACTGGTCGATCGCGGCGGCCCTGTTCCTGCTCGGCGCGGTAGGAGCACCGGTGACGGCGATCTCCTACCAGCTCGTCGCCCGCACCGCTCGCGCCGACTACGTCACCGAGGCCTTCACCTGGGCCATCACGGTCAGCCTCGCCGGCTCGGCGGTCGGCGCCCAGCTCGGCGGCCTCGTCATCAACGCCTCCGACACCGAGGCGACGCTGCTCGCCGTGGTCGTCATCATGGTCGCGGCCGCGGCGGGCGCATACGCCATGCAGCACCGGTTCGCCGACGCCGCCGAAGCCGAACCGGCTTCATAGACAGCGGCGCCGCCGAGGCCGTACCCGTCACCGTGACGGGTACGGCCTTCGGCGTTGCCGGGCTCGCCGAGGGGCCGGTCAGAGAAGTCCGCGCTCGCGTAGCCGGGAGAGCCGGTCTGGCGGCAGGCAGTCGGCCAGGTTCCGGTCCAGGTCGACCAGTTCAAGGTCCACCGGGTAGACCACGAAGTCGTCGGTGACCGGCAGCGTGTCCGACCAGTCGCGCAGGTTGAGCCGAGCGGCCACCGCGCACAACAGCCGCCGACCGACCTCGGATCCGGCACCGGCATCGAGGTCTTCCGCGTCGAGCAGGGCGAGCTCCTGTCGTACCAGCCGCACCGATGCGTCGTCGTCGATGTCGACGTGGGCGCAGGCTTCGAAATCGGCCGGCGACCAGGCGGCCTGGGCGTCGATCGCCGTCAGGGCGGCGCGCTCGTCCGCCGTGGCGGCGTAGACCTCGATGGACAGCGCGTTCGATCGGTAGTAGCCCAGCGCGACACAGGCGGCGGGGCCGTCGACCACCAGGCCCGCCACGGCGTCCGGGATCACTGCGAGCAGTGCGTCCTCGATGGTCCGGCACGCCGCGTCGAGGTCGAATCCGACCGGCGGCCGCTCATAACGCACCTCGGACCGGCGGCCCATTACCTCGACGACACGGACCAGGCCGCGCTCGTCGTGCTCGGCCGTGAGCACCGAAGGCGCCCGGCCGTCGTGCGAGATCTCGACGCGGCTGATCCTCCGGTCGGTGTAGGTGTACACCTCGCGCCCCGAACCGCGCCGCGCGACCATGTCGGCCGAGCGCATCAACCCGTCCACGAAGCGGTACTCGTGCAGATAGATGGGCTCGTCCTGATCGAAGTGCGCCGCCTCGACCACGTCACCGTCGTGGCGGACGAACGTCTCGTAGTACAGACGACCGTGCAGAAAACCGCTGTACTCCTCGGTCACCACCGCGCGGCCGTGCGCGTCGAACCCGATGCGCAGTACGTCCCGATCGGCCGGCGGTCGGGCGTCCAGCCGGCGGCCGGCCTTGAGC
Source organism: Catellatospora chokoriensis (assembly GCF_011297315.1). Lineage (NCBI taxonomy): Bacteria > Bacillati > Actinomycetota > Actinomycetes > Micromonosporales > Micromonosporaceae > Catellatospora > Catellatospora chokoriensis. The sequence goes on from NZ_JAAOTI010000008.1 coordinate 83,907, forward strand.
AGGTCCCGTTCGAAGCGCAACGGACGAAGATCAAGGCCGGGCCAGGTGTACCAGTCCCAGCGCCCGACGAGCGCGGTCGCCGCTCTCCTTCGAGCGTCGCGCTCGGAAGCGAGCTGGGCGAACCGCGCTGCAAGGTCGGACACGTCCGGGATCCTACGGGTCGCGCCACCAGTCTGGTCTGCCGTGCGGTTCGCTCACACGCGGACCTCTTCCCTGCGTGAGCTGCGGTTCGGCGGCTCCATGCCGGAGATGTGCACCGTCGTGCCGGCCCCCGCGAGGGCTCGTCTGACGGGTTCGGAGATGCGTCCGTCCGCGATGCGCACGGTGGCGACGCCGCCGTCGAGCGCTTCGCGTGCCGCGATGAGCTTGAGCGCCATGCCACCGGTCGCGGACGGGTCAGGGGCGCCGGTGGGGGAGATCTGCACCGCGGACTGCACGCTGGTGGGGTCGGCGGGATCGGCGAGCACGCCGGGTGCGCCGGTGAGCAGGAGCAGCTGGTCGGCGCCGAGCGCCGCGGCCAGTGCCGCCGCGGCGCGGTCGGCGTCGACGTTCACCGGGTGGCCCTGCTCGTCGACGGCCGGAGGTGAGATCACCGGCACGAAGCCGGCGCGCAGGAGAGCCCGGGGGAGTTCGGTGTCGACGTGAGCGATCCGGCCGCTGTGGTTGTCGCGGATCAACACGGTACGACCGTCGACGACGGCGCGGACGGCTGACTTCCGGCGGGCCCGGAGCATGCCGCCGTCCATGCCGGTGAGGCCGACCGCACGCACCTGATGGCGGGACAGTTCCGCCACCAGCTTGGGTTTGACCGCGCCGGCCAGCGCCAGGACGACCACTTCGAGGGTTTCCGGGTCGGTGTGACGGGTGGAGACGCTGTCCGGCGCGACGAGGGTGCGTTGCGGGACGCCGAGCCTGCCGGCCAGCCGTGCGATCTCGCCGGAGCCGCCGTGGACGAGCAGGATCGAATGATCCTCGTGCACGAGGCGGGCGATGTCGGCGCAGATGTCGGCGGCGTTCACGGCGGGATTGCCGCCGCATTTGACGACGATGAGCGGTTTGGTGGTCACGGTCTCTCCGGTCGGCGGGGTCACAGGGGGTGCAGGCCGGGGAAGGTCAGCCCGAGGGTCTCGGGCAGCCCCATGCGGATGTTGAAGCACTGCAGGGCGTTGCCGGCACCACCCTTGACGAGGTTGTCCAAGGCTCCGATGACGGTCAGGCGACCGGTGTCCGCGTCGAGGGCGTAGCCGACGTCGCAGAAGTTCGACCCCAGCAGGATCTTCGGTTCGGGGTAGCGGAAGATGCCGCGCTGGTGTGCCACGACACGCACGAACGGCTCCTTGGCGTACTGCTCACGGAACGCCCGGCGCACGGTGCGTTCGTCCACGCCGGGGCGCAGGGTGGCATGGCCGATGGTCTGGACTCCGCGGACCGCTTCGACCCCCGTCGCGGTCATCGCGGCCGCCAGGCCCAGGTGCCGGGAGATCTCGGCTTCGTGCCGGTGCCGGGTCGGCGCGAACACGCGCATGGCGCCGCTGCGTTCGGCGTGCAGGTTGGCCGGGCCGGCGGTGGCACCCGAGCCGCTGGAGCCGGTCCGGGCGTCGAACTGGGCTCCCTGGCGCAGGTCGATGAGATCGTGCGCCACCAGCGGATACAGGGCGAGCACGCCGGCGGTGGCCATGCACCCGGGAACGCTGATCAGGTCCGCGGCACGCAGGCGCTCGCGGTACAGCTCGGGAAGGCCCGGCACGAAGTCGGCCAGCAGCTGCGGGGCCAGGTGCTCCTCGCCGTAGTAGCGCTGGAAGACCTCGGTGTCATCGAGCCGGAAGTCCCCGGTCATGTCGACGACCAGCTTGGACCGCTGGATCCAGTGATCCATCTGGGTCATCGCCACCCGGTGCGGCAGGGCCAGGAACACCGCGTCGCACTCGCCGACCGCTTCGGCCGCGCAGAACGACAGGTCGGTGACCGACCGCAGATTCGGATGCACACCGTCGATCCGCTTGCCCGCGAAACGCGACGAGACCGCGCCCGCCACCTCGATCTCGGGATGTCCCAGCAGCAGCCGCAGCAGCTCGCCGCCGATGTAACCGCCCGCGCCGACAACCGTCACCCGCAGCATGAGCCCATCCTTCCCATCGACACACTGCGACACATCATGTGGTCGCCCTCCAGTCCGAACCGATTAGCACACGAAAGAAGCTCATAACCTTCAGAAAGCGCTGGTAGACGCCGTTACGGGATGACGCGGTAGTCCAATGTCGCCAGGACGGTCGCCGCGTGGGCGCGCAGTTCGGACACCGAATCGGCGGTGACCGCGAAGGAGAGGAAGAAGTTCTCCTTGTCGCTGGTCGCGTGCAAGCCGTTGAGCAGCTTGATGCCGATCACACCCGGCAGGGCGAGCAGTTCGTCCTCGGTGGTCCTGACCTCGACGGTGCCGAACTCGTCGGCTTCCACGTCCATCCAGCCGATCATCGGCTCCAGGCGCAGCGGCTCCGGCCGCTCCAGGGTGAATTCGCCCAGCGCCATCGAGATGACGGCGGCGAACGGGTCCATCCCGGTGAGCACCTGGACCGCCTTGGGTATCTGGCCGCCGCCGGGTCGCGGATTGATCTCGATGAGCTCCGTCCGGCCCTCCTCGGTGCTGCGCCCCTCGAAGTGCAGCCAGATCCGGTCGAGGCGAAGGTCGGTGCACAGCGCGCTGATCGTCTCGCACAGCTCGCGTACACCTTCGCGCACGTGATCCTGCTGGGGTGGGTGGAACTCGAGTCCCGCGTCGTGGTGCTTGACGTCGTCGTGGTCGGGCTTCTCGACCGCGAGCACCGGATGGAAGCGGCCGTCGACCACCGGGCCGTCCACGGAGAACTCGGTGCCGGGCAGGTACTCCTCGATGATCATCTCGATGTCGGCGGAGCCGCGGTCGGTCAGGTACTTCTGGTAGGCGGCCAGCTCTGCCGGGTTGTCCGCGCGGCTGACCAGGTGCGAGGCCCCGGATACGCGGGTGGGCTTGATGATGACGGGGAAGAAGTCCACCGCCGCCGGGTCGCCGCTGTACTTGATGGCGGACAGGCCCAGGCTCCGCATGTGGTCGCGGACCAGTGTCTTGCTCGCCAGCACGTGCCGGCCGGCGTCGCCGCCGGGCAGGCCGTAGTGCGCGGCTATCGCGATGTTCCAGGAGATCAGCTTCTCGACCATGTTCACGACGGCGACAGGCACGATGCCGCGCTCGTCGAGCCGGCCGGCGAGGGCCGACAGGTCGTCGCCGTCCCAGTCGAACAGGACGTGGTCGTCGCAGAGCGCGGCATTGGGGTCGTCCGGCGATTCGGAGACCAGCACCGGCCGCAGATTACGGGCCCGAACCGCTTTTACGGCAGGGGCCACGTTGCCGATGGATATCCAGGAGAGGATGAGCACGGATTTCATGTCGCGACCTCCGGGGGACGGCTGCGGGTGGGAATGAATGACTGCGCACATGCGCTGACCGGAAGTCCGGCGAGAAGCCAGTGCCGACATTAAGAGTGGCACGGGGCAAGCCCCAGTCAAATAAGCGTGACGATGAGCCGGCATGGGCCGCGCTAAACGTGATGCTTTCCCGAGGTTGAACGTTTTGCGGACGTCAAGGGCGCCGGCGTGAACGTAGCGTCCTTCGACGACAACGTCCACGCCGAACCGGGGTTCCACGGGCCGGCGTCGGGCTTCGGCCGGCTGCCTGAGAGCCATTTTCGGCGTCTCCGTCCTCCATCGAAACGCAGCCGATGGTGCGAACCAACCGAAGGGTGGGTATGTGTCCGCAATCGAGCAACTGACCTTCGACCGACTGGCACCCGGGATCGGAAGACAACTCCGGGAGCTCTGTCGTCTCGACAATTACCACGGCCCACGGGCACTGCTCTTTGAGTACGCACTCGTCTGCGCCTCAGTAGCGCTGTGTGCGGGAGTCTCGTACTGGTTCTATCCGGTGGCGCTGATCGTCATCGGCTCCGTACAACGCTTCCTCGCCCATTTCCTGCACGAGTCGTCGCACAAGGTGTTCGCCCGGAACAAGAACCTGAACCTGATCGCCGGGTCGGTGTTCTCGGGATACCTCATCTGGCACCTGCACGGCCCCTACCGCAGCTCGCACGTCGGCAACCACCACCGCAACCTGGGCGATGTCGAAACCGATCCCGACTACCGATTCCACATCGAGTGCGGCCTGTACGACACCGAGCGCTCCGACCGGCACTTCTTCTACAAGGAGCTGGTGCTGTCCGCGCTCGGGCTGCGCACCCTCGACTACATCCGCTACGTGGTGAACGAGAGGGTATTCACCGACAGCTCCAAGATCACCGTGTCGGTGCCGGTGCCGCTGCGCGTCGAGCGGGCAGTCCTGCTCACCCAGTGGGCGGCCATCATCGGCGTGTGCGCCTGGTTCGGCTGGCTGCCGCAGCTGCTGCTGTTCTGGTTCGTCCCGCTGTTCACCACGAACGTGGCCATCGGCTGGCTCGCCGAACTGTCCGAGCACTACCCGATGCCCGAAAGCGAGCACCGGCCGCTGCTGCTCACCCGCAACCGACACGGCCGCTTCCTGGAGCAGTTCCTGATCAGCCGGCACAACGACCGGTACCACCTCGTCCACCACCTGAACACCGGCATCCCGCACTGGAACCTGGGCCGAGCCCACCGCGTCCTGCTGCAGGACCCGCAGTACGCCGCCTGGGACGGCCTGTGGGCCGGCGCGTTCACCCGCCCCCGCTCCCGCAAGAACAAGGAAACCGTCATCAGCTACGCCGCCAAGTACCGCCAGTGGCGCAAGGCCGGCGGGGACCCGTCCGTGTCGAACCCGACCTTCGCCCAGCTCATGATGCTCGCCGCCGATACCTCGTCCCTGTCGCCGTCGGAGGTCCGTGAACCTGCCCATTCCGTGTGACGCCCGATCGCAGCTGGTCCTCTGAGCGCATGCATCCGAAACCCCGCTGGGTTCCGGTCATGCGCTCAGAGGGCCGTTCCGCACGTACGGCGTGCCGCCGCGCACCGCCATCGGACGCCCCACCTGCGGCAGGACCTAAGATCGTCGGTATGGCAACACGGCTGGTACAGATCAACATGAAGGCTCGGGACGAAAACGCGCTCGGCGGTTTCTGGGCGCAGGCGCTCGGCTGGGCGTTCTCCAGCGAGGAACCCGGCGTGGTCAACCTCGAACCCGAGGGCTTCGTCTACCCCGACCCCGTTGCCGTCGTTGTCGACCTCATCGCCTCCCCGGAACCCAAGACGGTGAAGAACCGGGTGCACCTCGACCTGGCCGCCACCTCCGCGGCCCACCAGGCGGAGCTGGTCGCGCGCCTGACCGAGCTGGGCGCCACACCCGCCGACGTCGGCCAGGGCGACGTCCCGTGGACGGTCCTGGCAGACCCGGAAGGCAACGAGTTCTGCGTGCTGGACTCCCTGCACGGCGACACCGGACCGATCGCGACGGTCGTGGTCGACTGCGCCGACCCGCGTGTCATGGCCCGCTTCTGGGGGCAGGCCACGGACTGGACCCTGCACAAGGAGACCGACGACCACGCGGTACTGCGCTCGGCCACGGGCGTCGGTCCGTACCTGCAGTTCCTGCGCGTGCCCGACGTGAAGACCACCTGGAACCGCGTCCATCTCGACGTGCGCCCATACCCAGGTGACGACCTGGCGGCCGAGGCGGCCAGACTGCAGGCTCTCGGCGCCACCGCCCTCGACGTGGGTGTCCCGTGGACGGTCCTCGCCGATCCGGAAGGCAACGAGTTCTGCCTGCTCACTCCCGCCTGAGCCAGGGCTGCGGTCGATGTCCGTGCCGCGCGACAAGCGGCGCTGAACAGGGAAGACGACGAGGGCCGCAGGGGAGGATCCCCGCGGCCCTCGTCGGTGTACGCCCGCCGGCTACGTCTGCACCGGAGGCCGTAGCCGCAGGCCGTGCATGCCGTTGTCCACGGCGAGCACCGTGCCCACCGTCGCGCTCGACAGGGGGCTGGCCAGGTAGGCGATGGCACCGGCCACCTCGTCGGCGGTGACCAGCCGGCCGGTCGGCTGGAACGCGTCGAGCGCGGCCCGGGCGGCGACCGGATCCGCCGTCTTCGCGAGCGACCGGCCGATCCACGGCGTGTCCGCCGAACCCGGCGCGACACAGTTGACCCGGATGCCCTCCCGGACGTGATCGGCGGCCATGGCCAGCGTCAGCGCGTACACGGCGCCCTTGCTGGCCGAGTACAGCACGCGCTGCTGCACCCCGGCCCACGCCACGATCGAGCAGGTGTTGACGATCGCCGCGGCGGGGGAGCGCCGCAGGTGCGGTATCGCGTGCCGGGCGAGGCGGACCATGCCGACCACGTTGACGTCCAGCACGCGCAGCCACTCGTCGTCGCCGTTGGCGGTGACGTCCCCGACGGCGCCGATCCCGGCGTTGTTCACCACCACGTCCAGCCCGCCGAAGCGTTCGGCCACGGCGTCGACGGCGGCCTTGACCTGGGCGTCGTCGGTGATGTCGGCCTGCACGCCCCAGATGCCGTCGGGCAGCCCGTCGGGTTTCAGGTCGAGCGCGGCGACCTGGGCTCCTCTGCTGTGCAGCAGGTTCGCCGTGGCCAGGCCGATTCCCGACGCGCCGCCGGTGACGATGGCGGTCAGTCCTGCGAAGTCACTCAAGAGATCTGTCCAGTCCACTCGATGGTCAGGAAAGCACGTCGGCGATGATGCTGACGCCGAGGTCGATCTCCTCGCGGGTGACGACCAGCGGAGGCGCCACCCGCAGATGTCCCCTGGCCTCCTTGCAGAGCAGGCCGCGCTCGGCCAGCGCCTCGGTCACCCGGCGCCCGGCCACCCGCTCCTCGTCGAGCTGCACACCGGCCCACAGGCCACGTCCCCGGACCTCGGTCACGCCGTCCAGCTCGTTGAGGCGGGAGTGCAGGTACGCGCCCAGCTCACGGGAGCGCTCCTGGAACTCCCCGGTGGCCAGCAGGCCCACCGCCGCCCGGCCGACCGCGCAGGCCAGCGGGTTCGCGCCGAAGGTCGAGCCGTGGTCGCCGGGCGTGATCACGTCGAGGACGTCGGCGCGGCCGACCACCGCCGACACCGGCAGGAGCCCGCCGCCCAGGCTCTTGCCCAGGGTGTACAGGTCCGCCTTGATGCCCTCGTGGTCCATCGCCAGGGTCGTGCCGGCGCGCGCCAGCCCGCACTGGACCTCGTCGGCGACGAGCAACGTGTTGGTGTCGTCGCACAGGTCACGGACCTCGGCAAGGTAGCCCTTCGGCGGGACGATCACGCCGGCCTCGCCCTGGATCGTCTCCAGCAGGACTGCCGCCGTGTTGTCGGTGATCGCCGAGCGCAGCGCGTCGATGTCGCCGTAGGGCACGACCCTGAAGCCGGGCGTGAACGGACCGAACCCGGCCCGGTGGGCGGCGTTCGTGGAGAACGAGACGATGGTCGTCGTACGCCCGTGGAAGTTCGCCCCGGCGACGATGACCTCGGCGGCGCCGTCCGGCACGCCCTTGACCCGGTAGGCCCACTTCCTCGCGATCTTCACGGCGGTGTCGACGGCCTCGCCGCCGGAGTTGGACAGCAGCACTTTCTCGGTGCCGGTCAGTGCCGCGAGCTCACGGCAGAACGGCGCGTACTGGTCGTGGTGGAAGGCCCGGGTGCTCAGCGTCAGCCGGTCCAGCTGCGCCTTCGCCGCGGCGACGAGGACAGGGTGCCGGTGGCCGAAGTTGGTCGCTGAGTAGCCGCCATGGAAGTCGAGATAGCGTCGGCCCTCCATGTCGTGCATCCAGGCGCCTTCGCCGTGGCTGAGCACCACGGGAAACGGTACGGAGTCGTGCGCGCCCCAGCGCTCCGCGAGGGCCATGTGGTCCCCGGCGGACATGGTGTCCACGGTCATGGCGATTCTCCTTATGTAGGTCCCGCTCGAACTGCCGCGGTGGTGACCCATCACGGCATCAAAGCGAACCTACGAATTCGCCCCCGTCCCACGCGTCCGTGGAAGACGAATTCCGGAGTAGGCGATGCGCTGACGTTCCGGCCGGCGCGGTAAACGAGACGCCGTTGTCCGCGCGAGCAGCGCGCCTGCCGTAGGCATTCATTGCGGCAGACGCGGATGCTCGCACGGGCGGCGCTCAGCCTCGTCGCCAGTATCGGGCCGGCCCTGACCTCAGCTCGCGCCCGGTCAGGAACTTCCGCGCGCGGACTGCCGCGGGATGCGGAATGGGGCACGGCCACCTGGCCTCCCGCCCCGGCTCAGGCCCACGGCGGAGCCTCATGGCAGGCCGCGCGAGAAGCCCCAGTGAGTGCTGCGGTCCAGCGAAACGCCAATCCTGACGGGTCGAGCGATCTCCCCGCAGCTGATGCCAAGTCCGCTGGATGAACAGCCGTGCGGGGCGAACAGGCACGGGGCCGCCGAGAACGACCGGAACCGGGACGGGCCAAAGGCTTTCGCGAGAGGACGGCACGAGCAGTTGCCGGCATGAGTCGCACTCCAGGGCGAATGGCTTGTGCCGTGCGACCCGCGGGTCGCCGAGGACACGGGCCACGAGCGACAAGGAGTCGCCGGAGTTCAGCGGGCTCGATTCCAGGCGCCGGGCCGGGACGCGATCGTGCGTGGTGATTCTGCCGGTCCGGTCGTGGGACACGGCGGCCGGGAGCCAGATGCCGAGAAGTTTACCGCCGGCATCGACGCGCAACTTCCCGCCGCCGGTGCCGGCCAGGCTGGAATGGCAGTGGATGCAGCGCAACGGCAGCAGCGGAAGGCGCGTGCGCCGGAGGGTCGAGGACAGCACATTAAGAGGACGCGTAGACATGATCTCTCCGAAGACTGACGAAAGGCACGGGAAATGAGCCGACGGCGACGTCGGCGACCGATGCGCGGAATGTCAGGGTCAGAGAGCAGGCGGCGTCACGTGGGATGAGTCCTCTGGTGTGGGTCGGAGAAGGAGATCCATTTACCTGGTTGGGTGGGACCTGCTACATGGTAGGGCGCGACGGGTCGGCGAGGCCACACCGATTTCCGCCCGGGCGCCGAGCGCCGCGGGGCGAACTGCGTCTGCGCCAGTCCGGGTTGCCGCGTCACGGGCCAGCCGGGTCACGTCCTCGCACCCCCGGCGGTAGCCGGGTGTTGCGATGGATTCGCGAGGCTGACGCGGTTACGTGGATCGGTGCGGTTGGGGACGGTCAGTTGGTTCCGAATGGCCATGTGTACGACTTAATGCAAGCGAAATAGTCAGTGGACGAGCCTTTGGTGCTCACTCACTGTCACCGATACGACATGCCCGTATCAAAACGACAACACATCGTTGAAAGGGCATGCATTGGATGGTGACCGGCGGCGCCGGCTATATCGGCGCGCACGTCGTACACGCTCTGCTCGCCGCAGGGTCGCAGGTCGTCGTCGTCGACGACCTCTCCACCGGGAAGGCAGAGCGCATACCGGCGGAGGTTCCGCTGGCGCGTGTCGACGTCTGCGACCCGGCCGCATTCGCCGCGGTGGTCGCCCGCCACCGCCCGGTCGGCGTCATCCATCTGGCGGCCCGCAAAGACGTCGCCGAATCGATCCGGCTTCCGCTGCGCTACTACCGCGACAACCTCGACGGGCTGCGATCGGTGCTCGAAGCGGTCGTCACCCACGGCGTCGAGCACATGCTTTTCTCCTCCAGTGCCGCCGTCTACGGCACGCCGCCGCAGGCCGGGCCGATCCCGGAGACCGCGCAGACCCAGCCGGAGAACGCGTACGGCCGGACCAAGCTCGTCGGCGAGTGGCTGCTGCGTGACACGGCCGCCAGTGCGAACCTGCGCTGGGCCGCGCTGCGCTACTTCAACGTCGCGGGCGCCGCCGCGCCCGAGCTGCGCGACACCGGCCTGACCAACCTGGTCCCGCGACTCCTGGACGCGGCACGGCAGGGCAGCGCGGCGACCCTGCACGGCGGGGACTACCCGACCCGCGACGGCAGCGCGATCCGCGACTACGTGCACGTGCGCGACATCGCCGATGCCCACGTGCGTGCCGCATTCGCGCTGGTCGACGGCTCCCTCACGGCCGATGTGCTGAACGTCGGCCGCGGCGTGGGCGTCTCGGTGCTGGAGATGATCACCGCCGTCGGCCACCGGTACGGGCCCCTGCCCTACCTCGTCGGCCCGCGCCGCGCCGGCGACCCCGCTGAGGTCGTCGCCCAGGTCGACGAGATCTCGAAGCGGCTGGGCTGGACCGCGCGCTTCGGGCTGGACGACATCGTCCGCTCCGCCGCCGGTGACTTCAGCCTGGCCGCCGTCTGACCCCGACCGACCCGTCCACCGGCCGGTCCAACCCTGCACCGGCCGGGTTCAACCCTGCCATCTGAGGAGTCAAACCCGTGTTCCGCTTGACATCGCCCCTGCGCCGGCGCGGGGCCCGCCTGGCCGCGGCCTGCGCCAGCGCGTGCCTGCTGGTGACGGCGCTCGCCGCCGGACCAGCACAGGCCTACGCCTCCGGGGTCCGCGTGGACCTGCGGGTCCTCGTCTTCAACGACGGCTCCGCCGGGGTCGGCGTGATCACCGCACAGATGGACCGGGAGGGCGTGCCCTACGACACGATCGACCTCAACCAGCCCGGCCGGCCCGCGCTGACCGCCGCCGCCCTGTCCGACACCGTCTCGGGGCGCCCGCGAGCCAGGTACAACGGCGTCGTGCTGCCCAACGAGCACGCCCTGCCGGCCGCCGAACTCGCCGTGCTCGCCACTTTCGAGCAGACCTTCGGCGTACGCCAGATCGACGCCTACACCGCGCCGTCCGCGGCCGTCGGGCTCACCACCACCTGGAGCGGTGTCCTCGACGGAGGGCAGCTCGGGGTCACCCCGGCAGGCCAGGCAGCCGGCTTCGGCTACCTCAACGGCATCCTGCCGGTCGACGACGTCGACCCGGGCGTGACGGAGAGCTACGGATACCTCGCCACCCCCGTCGCCGGCGCCACCTACACCGCGCTGGTCAACGGAACCAGCCCGGCGTCAGGCGCGATCATCGGCGTCTACCGCACCGGCAACCGCGAGGAACTGGTCATCACCCTGGCGATGAACCAGTACCAGAACGTCGCCGCGCAGCTCGGGCACGGCCTGCTCACCTGGCTCACCCAGGGCGTGCACCTGGGCCACTGGCGCAACTGGCTCAGCGTGCACGTCGACGACGTGTTCCTGCCCGACGCGCGCTGGGACGCCGAGCGCAACTGCACCACCGGTGACGACTGCCCGGACACGCCCAACCCGCTCGCCGACATCCGGATGACCGCCGCCGACGTCACCGCTCTCGTGGCGTGGCAGAACGCGCAGGGCATGAAGCTGGAGCTGGCCTTCAACGCCGAAGGCAGCGTCGACGCCGGGCCGGCCGACCCGCTGACGGCGAGGCTGCTGGCCGACCGTGCCCAGTTCCGCTGGCTCAACCACACCTACGGGCACCCCTACCTCGGCTGCGTCCAGGACTTCTCCACGGTGCCGTGGCGATGCGCGACGAACCCGGCCACCGGCGCGATCGTCTACGCCTCGCAGGCCGAGATCAGGGCCCAGTTCACCGACAACGTGACCTGGGCGCAGAGCAAGGGCATCGGCTTCAACCGGGCCGAGGTCGTCACCGGTGAGCACTCGGGCCTGCGGTCGGCGCCGCAGATGGCCGTCGACAACCCCAACCTCGCCCCGGCGCTGGCGCAGGCCGGCATCACGGTGATCGCCTCCGACGCCTCCCGCGAGCCCGCCCCGCGGGCGCTGGGCTCGGCCCGGACCGTGCCGCGGCACCCGATGAACATCTACTACAACGTCGCCACCAAAGCCGACGAGGTCGACGAGTACAACTGGATCTACACCAGCGCCGCCGACGGCGGTTCGGGGATCTGCTCCAGCAACCCGGCGTCGACCTGCATCGCGCCGCTCGATCCGGCCACCGGATTCGACAGCTACATCGTCCCGGTCGAGACCCGGATCGCGTACGGCCACGTCGTCACGGCCGATCCGCGGCCGCACTACGTCCACCAGTCCAACCTCACCGCCGACCGCATCGTCTACCCGGTGCTCGACGCGGTGCTGGCCAGGTACCGGGCCGCGTTCACCGCCGCGACACCGATCGTCACGCCGCGGATGAGCGAGGTCGCCACGCTGCAGAACCAGCAGGCCGCCTGGCGGGCCGCGGTCGCCGCCCGCACCGTGGAGGCCTACCTGCTCAACGGCCGGGTCACCGTGATCAACCGCGGCGGCGCGGTCGCCGTGCCGATCACCGTCCCGGCGAACACGCAGACCGTCATGCTGTCGCTGCTCGGCATAGAGCTCGCGGGCGGCCCCTACGGCTCCGTCTACGGGCCGGAGCGCTCGGGCTGGACCAGCCTCGGCGCCAACGGCCAGCAACTTCTCCGCCTGCCGTAGGAGACCGGTGATGCACGTCGCGTTGATCAATGAGGGCACGTACCCGTACGTGCTCGGCGGGGTCAGCACCTGGTGCGACCAGCTCGTGCGAGGGCTGAGCGACGTGTCCTGGCACCTGGTCACCATGGTCGGCACGGCGTCCATGACACCGGCGCTGGCCATGCCCGACAACGTGGCGTCACTGTCCGCCGTACCCGTCTGGGGCCGGCCCAAGGCACCGCGCCGCCGCTCGATCAGGGCGGCGGCGCGGATGTGCGCCGGGATGCTCGGCGACTCGCCCGAACACCTGGTCATGTTCCGCGACGGCCTGCGTGAACTCGCCCTACCCCAACGAGCCGACCTGCGGCAGTCCTGCGCCAGGTGCCGGACCGGACTGGCCACGTGCCCCAGGCACGGGCTCATCGACCGGCACCCGCTCTACGGACTGCCGCTGGCGGAACTGCTGGTCAACGCCTGGCAGGTGGCGAAAAGCGCCGGTGCGCGGGCACTGCCGCCGCTGACCCTGCGTGACGCCGACGAGGCCGCGGTCCTGATCGAACACGCCGTACGTCCCCTGGCGGTCGTCTTGCCACCGGTGGACCTGTGCCACGCCAACGCCAACGGGCTGTCGTCGCTGGTGGCCATGGCCGCGAAATGGAGGTTCGGGGTGCCGTTCCTGATGACCGAGCACGGCGTCTACCTGCGCGAACGCTACCTGTCGTCGGGTCACCAGCCGGCCGGGGTGAAAGTGGCGCTGCTGCGCTTCCACCGGGCACTGGCTCGCCTGGCCTACACCGAAGCGGATCTGATCGCCCCGGTCAGCGGCTTCAACCAGCGCTGGGAGGAACGCCACGGCGCCGACCCAGCCAAGATCACCATTATTCCCAACGGCGTCGACCCCGACCGCTTCCCGCCGCTGACCACCGAACCGGACACCCCGACGATCTCCTGGGTCGGGCGCATCGACCCGCTCAAAGACCTGCCCACGCTGATCCGGGCACTGGCCGTGGTCCGCGAGCAGGTCCCCGACGCCCGCCTGCACCTGGCCGGACCCGTGCCACAAGGCAACGCGGACCATGCCCGAATGTGCCACGACCTGGTGGCACAGCTCGGCCTGTCCGACGCCGTGACCTTCGCCGGACCGGTGTCCAGCAGCCGCCAGGCGTTCGAAGCCGGGCACATCGCGGCACTGTCCAGCATCTCCGAAGGCATGCCCTACACGATCGTGGAGGCGATGATGTGCGAACGCGCGACCGTCAGCACCGACGTCGGCGGAGTCGCCGAAATGGTAGGAGACGCCGGGGTGGTCGTCCCGCCACGCGACCCCGTCGCCTTCGGCAACGCCTGCATAGAACTGCTCAAAAACCAGGCGCGACGCCACGACCTGGCCCGCCGGGGCCGGGCACGGGCGCTGGACCGCTTCACCCTGCGCCGCTGCCTGGACTCCTACCAGCAGCGATACAAGCAACTGAGCGGCGGCGCCGCATGAGCGTCGAGCTCGCACCGCCGGCACCGTCCACGACAGCACTGGCCGAGCAGATGCGCGCCCGCGTCAGCTGGGCCGCCGACACCGACGAGATCGCCGCCATCCTCGAGTCGACCGGCATCAACGACCGCGTCGCCAACCGCGAATACGGGCACACCTCGGTCTTCACCCTCGCCGGGCACGTGCTGGCGACCGCCGGACGCAACCACCCGACAACCGCCTCGGCACGGCCACAGCTGCCCGTGACCAGCGCGATGGTACGCGCCGGGCTCTACCTCACCCCGACCGTCACCGCCATCGGCGCCGCACCACTACTCGGCGGCCTGCCCTGGTACGCCACCACCGGGCTCCTCGTCGTCGGCTGGGGCACCGCACAGTCGCTGGCCTACCTCGGCTACTGCGCCGCCAACGAAGGCGGCCGGCCCGGCGCCGCCAGGAAACTCGCCCTCGGCTTCGGGGCGCTCGCCGCCGCCTGGGCGACACTGCTCGCCATCGCCGGCGCATCGCCGATCTCATACCTGGTCAGCGCCGCACAGCTGGCACTGTTCGCGGCCACCACCGCCGCGCTGGTCACCGGCACCGAACGGCGCACCCTCGCCGTCGCGGCAGGCTGCTGGATCGGCGCCGGCGCCCTGACCGCCGGTGCGACCACGCTCGGCGTCGCCGCCCTGGGCGCCTCGCTGGCCGCCATGCTCGTCGTCGCATACCTGCCCGCCTGGGGCCGCGGCCGCGCACCCTGGCGCCCGGACCTGCGCCGCTACGCCACCGCGGCGGGCCACGGACTCGTCGGCACCGGCCAGGCCGTGCTGTTCATCCTGGTGGTCCTGCACCACGCGGGCACCGTCGCACCCGCCATGCCGTCCGCGCCGCTGCTGTTGGCCATGCCACTGACCGAACTGATGCTGCTGTGGCACCAGCGGCGAGTCGCCGAAGGCCGGGCGCGGCTCGCCGACCGGGCACCCTTCCTGCGCCACCTGCGCCGCGTCGGCAGTGGCACCGGGCTGGCACTGGCCCTGCCACTGCTGGCCGGTGGCACCGCCGCGACCCTGGCGTCGTCACCGGACGGATGGGCCATGACCGCATCCACCCTGCTCGCCGGGATCAACGCGATCTGCCTGGTGCTGGTCGCCCACCGCCGGCCCGTGAGCGCAGCCGCCCTGGTGTGGTCCGCCGGCGCGCTGGTCGCCGTCGTCGCCATGGTCGTGCCCGCGCTGCTGACCACCGCGCCGGTCGCGATCACCAAGGGGTCCTCGCTGATCCTGCTCTGCCTCTACCCGCCCGCCCTGCTGGCCGCCATCAACGCCATGAAGGACCCCTGGAGCTATCGTTGACAACACTGCTGCCGCTGTACGTCCACCCGCTGGTCGACCCGGACGCCTGGCAGGCCGTCGCCGCTGCCGGGCCGAACGTCACCGCCATCGTCAACGTCCACGACGGACCCGGCGAGATGATCGATGAGGCCTACCTCGACGCCACCGCACTGCTACAAGCAGCTCACGTCCCGATGCTCGGCTACGTGGACCTCGGCTACCTGCAGCGTAGCGAGAACGCGATAACACGGGACCTGACGGCGTGGCGCCGATACCCCGTCGACGGCGTCTTCTTCGACCAGGCACCGACCGACCGGACCGCACTGGCCGCCGTCGCCCGGCACGCAGGACGCGCGGGCGGCATGGTCGTGCTGAACCCGGGCACCCGCCCGCACCGCGACTACGCCCAGCTCGCCGACCTCATCTGCACCTTCGAAGGACCCTGGCGAAGCCACCGCCGGCTGTTCGACGCACCCGACTGGCCCAACGCGGCACACCTGATCTACGGCGTACCAGCCGCGGAGCTCGCCGACGCGCACGCCCGGCTGGCCCACCTCGCCGCCGGCGGCCTCGTCTCCGACCTCGACCTGCCGCTGCCCTACTGCGGCGTGCCGTCGTGGCTGCGCACGGCCGCGGTGAGCCGATGAACGCCCGCCGCGCCCTGCTGCCCCTCGCGACCGGACTGGTCCTGGCGGCGGGGATCTGGCTCGCCGCCACCACCATCGCACAGCTTTCGACGTCCTCACCCGGCCAGTCCCAGGCCGCGCAACTGCCCACCGGACCCGCGGCGGACCCGGCGGCCCGCGCCTCGAAGCCGCCGGCCGCCGACCCGTCCAGCTCGACGTCAGCGGGCACGGCCACGCCGGCCGGCCAACCGGGCACCGCGACAGCGCGCTGGCAGCCGAAGGTCGGGGCGAGCTGGCAGTGGCAGCTTTCCGGAAAGATCGACCTGACCGTCGCCGCCGACGTCTTCGACCTGGACGCGTTCACCACCACCGCCGAGCAGGTCGCCGACCTGCACCGCGCCGGGCGCAAGGTGATCTGCTACGTCAACGCCGGCGCCTACGAGGAGTTCCGGCCGGACCGGAGCCGCTACCCGGCCGAGGTGCTCGGGCATGACCTCAGCGGCTGGCCCGGTGAGCGCTGGGTCGACATCCGCCGCTGGGACCTGCTGCAGCCGATCCTCACCGCGCGGTTCACCATGTGCCGGGACAAGGGCTTCGACGGCGTCGAACCCGACAACGTCGACGCGTACGCCAACGACAGCGGCTTCCCCCTGAGCGCCGCCGACCAGCTCGAATTCAACCGCCGGGTGGCGAAGCTCGCCCGGGACCTGGGCCTGGCGGTCGGCCTGAAGAACGACGTCGAACAGGCCGCCGACCTGGTCGAGGTGATGGACTTCGCGGTCAACGAGGAATGTGCCAAGTACCGGGAGTGCGCGGCGCTCGGCGTTTTCATCGCGGCGGGCAAGCCGGTCTTCCACGTCGAGTACGAACTGCCCCCCACGGCGTTCTGCCCAATCACCAAGCCGCTCGGCTTCTCCTCGATCGGCAAGCCACCGGCGCTGGGCGTCCAGCGCACCACCTGCCCGTGACCGCGGTGACCGCTCGCCGTCGGGGAGCGGGCCGTGGGCCGGGCACCGGGCCGGCCGGTGGCCTATCGGATCCGGACGCCGGCCCGGAAGACGGCCCGGACTTCGAGCACAGCGGCGGGATCCTCCACCGGGTTGCCGCGGGCGACGTGCAAACGGGTCGCCTGCTGTGGCCAGGCTCACTGACCTCGTCGGCAGCCACAGGCGGCCCAGGTCGGACCGTCAGCTCGGGGCGGTCCTGCTCGGCCGCGGATCGTTCGCGGCGTCGGCCGGAACCACGACGTTCTCACCGAGGAAGGCCTCGATCCAGCGCTCATGCGACTGGCCGTGCAGCCGGTACAGCCGTTCCGCGTCGGCCAGCCAGGCCGCGGCGGCGCCGTGCTCGCCGAGCGCCGTGAGCACCTTGCCGACCTGGCGCGACGACGTGCCCTGGCGGGTGCGGTCGCCCATCTCGATGGACAGGTTCAGCGCGCGGTCGGCGTCGGCTCGGGCCAGATCCAGCCGACCGGTGCGCATGAACGCTTCGGACTGGCACAGCAGCATGTCCACCCGGTGGGACGGATCCCGCAGCAACTCGGCCATGGCCAGGCTGCGCCGCAGGTAGCGCAGCGCACTTCGGGTCACGCCGAGCTGGAAATGCAACACACCGAGCGCGCCCAGCGCCATCATCTGGGAAGTGCGGGGCCCGTCCGCGCGCACCCCGTCGAGGCCCCGACGGATGCTGGCGACCGCTTCCGGGATGCGCCCGTCGGCGTGGTAGGCCTCGCCCATGTTGAGCAGCACGATGGCTTGCAGCTGCAGGTTGCCGATGGTCCCGAGCGTGTCGAAGCTCGTCTGGTACCACCGCAACGATTCGTCGAAGGCGCCGGCTCGGCAGTTGAGGATGCCCAGGCTGTTGGTGACCATGGCGACCCCGTCGAGGTCGCCGATGTCCTGCCAGAGCCGCAAGGCCTCGACCAGGCAGTCCCGGGACTCGTCATAGCGCTGCTGGTAGAAGTAGGCCTGGCCGAGCAGGTTGCGGGCGATCGCCGCCGAGACCGCGTCGCCGGGCGCGCACGTCCGCAGCGCGGTCTCGGACAGCCGCGCGACCTGTGCGGCGTCGCGCCGTAGCGCGTAGTTGCTCGTCGCCCGCAGCAGCTGGGCCGGGTAACGGCGATCCGCCTCGGTGGCCTCGCCGGCCTGCTCCGCGATCGCGACAGCGCACGGCAACTCCGCATCCAGCCACGCGGCCGCCTGCTGCGTCGAGTCGAGGGCGACCAGGTCGGTGCCCTCCGGCCCGCACAGCGCCGGGTCGACCGGCCGCGCGATCCCGGCGACCGGCAGCACCGCACGCCGGGCCGTGCCCAGGTAGTACACCATCAGCCGGTGCAGCGACTGCGCCCGCTCCAGCGCGTCCTGCTGCGTCAGCGCACACTCCGCGGCATAGAGGCGCAGCAGGTCGTGGAGCCGGAACCGGTCGCCCGCCACCTCCATCAGCCGTGCCTCGACCAGCCGGTCCAGGGCCGACGCGGCGACCGCCCGGGTGTCGCCGAGCAGCGCCGCCATGCCGCTGACACTGATGTGCGGGACCCTGGCCAGCCCGGCCAGGCGGAACGCGCGTGCCGCGGTCTCGTCGAGCGCGCCGTAGCTGGCCTGGAAACAGGACCGGACGGCCATGTCGTCGGTGTGCAGCTCGTCGAGCCGATGCCGCTCGTCGACCAGCCGATCGACCAGGTCCTGCGCCGACCAGTCCGGCCGGGCCGACAACCGGGCACCGGCGATGCGCAATGCCAGCGGAAGGCGCCCGCACAGTTCCACCAGCAACCGCGCGGCAGCCGCATCAGCCTCGCGTTCCAGCATGCGAAGCGCGTGCTCCTCGTCGAGCACATCGAGGGCCAGCAGCTCACCGCCGTCCAGGGAGCTCAGCGCGCGGCGTGCCGTCACCAGCACCAGGTGCGTGGACGTGCCGGGCAGCAGCGGGCGGACCTGCGCGGCATCGACGGCGTTGTCGAGCAGGATCAGCATGCGGCGCTCGGCCAGCAGCGAGCGGTACATCGCGGCCGCCTCGGCGGTGTCGGTCGGCACCCGGTCATCGGGCACGCCCAGCGCGCGCAGGAACCGCCCGAGCACCTCGCCCGGGCTCAGCGGGGTCAGGCGCGGGCTGGACCCCTGCAGGTCGAGGTAGAGCTGGCCGTCCGGATACCGGCTCGCCAGCGTGTGCGCCAGCCGGATGGCCAGCGCGGACTTGCCCACACCGCCGGGCCCGTGGATGACGCGCACCGGGGCGACGGAGCCTGCCAGCCTGCCGAGCTCGGTGTCGCGGCCGACGAGGATCGTCACGTCCGCGGGCAGCTGCCGTGGGGCGACCTCGAGGAGCGTCGCGGGCCGGGTCAGCGCCGGGTCGCGGCGCAGCACGGCTGCCTGCAGTTCCTGCAGCTCGGTCCCGGGTTCGAGCCCGAGTTTCTCGGCCAGGCAGCGACGGGCCTGGCGGTAGACCTCCAGCGCGCCCGCGGCGTCACCGGCGGCGTACAGCTCACGCATGAGCAGGCCGTAGGCCCGCTCCCGGGTCGGGTGGGCGGCGATGTGCGTGCGCAGCTGGGTGACCAGCCCGGTTCCCTCGCCGCAGCGCAGCCTCGCCTCGAACAGGTCCTCGGTGCGGGCGGCGCGCCGTTCGTCGAGCGCCGTGGCGCGAGCGGCGAGGCCCGGCCCGACCGGGACGTCGGCCAGTGCCGGCCCCCGCCAGATCGCCAGCCCGCCGTCGAGGTGGCGCACCGCGTCGTGCAGGCGGCCGTCGGCGAGCGCGGTCGCGCCCTCGGCCGCGCGCGACTCCCACACCTCGACGTCGCACTCTCCAGGCAGCACGTGCAGCCGGTAGCCGCCGGGTGTGGTGACCAGCCGGGCCGGGTCGAGGCCCGCGGCGGCCAGTGTGCGGCGCAGCGCGGAGGCGTACGAGCGCAGGTTGGCCACTGCCGAACGAGGCGGGTCGTCGCCCCACAGCTCGTCGGCCAGCCGGTCCAGGCTGACCACCTGGTCGGCGTCGAGCAGCAGCGCCGCGAACATGCAGCGGATCTTCGGCACGGTGAGACCGATGGTGTCGTCTCCCCGGCCGATGGCCAGCGGCCCCAGCAGCCTAAAAATGATCGACATCGGAGCTCCGGGCGTGATCGTCGAGGCAGGGCGGGTCGGCGCACCTCTGTCGGCACCGCCCGGTCAGCCTGCGGCGGAGGTCGCCA
Source organism: Catellatospora chokoriensis (assembly GCF_011297315.1). NCBI lineage: Bacteria > Bacillati > Actinomycetota > Actinomycetes > Micromonosporales > Micromonosporaceae > Catellatospora > Catellatospora chokoriensis. Next base: position 103,850 of record NZ_JAAOTI010000008.1, read on the forward strand.
TCGCGCGGCATCGACAGCCTTGTCGAGAACCGCGATCGCCGATGGCCGGCAGTTACCTGACGCATCTCCTGGTTGTCACGTTCGAGGCCGCGGCGCGGTGGCGGCTGCCGTGGGCAGTCCGCAGGTCGTCCTGGGACCTGTTCGGTGCCGCCGGCATGCCGTCCTGGCGCTCACGGCACTTCGGGCGCACCACTCGGCAAGACCGGCGCGTGTCCATATCGTTCCTTGTGCCATCCCCGCGACCCTTCTGTCCGCCGTCTCACGAATCCGATGACGACGTCCGTAGGATCGGGCTGTGGATCAATTTCCGGCGCGGATCATCGAACCCACATGACCGACTGGGCGCGGCTGTTCGTCAGCTATGACCAGTATGAGGGTGTCGGCCGTTCCGGGCGCGGCCGGGCTCGGCCTTCACACCCGCGGCGACGTCCTATGATCATCGAGTGCCTGACCCCACCCCGCCGGCGATCCGCCGCGGCGGCACCGACGACGTCGCCACCGTGCTCGCCTTGATGGACCGCGCGACCGAGTGGCTCGTGTCGATCGGCCGCGCCGACCAGTGGGGTACCGAACCGCACTCGACGAACCCCCGACGCATCGCGCAGATCGAGGGGTTCGCCCGCGGCGGAGGGCTGTGGATCGCCGAGGCGGGCGGCACGGCGGTCGGCGCCCTGTCGGTCGGCGAGGCGCTGCCGTACGTGGCTCCCGCCGACGAACCGGAGCTGTACGTGCAGCTGCTGATCTCCGACCGGTCGTCGCCGGTCCGGGGCGTCGGCGCCGCGCTGCTGGCCCACGCACGCGGGCTGGCGGCGTCGTCGGGCGTCGGGCTGCTGCGGCTGGACTGCTTCGCCGGGGGAGAGGGCGCGCTGGTGCGCTACTACGAGCGGCAGGGCTTCACCCGGGGCGAGGCCTTCACCGTGGCACAGCCCGACCGGGACTGGCCGGGCCGGATCCTCACCCTCCGCCTGTGAACCGGCGCAGGCGCAGCTGTCAACGGGCGAAGGCTCCCTTGGACCAGTTGGCCGCCGCCGCGTCCCGCGAGCCTGCCGCCGCCGCCGGGTACGGCTCCGCGTTCGCGTTCGCCAAGGCCTTCCGGCGCGAGTACGCCAGCACGCCGGGCGACTGCCGCGGCGCAAGCCGAACAGGCGCCACGAATACGCGGCTGCGGCGAAACGATTTCGACCAGAATTGGCACGATTTTCTTGCGTCTGGTTCGAACGCCTGTGACCACGCGATACGCCGTTTGCGGAGCTCGTCGGACCCAGGGTGATCGATGATGGTGCATTGCCAACCGATGCTCCGGTGGGTTTAATCACGACCGGGTAGGCGCCCGTTCACACCTCGAAGGATGTGATCATGCCCGGACGCGTCCGCGCTCTCGCCTACACCATCGCCACGGCAGCCGCCTCGTTCGCCGTCGTCGGGTTGGGCGGAGCCCAACCCGCTCAAGCCGCCACGACGTTCACCTCGACCGCGGTGAACCAGAACGGTGGCAACTGCGCGAACCTGCCCGACAACAGCACCGCCAACGGAACCCAGCTCACCCAGTCGGCCTGCAACGGCGCGGGCAGCCAGAACTTCACGTTCACCCCGGTGAGCGGGACCACCGACCAGTTCACGATCGCGACCCCGGCCGCGGGCAGGTGCGTCGACGTCAACGGGGCAGCCACGGCCGACAACGCCACGATCATCCAGTGGTCGTGCCACAGCGGCACCAACCAGCGGGTACGCCTGGTGCCCGTCACCGTCGCCGGCACCGACAAGACGTTCAACCTGCAACCCGTGCACTCGGGCAAGTGCGTCGTGCCCTCGGCAGGGTCGGCCAACGCCGGCGTCGGGCTCGTCCAGCTGCCGTGCAGCTCCGCGACCTCGCGCGTATGGCGGCTGCCCAACTACGCCTCCGGTGGCGGCAACCCGACCACGCCTCCGGAGAAGACCGTCCGCGTGTACTGGCTCAAGCCCTCTGACGTGGCCTACGACCAGCGCTGGCCCGACGGCATCGCCAACGTGATGCGCGAGGCCCAGCGGTACTACCGGCAGGAGCTGGGCAAGACGTTCACGCTGAACACCACGGTCGTCGAGGTCGTCAACGGCGACCACGTGAAGTCCTGGTACGAGAACACGCCGAACGGCGGCGACCGTTACTGGTGGTCGGTGTTCAACATGCAAGAGGAGCTGCGGCGCAAGCTGTCCCTGCGCGCACCCGACACCCGCTGGATCAACGTCGGCCTCATCAGCGCGGAGGGTCCGGGCGCGGGCGGCGGTGGCGGTGGCGGCTGGGTGATCCTGTGCCAGCACGACGCGGACGGCGCGGCGGGCGTGAACGGTCCGATGAACCGCTGGTACGGCGGGATGGTGCACGAACTCGGCCATGCTTTCGGGCTGCCCGACTCGGCGTCGACCGATGGCACACCCATGTCGGCGTCGTTCTACAGCTACCCGAACACGCACTTCAGCCAGGCGCAGAAGACGCAGATCCTCAACGGCCCGTACGGATCGTTCCTGTCGTGACGGTTCGACTCCTGCGCTGACCGCCGGGGCGGCCGTGCGGGAGCCGGTGAGCGGCCGGCTTCCGCACGGTCTACTCCCGGCCCATCCAGGTGGCGACGCACGCCTCGTTGCCCTCGGCGTCGGCGAGGACCCACCACCTCGGCGCGTACGCGTCGGAGACAAGGCGACCTCCCGCGGCCAGCGCGGCGGCGACGCGGGCCTCGGCCTGCTCGTGCGGGACCGCGACGTCGAGGTGGATGCGGTTGCGCTGCGGGCGCGCGACGTCCATGGCCTGGAACCCGAAGCCCGGGCCGCGGCCCAACGGGTCGCTCAGGTAGTCGTTGCCGATCGGGCGGTAGCCCAGCAGCGCGCGCCAGAACGGCAGCACGTCCGCGGCGACGAGTGCGTCGACGGTGACGTTGACGAGCTGGACGGCGGTCGGGTCGGCCGGGATGCCCCGTTCTGCGGCGGCGGCCGAGATCTGCCGTGCCAACGTGACGTCGCGGGTCGTCAGGGTCACGGTGACACCGGCGTCCCGCAGGTCGACGCGGGGACTTCGGCCGGCGGTGGCGACGAGCCGGTCGATCTCACCGATGAACGCGACGCCCTTCGCGAACGAGCCGGTCCGGAAGTGGGCCGAGACGACGTGGTACAGGACGCGCCAGTCGTCGACGCCGTCGGCCGCGTGGAACTGCCCGGCCGTGATCGGTTCGGTCATGCCGCCCAAACTAACACCGCCACCAGGCGCTGACCGGCCGCTGCGTGCGGTCGAAGCCGGCGCAGTCATCGCCGCGGATGAGCCTGTGGTGGCAGGGTCCGCCCTGGGGTGGAGCGACGCGGTCACACCTGAGCCAGACGCGCACTTCTGCACTCGGGGCGACGGGCACCGACATCCTGGTCTCCTGACGGGACCGTGAATGGGCCGGATGCCGCGCAGCGGTGTCCGGCCCGCTCGGCGGCTCAGCCGTGGCGGGACCGGGCAATGTGGTCTGCGGACGGGCGGATCAGCCCGTGGCGAGGTGGCCTTCGATGCTGGCGACCTTCGGGTCGAGCGCCCCGCTGACGCCGTCGCGCCAGTCGAGCTTGAGCACCACGCCTACCCGGGGTGACTTCGCCTTGACGGCTTCGGTCGCGGCCTTGACGACGGTCATGACCTCGTCCCAGGTCTCGCCCTCGACGGTGGTGAACATCGCGTCGGTGCGATGGGGCAGGCCGGAGGCGCGGACGACGCGGACCGCCTCGGCGACGAGCGCGCCGACGTCCTCCCCGGCGCCGACCGGTGACACGGAGAACGCGACCAGGACCGACATGATCGCGACGCTACCATCCGCCGACCCGCCGTCCGCGCGGGCAGGCTGTCGTTCTCTCACGGACCGCACGGCTTCGGGCGTAGAGGGGCCGGGTGAGGCGCGCGGAGGGGCTGACAAGATCCGGGATCGGAAATATCCTTCGCAGGTCACTGTAACGTCGGAGATTTTCGCCACGTCTTCGGCGGCCTCGTGAAAGGATCGTCATGTCCCCCGACGCACATGAACTCGACCGCCGCACCCTCATCAAGGCCTCACTCGGCGCCGCGACCGTGGCGGTCGTCGGCAGCGAGCTGCTGCTGCCCGCCGCCGCGCAGGCGGCGCCCGGCGGCCAGTTCCCGTGGATCATCGACTGCGAGTCGTGGGGCGCCCGGCCGCCGCTGCCGCTGTCGGTGAGCGGCACCGCCACCAACAAGATCATCGTGCATCACACCGCGTACCCGAACAGCACCGACTACTCGCAGGACCAGGCGATCTGGCTGGCCCGCGACATCCAGCGCCTGCACATGGACGGCAACGGCTGGTCCGACACCGGCCAGCACTTCACCGTCAGCCGCGGCGGCTACGTCCTCGAGGGCAGGCGCGGCAGCCTGGAGCGGCTCGAGGCCGGCGACCGGCAGATGATCTCCGCGCACTGCCCCGGTGAGAACGGGCGTGCCATCGGCATCGAGAACGAGGGCACCTATGTGACCGAGACGCCCCCGGAGGCGCTGCTGGAGTCGCTGACCAAGCTGTGCGTGGCGATCTGCCGGCAGTACGGGCTGCAGGCGCACGACATCTTCGGCCACTGGGACTTCCGGTTCACCGACTGCCCCGGCGCGGCCTTCTACCGCCAGTTCCCGATGCTGCGCCGCCGCGTCGCCGACGCCCTGGGCACCTCACCCGACCAGGCTCCGGAGCGCCGCTGGCCGGACATCTGGCGCTTCGTCGGCGGCCCGGTGGTCCGCGTGGCGCAGTACCTGCTCGTCGCGCAGGGGTATCCGGTGGCCACCAGCGGTGTGTTCGACGCGGCCACCGTCGCCGCCGTGCAGGACTGGCAGGCACGCAACGGCATCGCGGTCGACATCGACGCCACCGTGACCGCCCCCACCTGGGAGACGCTCGCACCCGAGCTGGGCAAGCACGCCACCGGTGTGCCGGTCAGCGCCCTGCAGTACATCCTGCTCAACAAGGGCTGGGCCGACGTCGCCGTCACCGGGCAGTTCGACCACCCGACCATGAAGGCCGTGCAGGACCTGCAGCGGCTGCACGGACTGACCCCCCATGGCAAGGTCACGACCAGCACCTGGTGCGCGGCCGTCGGCGGCATCACCCGCGAGTCGCTGAGCGCATAGCAGCTCCCGGGTCGGGTCCGTCGCGGTGACGGCCCCGACCCGGCGCCCGCCCCGGTCGACGCCCCGACCGACACGATCGGCTCCGCCATCGCGGTCATCGGTGCGCAGCAGGATCACCGGCAGTCGCCGGCAGGTCGGACTCCGCTTCGTCGGCCCGCACCGGCTGCGCGGGCGGTCGAGCCAACTCCGGGGCGGGTGGGACGAGCTCGTCGAGCAGCACGTCTATCGCTTCGGCCGCCTCAGCCGCGGTCCGGGGCCGCCGGGCCTGCAGGTGGTGGTCGATACACTGCCCGATCTCGGTGCCGTCGGGTCGATGCGGCTGGGCGCCGACCGCCCGCGCATACCGGCGCATGACGGTGTCGAGCTCCGACTCCGAAACGATGTTGGTCGTCGGGGCCAGGTGCTCAAGGCGCAGGAACGACGCAGGCATGCGGCCGATGCAGCGGTAGAGGAGCGCCAACCGCGGCAGCCGATACCGGTAAAGGCGCCTGGCACGCTCGGTGAACAGCAGCGCGTCGATGCTCCAGCTGCCGACCTGCGCATGCAGCTCGGCGATGTCGGCTCCGACGAGGTCGGGCCGGCGTGCCGGGGTGTACAGGTCGGCCGACGTCCGGCCGACGGGCGGGTAGTGAGACGAGCGAGGACGATCCCACAGGGCGCTGAGGTCCGCGACGAGACGCCTGTCGAGCTTTCGCCAGAACGCCGGCGGCCGGGCGTCGCGCAGGTGACCTTCGAGAGCGTCCGTGGACGAGTTCTTCATGAACCGCCACAGCCCGTCGGTGCGCGCATCACGCCGGAACCGGCCCGGCCCCCGGCGACGCGTGCCGTCGTAGCGCGTACGGAACGACTCGTCGCCGAGCCGTCCCAGCCTCGTCATCCACACCCCGAAGAGCAGCGCGGTCAGCAGCACGATGCTGCCTGAAGTCCAGGCCAGCACCGGCAGCCAAGCACCCTGCTCGCCGGTGCGCTCGGGCTCGGTGGCCGAGACGATGCTGACGATCGAGTCGAACGCGAGGCTCAGCGCCAGGATGACCCCCGCCTTCTGGATCGCGTCGCCCTCACGGACCCGCCGCTCGTCGAACGCGTCCTTCACGGCGTCGATGACGTCCTGATACCGTTCCGCGACCCGGCCGGCGTGATCCACCAGGTTCGCGGCGGCGCTGGCGAGCTGGGCGAACACGCCGGTCTCGTTCAACGCCGCGCGGAGACCGGGGTTGCCGAGGTCGAGGTGACGCTGCAGGAGCATGTCGTCGAAGCGGTCGTTGAGGGCGTCACGCGCCCGGTTGACCCGGGCGCGGCACTCCCGGGCGAGGGTGTTGAGGTCGTTGAGGTCCGCGATGCCCTGCAGCAGCGTCTGGTGCATGAGCTCCACGGCATGGTGCACCCTGCCCAGCTGGCGCATCCGCCGGATCGGCAGGTGAGTCGCCAGCGCGTCCCACAGGCGCGCGCCGGCCGCCGCGGTCGTCTCGTAGACCCGCAGGTGGTTCTCCCAGACCTGCATGTCGTTGTGCACCTCGTAGAGGGTGAACGCCGCGTACGTCTCTATGTCGGCCAGCGCGTCGATGAGATCGCGCATGCAGAACTCCTGCCGGGCGACGTACTCGTACCGCTGGCACCGCTGGTGGTGCGCGCACTGTCCGGCCGCAGGCGCCGCGACGGGCGTGTACCGGTCGTCGACGTGGAACCCGCGACTGGGCAGGCACCAGGGTGCCTCGCCCACGATGATGAGATACAGCGGGTGGCGGGTGAACTGGAAGCGACGGTCGGGTTGCCGCGCACCGTCGATTCCGGCAGCCATCTGCCGCAGCACGAGGTAGTCACCGTTGAGCACGCTCGCGGACAGCGTGTCGTCGAACGCCGAGTCGACCCGCAGCATCGTCCGGGTGATCTCGGCGCCCGGCCTGTCGGCGGCCGTGAGGTACTGGTCCGGGGCAGTTCGCCGACTCGGCACGGCGATCCAGAAGTCGGGCTGCATGTACCGGCGGCCGGAGATGTTCAGACGGCTGTGTTCGTAGCCGCGGGCCTCCAGCCACTCCTCGGCATGGCGGGCAGCCGCCTCGAACAGGTCGCGATAATGCCGCGGCCTGCGGCGCAGGACCGCCTCGTCGGCCTCACGGATGCGCCAACGATGCTGGTCGTCCAGCGGCGGGCGGTGCTCGACCCCGAAGGGGAGCTCGCTCCAGATGGCGATGCTCAGGTGCCATCGCTGGTAGTGCTCGGCCCCGCGGACGAACCTGAAGTCCAGGGTGACGAAGTAGTCCAGCTCTGTCGGCTCCGGCGGGACGAAGGAGGTCACCGCCTCGAACCGCGGGCGATCCATGATGAGCCGGTGGCGTAGCACGAACGGCTCCTCGTGCACCCACTCTCCGGGAGGGACGCGGAGGTGGCGTTCGAGCCGGCCGAGCACGCTGTCGACCACCGCGTCGGCGTCGGCGCCCGCGGCGAACTCGCGCCCCGGCAGCGGATCGGTCCGTGCCTGCATCGCGTACCGCGGGCGGGGGTCACTGGCCCGGCTGGCGTAAGCCAGGCCCGGCCGGTCCGGCTGAAGGATGTCGGTCAGCAGCGCCTCGTGACGCTCGACCGCGGCCGCCACCTGGGGCGGTCTGCGCCCGTCGCGGGCCGGCCTGCCTCCGGTCGGAGTGGCCGCCCCGGTCTCCTCTCCCGGATGCACACACGCGACGCACCGGCGCGCACTGACCTGCGGCTCAGGAACACCCGCCGGCCGTGGCGGCGCATAGGGCAGCACCCAGGCGGACGTCGCGATCAGCACAAGTCGATCCCAGTCCGGTTCCCCCATCGACCAAGGTTCCATGTCTGCGAAGTCCGGTGTCAAGAACGACGGCATCGTCACGACGGGAGCCACGCCGTTCTACTCGCAGTCGCGATCTGGCTGCGGCCAGCGGATCATGGGTCGCGTACGTCCACCCGCTGGGCCCTACCATGACGTCCCGCGAAGCGCTGACGACAAGCCCTGGGTGTAATACTCGCCGATGGTCGCGTCGGCCGCTTCAATCCGCGCGATCCGGACCGCGTCGCCAATGGTCTCGGCAGGCCGCGCACACAGGTTGCCGACCTCGCCTGAACCGCCTCGGGTCTCCAGGACATGGACGACATCGACCGTGTCCATGGCCGCGAGCGCGGCGGCCAGGCGGGGATGGTCATCGACAAGGACCCAGTTGGGCATCCCGCCGGTCACTGCGGCGAGTTCGCCGTCACGGATGCTCGACGCCAGCCAGCCTGCCGGATCGAGACCGGACTGAGGTATGACGTGCGTGATCCCTCCACCGACGACGGCGTCGAGCTGTGCGGCGTTGTCGGGGCCGGGTACGGCCACCAGCGCCAGCGGAGCGCCGAGATCGCGCGCCTGTGCAGCGAGCTCGCGCGCCTCGGTGACGGTCATGTCCGCGAGGCGGCCTGCCATGTCCCACCACACGAGGCCATGCCACGCACCGCGGGCGAAGGCCGCAGTGTCGACCGACGACGCCGACGGCTCGGTGACAAGCAGATCGCACCGGTGCTTCAGCCGGGCACGGTAATCACGGCCGGCGGATGCGGATTCCCACCGGTCGGAGTGGCCGAACAGCAGCCGCGACCCGTTCGTGCCGGGCGTGTCCAGCGCGAACGTCGAGATCATCGGCCGGGCCAGTAGACGCGGGACGAGATACGGCAGGTGCCACGCAAGGGTCTCGTTGCGCAGCACGCCACAGACGACCTCCGTGCCGGCCGCGCGAACCCGCGCGAAGCCGACACCGGCAACTGCCGGATTCGGGTCCCGGATGCCGACCACGCACCGGGCGAAACCGCAGTCGGCGACCAAGTCGGCGCAGGGTGGCTGCTTGCCCCAGTGCGCACACGGCTCCAGCGTCGTATACAGGGTCGCACCGCGTAGAACTGCGCGGTCGGTGACCTTTTCGATGGCGCAGCGTTCCGCGTGGCGGCCGCCGAACGGCTCGGTTGCTCCAGCGGACAGGAGCACGCCGTCCTTGACGATCACTGCGCCGACGGTGGGATTCGGGCTCGCCCTCCCGTCGGCTTCCATCGCGGTGAGGATCGCGCGACGCATCCAGTGCACGTCGGCTGCGCTCAGCTCGGTCGCCAGAGACTCGGTGGCGCTCAGTCCGGTGCCGACCACGCCGCCGACGCCGTAGCCCGGCGCCACCACGAAGTCCGACGCCGCCATGACGCGTTGCGCGGTCTCCGCCGAACCCGTTGCCGATCGTTCGGCCGTGAAGTCTTCCGAAGCCATGGGATACATGATCCGCGAGACGGAACCCAGCCCGGACGGATGGTGGAATCGTTTGGACGCGGGAACTGTGGGTGAACAACGGGTCGGCCGTCTTGTGGCTGGTCACGGCACGTTGACACGATGGCTGCCATGCTCACAGGTTCGACAACGCTTCACCTGGATGGTCGTGAACTGCCCGCCGTGTGGCTGCGCGACAACTGCCGCTGCGCGCAGTGCGCCGACCCGGTGAGCGGGCAGAAGCTGTTCGGCATCCTGGACCTGCCCGCCGGCCTGACTGTCGACGACGCGACCGACGACGGCACGGACGTGACCGTCAGGTTCGCCCCGGACGGCCACGTGTCCCGCTTCCCGCGCGCCTGGCTGCTCGCACCGGCGACGCCCGACGAGCGCACCGAGGAAGGCAAGCAGTTCGGCACCGGCGCGACCGAGGTCGCCTGGGCGGACTTCCGCGACAACCGCACCGAAGCGCTGGAAGCCCTGCTGGTGCGTGGCTTCGTCCTGCTGCGGGGTGTTCCGGTCGCCGAAGGCGCGGTCCTGGACGTCGCGGCGGAGTTCGGCTACGTCCGCGAGACGAACTACGGACGGATCTTCGACGTGCGCGTCGAGGACAACGCGACGAACCTGGCGTTCACCGGCCGGGAGGTCACGCCGCACACCGACAATCCGTACCGGGACCCGGTGCCCACCGTGCAGCTCCTGCACTGCCTGGTCAACGCCGCGACCGGCGGCGACTCGGGTCTGGTCGACGGGTTTGCCGCAGCGGCCGCGCTACGGGCCGAAGACCCGGAGGCGTTCGCGGTACTCACCCGAACCCCCGTCACGTTCCGCTACACCGACGGCGACACAGACCTCTCGGCCAGCAAGCCACTGATCGGCCTCGACCCGGTCGGGCGGATTCGTGAAGTCCGGTTCAACAACCGGTCGACCCAGCCGTTGCGCGCCCCGCACGCCGACGTGATCGCCTTCTACGCCGCGTACCGCACGTTCGCCGAGATCATCGCCCGGCCGGCCGGGCGGCTCGACTTCCGCCTCGGACCCGGTGACTGCATCGTGTTCGACAACACCCGGATGCTGCACGCGCGCACCGCGTTCGCCGAGAGCGGCGCCCGGCACCTGCAGGGGTGCTACGCCGACCTGGACGCGGTCGCCAGCCGCCGGGCCGTCCTGGCCCGCCGGGCGCCCCTGGACCTGCTCGCCGAGCTGTTCGCGGGGCCGGGCGCCGCGGACTACCTGGGCGAGTCGGTGTCGCAGGCCGCGCACATGCTGCAGGCGGCGTCGCTGGCCGAGGCCGCGGGTGCGCCCGACGCACTGATCGCGGCCGCGCTGCTGCACGACGTCGGTCACTTCACCGGCGAGATCAGCGGCGACGAGCTGATGGCCGGTGTCGACAACCGGCACAGCCACGCGGGCGCGGACTGGCTGGCCGCCTGGTTCCCGCCGGCGGTCACCGAACCGGTCCGGCTGCACGTGGCAGCCAAGCGATACCTGTGCGCGGTGGAGCCGAGCTACCGCCGGCAGCTGTCGCCGGCTTCGGAGTACACCCTGACCGTGCAGGGCGGGCCGATGACCGCACCGGAGGCCGCCGCGTTCGCGGCACAGCCGGTCGCGGCCGACGCCGTCGCGGTACGCCGCTGGGACGACGCCGCCAAGGATCCCGGCACGGACGTGCCGGACTTCGCGTACTTCCGGCCGCTGCTGGAACGCGTCCTGCGCAGGTGACCGCCAAGACCACGCCGCCGATGGGGCACCCGCGACAGGCAAGAGGCTGAGTCAGCCGCCCGCGAGCATCGCGGGTTTCCGCTCGTCCGGGCCTGGTCGAAGCGTCGCCGCAGGCCGCGGGCCGGCGATGCGCGCGTCACCCGGCTCACCCGGGTAGGGCGATTCACTCAGCGGCAGTTGAGTACGGATGCTCATGTCCGTCCGTCCCGCCGGGACGAGCATGAGATCCATGAACGGGCTCTACATCGGATCGTTCGCCCACGCCCTGGGCGCGCAGAAACGGCACCTACGCGAGTCCGCCGAGGCGGGACTGCTCCGGTCGGCTCCGGAGGACCTGGAGGCGGCCGGTTTCGGCTGGCACCACGTCTGCGACCCGGACGACACCGCGTACGACCTGGCCCGTGCGGCGGTCGCGCAGATCGCGGCCCGCGGCGACCTCACCGACGTCGACGCGATCGTCTACGCCACCTGCCTGCCCGACGCCCAGACCGGGTCCGGTCCGGTCCGTGACGTGAAGGACCTGATGGACTTCCCGGCCGGCCGGCTGCAGGCAGAGTTCGGCATGTCCCGGGCGATCGTGATCGGGCTGCACCAGCAGGCCTGCACCGGTGTGCTCGGGGCGCTGCGGGTGGCGGGCGCGCTGCTGGCGACCGAACCCGGCTGGCGGCGGGTGCTGTGCGTGACCGCCGACCGGTTTCCCGCCGGGGCCTGGTACGAGCAGGCGTACAACCTGATCTCGGACGGGGCCGCGGCCTGCGTGGTCGGCCGGGACCCGGACGTGTGCCGCCTGCTGAGCGTGCACCAGATCAGCAACGGCGGCCTGGGCCGCGCCGGCGACGACGAGACCGTCGGCACCTATTTCGCCTACACCCACCGGCTGGTCCGCGAGGCCGCGGCCCGGGTCGGGATGACCCCGGCCGAGCTGGACTGGGTCGTCACCCAGAACACGCACGACAAGGCGTGGCAGATCCTCGCCCGGCTGCTGGACCTCGACCACGCCCGGGTCTGGGCCCCGACGCTGGCCGACGTCGGGCACGTCATCTCGGCCGACGCCGTGGTCAACCTGTCGGCGCTGCTGGACTCGGGTCAGGCGCGGCCTGGGCAGCGGATCGCGGTGCCGGTGGCCGGTTTCGGGCTCAACTGGCAGTGCGCGGTGCTGGAGGTGGCCCGATGAGCGCACTGGCCGGCGCCCTGGCGCAGGTGTCGCAGACCGCGGACCGGCTCAGCCGGCTGTCGGTGCGGGCGCACCAGAACCCGTACACCCTGGTCGACTGGCCATCGGCGGTGGACCCGGAGCGGGACTGGTTCAGCACCCCGGAGTACGTGAGCCTGCACGGCACGGCCGTGTGGGCAGGCCTGGACGACGAGGCCCGCCGCCGGGTCGCGTTCCACGAGGCGGCGGGCTTCTACAGCCTCAACATCCACGGGGAGAAGACGCTGATTCAGGGCCTGGCGGCACGGCTCTACCGCAGCGACCTGGCCGGTTCGGCCGGCTACCTGCACCACTTCCTGGACGAGGAGAACAAGCACAGCGTCTACTTCGGCGGCTTCTGCACCCGGTACGCGCGGGTCCACCGCAGCCGCCAGGCGCCGTGGCGCACCGACCGGCCGCGCGACGTCGACGACTTCCTGTTCTTCGCCAAGACGCTGATATTCGAGGAGATCGTGGACCACTACAACCGGGTCCAGGCCCGCGACGCGCGGCTGCACCCGCTGGCCCGTTTCATCAACGACAACCACCACCGCGAGGAGGCCCGGCACCTGGTGTTCGGCCGCCGCCTCGTGACGGAGCTGTGGCGGGCAGGGGACTGGGACGCCCCGACCGCCGCCGAGATCCGCGACGACCTCGCCCGGTTCGTGACCGCGACCTGGCGCGAGTACTACCACCCTGACGTGTACGCCGATGCCGGGCTCGACGACCCGTGGGAGCTGGCGGAGGCGGCCTGGTCCGCGCCCGACCAGCGCACCCACCGGCACCGGGTGTCGGCGGACTGCCTGCGGTTCCTGGCGGCGGCGGGCATCCTGACCGAGGAGCCGGCCGATGCGTTCTGAGACCGAGATCCGCGAGCAGCTGCGCGCGTTCGTGCACCGGCACGCCGGGGGAGTCGCCGTCACCGACGACACGGCGCTGTTCACGCTGCGGGTGCTGCGTTCGGTACACCTGCCCGAGCTGATCATCCTGCTGGAGCGGCTGCGCGGCGCGCCCATCGACGTGGAGCAGCTGCGCATCGGCGACTTCGACGGCATCGACGCGATGATGGCGCGCTTCGGGGCGGGGCAGCCGTGACCGCGCCGGCTGACCTGGCCCGGATCGGGCTGCGCTGGGACCCCAGCGGCCAGGCCGGGCTGACCGGGCCGCTGCTGGCGCTCGCCGACGACTGCGACCGCGCCCTGCGGACCATCGCGAGCCGGTGGGGGTCACGTGAGGAGGCGTACGCGGCGACGCTGCCCGCCTCGTCGCTGCACGGGCACCTGCGGTCCTTCCCGCACCAGGTCACCTTCGCGACGGCGCTCGACCCCGCCGACGCCAACCTCGGCGAGTTCACCGACGGGCCGGTGGTGGACCCGTCCGGGGCGGTCGCGCTGACCCGCACGGCACCGGTGACCGCCGTGCTCACCCCCGCGGCCTGCCATCACGTCTACCACGCCCACCAGGGGGAGCAGTTGCCCGCAGCCGTCCACGTGACCACCCGCAACACGTGCTTCCGGCGGGAGTCGAGCTACCAGCCGCTGCGCCGCCAGTGGACCTTCGCCATGCGGGAGATCGTGTGCCTGGGCACGGCCGAGGAGACCACGTCGTTCCTGGCGCAGGCCCGCGCCGCGGTGGACTACTTCACCCTGCTGATCGACCTGCCGGCGGACTGGACACCGGCGACCGACCCGTTCTTCCGCGCCGAACGCCACCCCGGCCACCTCCTGCAGCGCATCCAGCCGGTCAAGCACGAGGCGGTCTACGGCGGCTCGCTGGCCCTCGGCTCGGCCAACCTCCACCACGACCACTTCGGGTCCGCGTACGCCATCACCCGCGACGGCGTGCCCGCCGCCACCGCCTGCATCGCGTTCGGGCTCGAACGCTGGCTGTATGCGATCGTCGACCGGCACGGCCCGGACCCCGACGGCTGGCCGGACCTGCTCGCCGCGGCCCGGCTGGTGGCGGCCCGATGACCACGCTGATCACCGGAGCGGACGGCTACCTCGGCCGGCGGATCACCGCCGCGCTGCGCGGCGAGGACCTGATCCTGGCGGTGCGCTGCGCGGACGAGGCCGAGCTCGACCGCAAGCGGGCCCGGCTCGCCCGCGTCGCCGACGCCCCCGTCGTGCCGGTCGACCTGCGCGACGCCGACCCGTTCGCCCACGTCGACCCCCGGCCCGTCACCCGGATCATCCATGCCGCAGCCCTGATCCGCTTCGACGTCAGCCGCGACACCGCCGACCAGGTCAACGTCGCGGGCACGGCGCGCGTACGCGACTTCGCGCACCGCTGCGACCGGCTCGACCGGCTGATGCTGCTGTCCACCCTGTACAGCGCCGGACGGCGCCGCGGCGAGGTCCACGAGACCCGCCACGACGACACCGGATTCGTCAACCACTACGAATGGTCGAAGTGGGCCGCCGAGGAGTGCCTGCTCGACGTGCCGGGGCTGCCGGTGACGGTGGCACGCCTGCCGACACTGATCGCCGAGGACGCAGGCGGGGCCGTCGCCCAGTACAACGCGTTCCACCACACGATGCGGCTCTACCACGCCGGGCTGCTGACGCTGTTGCCCGGCGACCCGGCGACGCCGCTGAGCCTGGCCACCGCCGAGTTCACCGTCGACGCCGTGACTGCGCTGCTCGCCGCCCCACCGGGGATCTACCAGATCTGCTCCGGCCCGGTGAACCTCGGCACCGCGATCGACACCGCCTTCGCCGCCTTCGAGCAGGATCCGGATTTCCGCCGAAGGATGCTGCCCCGCCCGATCCCCTGCGACCGGGCCGGCTTCCGCGACCTGGCACAGGCCGCCCGGCAGCTGCGCGGCGGCCCGCTGCAACCCGCGCTCGCCTCCGTCGCACCCTTCGCCGAACAGCTCTACCTGCCCAAGCACTTCCGCACCGACCGCCTGCGCGCGGCGTGGCCCGGCTACCGACCGCAGGACGCCACAGCCCTGGTCGCGGCGGCGTGCACCGACCTGATCAAGAGGAGCTTCCATGTCACCGCGCACTGAGACACCACAGCACCCGCCGGCGGCACAGCCGCCGGCACTGGTGCGGCGGATCGAACTGCCCGGCTCCGTCGACGACCGGCTGTACTTCGCCCAGGTCCGGGAGGACCCGGAGCTGGAGATCGCCGCGTTCGCAGCGCGGTGGGACGGCCCGATCGCCGTGGTGAGCTCCGCGGGCTGCACGGCGCTGTCGCTGCTCGCCGCGGGTGCGGCCGAGGTCGTCGGCGTGGACGTCAACCGGACCCAGAACCACCTCGTCGAACTGAAAGCGGTCGCGGTCGCGCAGCTGGCACCCGGCGCGGCCGTCGGGCTGCTCGGCGGTGCCCCCATGGCACCGGCCGCACGGCGGCAGGCATACGAGCAGATCCGGGGCCGGCTCACCGCCGGGGCACGTGACCACTGGGACACGCACCCGCGGGCGATCGAGCGCGGAGTGCTGCAGGCGGGGGTCACCGAGCGGCTGATGCGCCTGATCGCCCGAACCCTGCGCGTGGTCCACCCCCGCCGGAGCGAGACGCTGCTCGCCCCGCGGACGCTCGACGAGCAGCGGGAGTTCTACCGGCGGGACTGGGACACCTTCGGCTGGCGGCTGCTGTTCGCAGTGCTGTGCAACCGGCTGGTGCTGCGGCGCACCTACGACGAACGGTTCTTCGCCCATGTCGAGAACCCCAGCTACGCCCGGCACTTCCGCCAGGTCGCCGAGCACACGCTCACCGAGCTGGACATCGGCGGCAACTACTTCCTGCACCACCTGCTCACCGGCGCCTACCCAGCGGCAAGCCGCCCGCCCTACCTGGACGGACCGGTGCCGGTCGACCGCCTTCGGCTGGTCGACGGCGGCTTCACCGAATACCTGCGTACGCGGCCCGACGGCAGCATGGCCGGATTCGCCCTGTCCAACATCTGCGAATGGCTGTCCGCCGACCAGATCGACGAACTGTTCGCCGAGATCGTCCGCACGGCCCGGCCGGGTGCCCGGCTGGTCTTTCGCAACTTCGTCGGCTGGACCGAGGTGCCGCCGCGCTGGCGCGACGCCGTCCGGGAGGACCGGGCGCGCGGCGAGGAGCTGATGCGCACCGACCGCAGCCTGTGCCAGCGGCGCTTCGCCCTCTGCGAGGTGACGCCGTGAGAGTCCGTGACGCCCGCCCCGAGGACAACGCGGCCCTGGTCGACCTGGCGGCCCGCTGCTCGATGGCAGGCGACCTGTCGCTGTGCATCGACCGGCGGCCCGACTTCTTCGCGCTCAACCGCATCGCCGGCCAGGCTTGGCGGGTCGGGGTCGTCGACGGCGACGACGGACCGATCGGCTGCGTCGCCGTCGCGCGCCGGCCCTCCTACATCGACGGCCACCAGGCCCCGCTCGGCTACGTCGGCGACCTCAAGGTGCATCCGGCGCACCGGCGGCGCGGCACGGCCCGCGTCCTGGCGCATTGGGCGCACGACGCCGCCCGGCAGCTTGCCGGCCCGCACGCACCGCTGATCGGCACCGTGCTGGCCGGCAACGACGCCGTCGACATGCTGCGCCGGCAGGTCGAACCCGGTGTACGCCGCCGGGCCACCATCAGATCGCACAGCATCGACCTGCTGACCCGCCGGGCCATCCCGCCCGGCGACCTCTCCGTGACCCCGGCCGCCCTCGCGGACGAACCCGACATGGTCGAGCTGTGGCACCACCTGGCCGCCTCACGCCAGTACGCCCCGGTCTGCGAGTCGTTCCCGCTCGACCGACCGGACCTGGACTACCTGGTGGCCCGGCGGCCCGGCGGCGAGCTCGCCGGGTTCGTCGGCCTGTGGAACCAGCACGACATCAAGCAGATGCGCGTCACCGGCTACTCGACCCGGCTGGCGGCCGTCCGGGTCGCCTTCAACCTCGCGGCCCCGCTGCTGCGGGCGCCACGCCTGCCGCGCGCGGGCGAGGAACTGAGCTACCGCACGGTGGTCAACCCGTGCGCGCCCGACCCGCAGACGCTGCGCACCCTGCTCCGGCACGCCTGCAACCGGTTGCACGGGCAGCACTCGTTCCTCACCATCGGCCTGGACGTCCGCGACCCGCTGGCTGCCGCACTGACCGGGCTGCGGGCGCAGCCCACCGACGTCGACCTGCTCACGCTGGGCGGGCCAGCTGAACGGGACACGCCCGTGCACTTCGAGATCGCCACGGTGTAGACCCGACCGGAGAACGGACAAGCAGGTCAGCGATACGCCGTGGTCGGCCGGATGTCGACCATGGCGAGAACCGGCAGGTTCTGGGCCGTGCCTCGGCGTGCTGCCTTATTGCAGGCTCGGCCGCAGTTCGGCCCGCAACTGCAGGAACCGGAACACCCCGGGTCGCCCGACGACCGTCTGATACCTGTCGACGACGGCGTCGACGAACGCGGGAACCTCTGCCGCCGGCAGGCGCGACGCCCAGTCCGAGAACCCGACCGTGCACCACTGCGCGAACTGCTCACGCGAGCCGAAGTCCCATTCGCGGTCGGCGACCGATTCATCGGTGACCTTCAGGCCCGCGCCGGCCGCGATCGCGGGCAGGTCATCGGGCTCGATGTGCACGAACGGCGGCGTGAAGCCGGCGAACGCGGGTGCCCAGCGCGGATCGTGCGTCACCTCCATCGCGACGCCCTCGACACTCCGGCGAGGACCGCCGCAGACGAACTGCACGAGCGCTCGGCCGCCGGAGGCCAGCGCCGCCGCGATGTTGCGGTACGCGGCCTGCTGGTCCGCCACCCAGTGCAGCGCGTTGAAGGAGACCACGAGGTCGAAGTCCGGCCCGTACGTCATGGTGGTGACGTCGCCGACCTCGAACGACACGTTCGTCAGCTGGTCGTCGGCGGTGCGAGCCGTCTCGATCATCCGTGGTGACGGGTCGACGCCGAGGACGGAGCCGTCCGGCACCCGTGACGCGATCAGCCGCGTCACGTACCCGTCGCCGCAGCCCACGTCGAGCACGTGCTCGGTGCCCGCGACCTTGACGGACTCCAGGCAGGCCGTCGCCATCGCCCGCTGCAGCCCACTGATGTGCGCGTACCCGGCACCATCCCAGTCGGCCATCTAGGCTCCCGGTCGCGGCGGTGGCGTACTGCTCGCCGGCCGGGGGTAGGCGTTCAGGGCTGCGCACGCGTCCGACAAATCCGAACTACAGAAAACGCCTGAAGGCTGCAAGTAATGCACATAATGGAGTATCTCGCCTCAGCGGGAGGGATGCCGAACGACGTCGTTTTCTGGATCGGTTCAAAAACGGCCTGACGCTGGCCGACGGGTGCCTCCTGCGCGGCTACCGGCAGGGCCGCGACGACAAAGGCCGCATCGCGTTTCGTGCCTGATCCACGCTGCGGGACGGGCCGGGCTGGTCCGACGCCGCTGTCCGCAGGCAGATCAGCCGTTCGCCTCGCGGACGTCCTTGCCCTGTTCGGCGAACGCCTTGAAGTCCTGCATGTGCTGTAGCGACTGCTTGCGGAAGGTGCCGGGCATCAGGAGTCCCACCAGCCGCATCAGCAGACCGCTGAACCGGTATTCGTTCTCGCTCACCCAGAGCGTCGTCTCCGGACCGACTTCGGTCAGCCGCTCGCGCGCGGCGCTCCACATATCCTCGCCGACGATCTCGCGGTCGAAATGAACGACGCTGTCCATCGGGATCCCGTGCAGGTCTGCCGGCTCCCGGCGGGTGATGGTCTCGACCGCCTCGAACTTCTGCTGCCCCATCTGCAGCACGACCCGTGACTTGGTGCCGACCTGCCCGTGCACCCCGCCCAGCGGCTCGTGCAGCACCAGGCCACGCAGCCACTTCGGCAGCTGTGCCGGGTCGGCGAGCAGCTGGGCCACCTGCTCCCGTGGCAAGGCGATCTCGATCGAGACGGTGTACTTCACGGCGGAGCGCTCCAGGTTCGGCGAGTGAACGGGCGTACCCTAGCAGCCTCGTCTGATCCTGAGCATGCCCCTTGCCGGCCTTTGACCTGGGCGTTGGCGTGTACGCCTATAGTCGATCACCGTGCATGTCAGGCGATCCGTGGTGGGTGATGCTGGGGCGTTGGCGATCGTCCATGTCCGTTCCTGGCAGGCGACCTACCGCGGCCAGGTGCCACAGAACTACCTCGACGGGCTCGACCCCGCGCAGCGGAAGCAGGGATGGGAGCAGTGGATTCGAAGCGATCAGCCGCCGTGGGGGACCACCGTGTTAGAACACGATACCGATGGCGTCGTCGGCCTCATCAACGTGGCACCCAGCCGGGACTCGGACACCGATCCGCTGACGGTGGGTGAGGTCATTGCCGTCTATCTGCTTCCCGAGCACTGGGGCCACGGCGGTGGCCGGGTGCTGATGAACGACGGCCGGCGTCGCATGGCTGACGCGGGCTGCCGCGATGCGGTTCTGTGGGTGCTGGAGACGAATCACCGCGCACGGCGCTTCTATGAGGCCGATGGATGGCAAGCCGACGGCTCGATCAAGACCGATGACTCGCGGGGGTTCCCCATGAGGGAAATCCGGTACCGCCGTCACATCGCGGCCTGACCGCGCGGTGATGACGGGGCGGCCGCTCGCGCGGTCTTCTGGCAGACTCGCCTTCGATGATCGATGACTTCGCGAAGGAGTACCTCCACCATCAACTGCGCATGGTGTGGCAAGCGCTGGTCTGGAAACTCGACGGGCTCTCCGAGTACGACATCCGTCGCCCGTTGACGGCGACGGGGACCAACCTTCTCGGACTGGTCAAGCACAGGGCGCACTCTGATGCCAGGTACTTCGGAGAGGTCTTCGGCCGGCCCTTCCCCGGACCGGTACTGCGATGGAACGACGTAGGTGCCTGGGAGAACGAGCATTGGGCCGCCGAATTTGAGAAACGCGCTGACATTCTGGGTCTCTACCGGGCCGTTTGCGAACACTCGGATGCGACGATCGGCGCCCTGCCTATCGATGCACCGGGACACGTGCCGTGGTGGCCGAGTCCAGACGTGAAGCTGTTCAACATCATGATCCACAGTCTCAATGACACCACCCGGCACGCCGGGCACGCGGACATTCTGCGCGAACAGTTGGACGGCCGCACTGGGACCACGGCCGAGTACGAGCACCCGATCGACGCCGCGGCCCGCGAGGCGTACCGCTGGAAGATCGAACAAGCCGCCAAGGCCGCTGACCCCGCCCGCGCCCGATCGTCGCATTGATCGGCCGACTTCGGCCGTCCCCACAACGTTCGTGCCGCATTAGGACGGATCGCTGTCACTACGGCCCCCGATCGCAGCCTCGCGGCATAACGTCCGTAGCTGTCCCGAAGCGACACGGCCGAGCATGACGCTGGAGGTGCGCACATGCAGGTGAGGCTTCTCGGGCCCGTTGACGTCGCGGCAGCGGGCGTGGCCACGGAGGTGCCGGGCCTGCGCCGCAAAGCCGTGCTGGCGGTCCTCGGCCTGCACGCCGGACAGATCGTGAGCAGCGACCGTCTCATCGACGTGGTCTGGGGTGACCGAGCCCCGGCGACCGCGCTCAACACTCTGCAGCGCCACATCTCCTACCTACGCGACGCGCTCGGTTGCAAGACCTCCATCGTGGCCAGGCCACCGGGCTACCTGCTGAACCTGCCGGGCGAAGCCACCGACGCCGAAGCCGCGCAGCGCCTCATCCGGCTGGGGACCACGTCATCGGACCCGGCCCGGGCGCTCGACCACCTCCGTGGCGCCCTGGCCCTGTGGCGCGGCCGGCCGCTGGCCGATGTCACCGAGCTTCGCTGGCTGGGGGAGCAGGCCGACCGCCTCGATCATCTGGAGTACGAGGCGACCCGGGCGCTCATCGACGTCCGCCTCACCCTGGGCGAGCATGCCCGGCTGATACCCGAGCTCGAGCAGCTGATCTCGGCCCGGCCCTTTGACGAGGATCTCCATCGGCAGCTGATGCTCGCGCTGTACCGGGCCGGCCGCCAGGCCGAGTCGCTCGCGCGCTATCAGCAGCTCAAACGGGATCTGGCCGATGAGCTGGGCATCGACCCGGGGCTTGCGCTGCGGGAGCTGGAAGCCGCGATTCTGCGCCAGGACTCCTCGCTCCAGGCGCACGCACCAGCCGTCACCGTGACGGCCGGCTCGGCTGTCGCGGCGGGTCCCGCGCAACTGCCGTTGGCCATCCCCGCCTTCGCCGCACGGCACGGGGAGATCGCCCGTCTGGACGCCATGGTCACCGGTCAGAACCCGGCGTCGGTGCTCATCGCCACCGTGTCCGGCACTGCGGGGGTCGGCAAGACGACGCTGGCCGTGCACTGGGCCCACCGGGTGCGGCATTCCTTCCCCGACGGGCAGCTCTACGTCGACCTGCGGGGCTTCGACCGCGACGGCGCGCTGGTGGATCCCGCCGTGGCGCTGCGCGGATTCCTCGACGCCTTCGGTGTCGCCGTGCAGCGGATCCCCGCGGACCTCGACGCCCAGGCCGCCCTGTACCGCAGCGTCCTGAGCGGCAAGCGTGTGCTGGTCGTGCTGGACAACGCCCGCGACGTGGCGCAGGTCCGGCCGCTGCTGCCCGGCTCGCCCGGCTGCACGGTGCTGGTCACCAGCCGCAACCAGCTGACCGCACTCGTGACGGCCGAAGGCGCCGTGCCGATAACCCTCGGCCTGCTCACCGATGACGAGGCACGTGATCTGCTCGCCCGGCGGCTGGGCGAGGACCGGGTGACCGCCGAGGCCGGCGCCGTCCAGGAAGTGATCACGCAGTGCGCTCGGCTGCCACTGGCATTGGCGATCGCCGCAGCGAGCTGTGTCACGCGCCCCGAGGTTCCGGTCGCGGGAGTCGCGGCGCAGTTGCGTGACTCGGCAGGGACGCTGGAGGCCCTCAACAGCGCTGATACGGATACCGACATAAGGTCGGTGTTCTCCTGGTCTTATCACGCGCTCAGCGCGGATTCCGCCCGGCTGTTCCGACTGCTGGGCCTGCATCCGGGACCGGACGTGAGCGAGTCGGCGGCCGCCAGCCTGGCGGGCCTTTCCGTCGCCGGGGTCCGGCCGCTGCTCGCCGAGCTGATCCAGGCGAATCTCCTGCTGCAGCCGAACCTGCGGCGATACCGCTTCCATGATCTTCTCTGGACCTATGCGGCCGACTGTGCGCAGCAGGACGAGCCGGAGCAGCAGGTTCAAGCCATGCGCCGGCTGCTCGACCACTATTTGCACACGGGCCTGTCGGCTGCGATGCTCATCAACCCGCACCGGGACCCGATCGCCGTCCCTGAGCTCAGCCCCGGCACCACGGTGGGACGACTCACCGGCAAGGAGGAGGCGACGGACTGGTTCACCGCCGAGCGGGCGGTGCTGTTCGCTGTGATCAAGCGGGCCGCCGCCGACGGTTTCGACCGTCATGTGTGGCAGCTGGCCTGGGCGCAGCAGGATCACCTGGATCGTGGCGGTCATTGGGAGGAACATGCGGCCAACCTCGGGGCTGCCATCGAAGCCGCCGGCCGGCAGGGCGACCAGGCCGCGCAGGCACATGCCCACCAGAGCCGCTCGACGGCCTTCGCCCGGATGGGCCGCTACGAGCAGGCGCACACTCACCTCAACGATGCCCTCAAGCTCTACGCGGACCTCGACGATCGCGGCGGCCAGGCCACGGTGCAGTACCAGCTGGGCTGGTTGGCGAACCGCCAGCGTGATCACGAACAGGCGATTCGTCATGCGCGCCAGGCGTTGCGGCTCTACCGTGCCACCGGCAAGCCGATGATGGCCGCACGCGCGCTC
This sequence comes from Catellatospora chokoriensis, assembly GCF_011297315.1. Classification (NCBI taxonomy): domain Bacteria; kingdom Bacillati; phylum Actinomycetota; class Actinomycetes; order Micromonosporales; family Micromonosporaceae; genus Catellatospora; species Catellatospora chokoriensis. Next base: position 126,852 of record NZ_JAAOTI010000008.1, read on the forward strand.
AATTCACTGGGCTGGGCGTACGCCTTACACGGCGACTATCGCCGAGCCCGGCCGCGCTGTGAGCAGGCACTGGCGCGGATGCGCGAGCTCGGCGATCTGACGTTCCAGGCCGGGACCTCGGACAGCCTCGGCTACATCCATCACCATCTGGGCGACTACGAGTTGGCCGCGGCTCACTACCGGCGAGCCCTGGACCTGTTCCGTGACCTCAACGACCGTTACTACGAAGCCGACACGCTCAGCCATCTTGGTGACACTCACCGGGCGGCCGGCGACCTTCGGGCCGCCCGGATCGCATGGCAGCAGGCGTACGAGATCCTAGACGGGCTTGCGCACGCGGATGCGCTCGTCGTGCGGGCTAAACTCGACGGCGCATAGGGACATCGGCTGATCCGACCACCAGTCCAAGGGATTGGTGCAGTCGACGGTGATCTCTCCCTCATGCAGGTCGCACACGTAGACCCGGATGCCGAGGTCGGTGAAGATGCCGCCGGCGTAATAGCACTCATCCCGCAGCGGCGGATCCTCCAGGCGGCTGCCGTAGCCGCAGGTGCCGTCGCGGCAGAGGATCACGCTGTCGGTGAAGTCGCACGAATACGATTCCCGTTGTTCGGAGTAGTCGCCGCCGAGGGTCTTGCAGAGGACCTGCAGCGTCTGGGGGCTGATGCTCGGTGGCGGATCGCCCGCGGCGGCCGGGCCTGCCGCGCCGACGGCGAAGCTGGCGATCGTCAGGGCCGAGACGGTGAGGTGCCGGAGCCACTTACTGAGCTGGTGCACGTGAGGTACTCCTTCGGTGGAAGGCCAGAGCGTGCGTACACCATGGCGGCCAGGCCTGAAACGGTGCTGAAACGGGGCTCCGCGGCGAGCGCGGAGCCCCGGCGGGGCGGTCAGGCCCGCAGGACGAGCGGTCGGCAGATGTAGATGACCCACGGCGGCCAGTAGACGACGATGCACTCCCACACGACGACGTCACCGACGCCGATCTGCCGGGCGACCTGGTCGACGGTGGTGTCGAGTGTCGGCTTGTCGTAGTCGCCCAGCCGCTTGACCCCGTCGGCGTCCTTGCCGCCCGCCAGCGCCGCGATCTGGTCGGTGGTGAGTTCCCGCTCCGACTGGACCATCGTCACCCGCGACGGTGCGGGCAGCTTCCCGCCGAGCGTCTTCTCCGCCTGGGCGTGGATCTGCGCCAGCGCGGTTTCGGGCTTGAGGTCGCCAATGGTCACGGTCTGCATGCCGCGGTCACCGGCGGTGGCCGGGCCGGCCACCACCGCGACCACGCTGACCACTGCCATGGTCAGCAGGGTCAGCCTTCTGCTCAGTTTCATCGCGTTGCCTTTCCTCGGTCGGGTGGGCGAGTGCTGGAGCACCCGTGGCCACACCGTCACATCGAGGCCTGACGTGGTTCTGAAGCGCGGCTGAAAGACGAACGCCACCGGCTTGGGAGCACGAGGACACCTTCACGTCCTGCGACCGCTGAAACGCCTAACTCAGTTCGGCACGCCCCGCGTGGCCGGTCACCTGCTGGGCGAACCGCGCGGCGGGGCGGCGAAACTCCACCGTGGTCCCGTCACGGCCGGCGACGCCACCGGCCACGACCGCCCAGCGGGCGTACGCGGACAGCACCACGCCGGTGATCGCGAAGACCGCCGGAGCGACCACCACCGCCCAGCGCACGATCTCGGCCAATGTGGACGGCTCACCTTCGCCGAGCTGCTCGGGTAGCACGACGGGCACGTACAGGGCGCACGAGACCGGCACGAGCACGAAGCAGCTCGTCGCCGCGGTGACAAGGTTGGCCCGCCGCGCCCGGCAGGCGGGGCAGAAGCCCCACGCGGGCACGTCGACGAGCTTGACCATGATGTTGTGGGCCAGCCAGCCGGCGAACAGTCCGGTGCCCAGGAGGAGCAGGTAGAGCTCGGGGTCGGGGTCGTCGAGGTAACGCGCCGCCGGGTAGGCCACGGGCAGCCCGAACGCGACGACGAGCACTGCCGCCGCGGTCTGCAGCCAGGCCGGCGGCCGAGACCGGAACCGGGCGCTCGCGGTGCAGGTCACCGGATTGCCGTGGCGGGAGCAGACGGAGATCCGGCCACCCGGCTGTGCGGGCACGACGACCATGGCCGAATGCTACGGGCCGCAGGCCCCGCCGTGGGGGGCACCGGATCGCGGCTGAACGCCGTACGCTGCCGAACTGAGCCGACCTCGCGCAAACCGGTATCGCCGCGCCGATTCCTGAACGCCATGTGCCGAAGCGGCATTTGCCTCTGGTGCGCTCGAACCGGAATGTGCAACGATCCCTTCGCATCGCGGTAGGGCGTTTCAACGTCACCGGACCCACACCCCGTGGTCCCACGCTGCTATCGCCTCATTCAGGAGGACACCCCCGTGAGACTCGATCGACTGGCCGGCAAACGCCCGGCCTCGATGGCGCTGGCCGTCGTCACGACAGCCGCGCTCGCGGCGTCGGCGGCCGGCGGTGCCCAGGCCGCACCGCCGACCTCGACGGCCACCGCGCTGTACCTGGTCCAGACCGTGAGCGAGCCGGTCGCCAACTACGCGGGCGGTGTCAGCGGCTACGCCGCGACCCGGCCGGTCGCCGGTGAGCGCGTGGACGCGCACTCGACCGCGGCGACCAGGTGGCGTGACCGCCTGCGCGGCGAGCACGACGCCGCCCTGCGCGGCGCCCGGGTCGACGCGACCAAGAAGTCCTACGACTACGGGATCACGTTCAACGGCTTCAGCGCCCGGCTGACCTCTGCCGAGGTCGCGCGCCTGCGGGCCGACAGCGGCGTGCTCCGGGTCTGGAAGAGCGAGCAGCTGCAGGCCGACACGATCACCACCCGCGACTTCCTGGGCCTGACCGGCCCCGGCGGCGTGTGGAACAAGCAGTTCAAGGGTGACGCGCACGCTGGTGAGGGCGTCATCGTCGGCATCATCGACTCCGGCATCTGGGCGGAGAACCCGTCGTTCGCCCCGCTGTCCACGCCGCGGCCGGACCAGCGCGACATCAACAAGAAGTGGAAGGGCACCTGCGACGTCGGTGTCGAGCAGCCGGTGGCCTGCAACAACAAGCTCATCGGCGCCCGCTACTTCCACGCCGACGCCAACGTCAACGACGTCGAGTTCCTGTCGCCGCGTGACTACAACGGCCACGGCTCGCACACCGCTTCGACGACGGCCGGCAACTTCGGCGTGACCGCCTCCATCAACGGCGGCGTCGTCGGCACCGTCTCGGGTGTGGCGCCCGCGGCCCGCATCGCGGCGTACAAGGTGCTGTGGCACAACCCGGTCGCCGGCAACTCCTCCGGCGGCACCGCCGACATCGTCGCGGCGATCGACGCGGCCGTCGCCGACGGTGTCGACGTCATCAACTACTCGATCTCCGGGTCGAGCCAGTACGTCGTCGACCCGGCCGAGATCGCATTCCTCAACGCCGCCGCGGCCGGTGTGTTCGTCTCCGCCTCGGCGGGCAACTCCGGCGACACCATCGGCGCGAGCAGCGTGGCCCACAACTCGCCGTGGCTGACCACGGTGGCGGCCAGCACCCACGACCGCGGCAACACCAAGACCGTGACCCTGGGCAACGGCGTCACCTACACCGGTGTCGGTGTCGGCGTCGCCGCCGGCCCGGCCACGCTGATCGACTCCAGCAGCGCCGGCCTGGCCGGTGCGGACCAGGCCCAGGTCGACCTGTGCTACATCGGCACGCTCGACCCGGCGAAGGTGACCGGCAAGATCGTGCTGTGTGACCGGGGCGGCAACGCACGCGTCGACAAGAGCGCCGCGGTCGCCCAGGCCGGCGGCATCGGCATGATCCAGGCCAACACCAGTGCCGCGCAGTCGCTGAACGCCGACTTCCACGCGGTGCCCAGCATCCACCTCGACGCCACCGCCGGCGCCGCGGTCACCGCGTACGTCGCCTCGGCGGCGAACCCGACCGCCAGCATCTCCGCGGTCAGCACCGACCCGGTGCGGGCTCCGGCCATGGCCGGCTTCTCGTCCTACGGCCCGGCCCTGGCCGGCAACGGTGACCTGCTCAAGCCGGACATCACCGCGCCCGGCGCCGACATCATCGCGGCGGTGTCGCCGGCCGGCAGCGGCGGCAACAACTTCAACTCCCTCTCGGGCACCTCGATGTCGGCTCCGCACATCGCCGGTGTCGCCGCCCTGATCAAGAGCAAGAACCCGAAGTGGTCCCCGATGTGGATCAAGTCGGCGATGATGACGACGGCCAGCACCAAGGACAACACCGGTGCGCCGATCCAGTGGTCGCAGGGCGACGCTACGCCGCTCAACTACGGTTCGGGACACGTCGTGCCCGGCAGCGCCTTCGACCCGGGCCTGGTCTACGACTCGACGCCGGAGCAGTGGCTGCAGTACGCCTGCGGCATCGGCCAGCTGCAGCTGATCACCGAGGCGGAGTTCTGCCAGTCGGTCGGCTCCATCGACCCGAGCGACCTGAACTACCCGTCGATCGCCGTCGGTGACGTGCCCGGTGCGCAGACCGTCACCCGCAAGGTGACCAACGTCAGCAAGAACTCCTCGGTGTACGCCGCGCAGGTCACGGCCCCGGCCGGGTTCAGCGTCAAGGTCGAGCCCAAGACCCTCACGGTCCCGCCGGGCAAGTCGAAGACCTTCAAGGTCACCATCACCCGCACCACCGCGGCCGCCGGCGCCTGGGCGTTCGGCTCGCTGACCTGGTCGGACCTGCGCAACCACAAGGTCACCAGCCCCATCGCGGTGCGCTACTCGGCACTGGCCGCCCCGGTCGAGGCCAACGGCTCGGGCACCAGCGGCAGCACCGCGCTGGCGCTGCGCACCGGCTTCGCCGGCACCCTGACCACCGCCGTCGGCGGTCTGGTCGCCGCCGACGTCAGCAGCCTGGCCTTCGCCGGACCGAACCCGACCTTCACGCCGGTGGTGTCGGACTCGGTCAAGAAGGTCACCGTGACGGTCCCGGCCGGCACGGCGGTGGCGCGGTTCTCGACCTTCGACGCCGACGTGCCCATGGGCACCGACGTGGACGTGTTCGTGTACCCGGCCGGTAACACCACCAGCCAGGTCGCCAGCAGCACCGGCGGCACGGCACAGGAGTCGGTGACCCTGTCCGCGGGCGCCTACGACGTGTACGTCCACCTGTTCGCCGCGGCCGGCGCGGTGACCATGCCGGGCAACACCTGGGTCGTGCCCAGCACGGCGGCGGGCAACCTCACCGCCACCCCGGCCAGCCAGGCCGCGACCGTCAACGGCCCCGCGACGGTCACCGCGACCTGGTCCGGGCTCACTGCGGGCGTCCGCTACCTGGGCGTGCTCGCCTACCGCAACGGCAGCACGCCCGTCGGCCAGACGGTGCTGTCCGTCAACGGCTGATCGACGGTAACGCCAGGGGCGCCTGCCCAGACCCGGCCACGGCCGAGTCTGGGCAGGCGCCCCTTCCGAGCGCCGGAGGCCGACAACACGCTGCGCCGCGATCCGCCCGGTTGCCGAGCGCGGCGACCCGGCACCGGCAGGATCGATGCTGTGAGAGCGACGGAAGGCGTAGGCGCCGGAGCAGCCCCGCAACGCGGACAACCGCGAGACGCGGCGGCCGCCGCCGCGCTGGCCAGGTACGACCGCCACGCCCGGCTGCCGATCATCCTGTCCGCGGTGCTGCCGCTGATCGTCGTCCCCGAGCAGGGCAGCTGGGTCGCGATCCTGATCGGTGTCGTGTCGTGGCTCGTGTTCGTCGTCGACTTCTTCGTCCACCAGCGGCTGCTGGTCCACTACCTGGGCACCCACCTGGGCAAGTTCGACCTCGCCATCGTGATCCTCACCGCGCCGTGGTTCCTGGTCTCCGGCGCGCACGCCGGCAGCTTCGTGGTGGTCCTGCGCCTGGCCAGGCTCGGCCGGCTGCTGCTGGCCACCAAAGGCGTCCGGCGGCTGTTCGCCCGGCTCGGGCGGGTCGCGATCATCGCAGCCGCGGTCCTGGTCGTCGGCGCCGCCATGGCCTACGTCGCCGAGCACCCCACGAACCCCGAGTTCGCCACCTTCGGCGATTCGCTGTGGTGGGCGACGGTCACCCTGACCACCGTCGGGTACGGCGACATCGTGCCCATCACGACCGCCGGCCGGGTCGACGGCACGGCCATCATGTTCATGGGCGTCGCCCTGCTCGGCCTGCTCGCCGGTTCACTGGCCAGCTTCTTCGGCCTCCAGCCCGAGGACGGCGGAAACGGCAAGGCGGCGGCCGACGATCCGGTGCTCGCCGAACTCGCCCTCCTGCGCGCGGAGGTCAAGGAGCTCACGGGACTGCGCGAGCAACTGGCGGTGCTCACCCGTCACCTTCGCGCGGGCGACGAGCCCACGCCGGGCCCCTGAACGGCCCGGCCTCACGGCAGGTCGAGCGGATCCGGATGCGGCACGGCGAGCTTGTGGGCGACGTCGTTGGCCACCGGATGGCCGGCGTTGACCAGCAGCTTGTAGGCGTACTCCCAGTGCTCGCGGGCGGTGGCGTGATCGCCGAGCGCCTGGAACGCGTCACCCGCGTGGTTGGCCAGCTGCGCGTCGAGGATCGGATCGCCGAGCTGCCGGGCCAGGTCACGGGCGGCGTCAAACTGTTCGACCGCGGCCGCGTACGCGCCGAGGGCATGGTGGGCCATGCCGAGGTTGTCCCGGCTGACGGCCTCGTTGGCGAAGTCCTCGGCCTGGTGCTGCTCGGCGGCGGCGCGGCGGTAGAAGACGATCGCGGTCGCCGCGTCGCCGCGGAAGGAGTGGTAAAGGCCGACGGCGTTGGCGGCGCGGCCGGTCCAGGCGGGGTCGGACAGGCCGGTCCAGAGCTCCAGCGAACGTTCGGCGTGCACCAGCGCGGTGACGATGTCGCCTTGCAGGAAGCACACATACGACAGGACGAACTCGGTCTCGGCTTCGCCGGGGCGGTCGGCGGCCGACCGGCACAGCTGCATGGCCTCGTGCATGTGCGCGTACGCGTCGGCGAAGCGGCTCAGCCGTCCGGCGACGGCGCCGAGGAACCGGTGGGCGTGGGCGGTCGCGGCATGGTCCATGGAGGCGGTCGCGGCCCGCAGCGCCACCGCCCACGCGGCGCCTTCGTCATGCCAGCGGTGCTGCTCGTAGAGGAACGTGTCCAGCGCCCAGCCGAGCTGCCACGCGTGCCGGTCGGCCCCGTCGTCACGAGCCTGGCGCAGCGTGGCCATCAGGACCGAGCGTTCGGCTTCCAGCCAGGCCAGCGCGGCCTTGTAGTCCGGGCGGCTGCCCGCGGCCGGCGGCACGGGCAGCGGGATCGGCGGACGGATCGGGTTCAGGACGCGGTCGGCCTCGTGCGCCGTACGCGTGTAGTAGTCGAGCAGGCGGGTCAGCGCGTCCCGGCGCTCGGCGTCGGCGTCGACGGCGCGGGCCTGCTCGCCGGCGTAGTCGCGCAGCAGGTCGTGCAGGAGGTAGCGGTGGGGCCGGTGCTCGACGATCAGGCCGGCCTCGACCAGCTCGTCGAGCTCCGCTCGGGCGTCGTGCACCCCGGCGAGGGCGGCGACCGCGTCGGCGGCGACGTCCGGCCCGGCGGTGAGACCGAGCAGGCGGAACAGCCGCGCGGCGGGCGGGCTGACCGCCGCGTACGACCAGGAGAAGACGGCGCGCAGGTCGTCATGGGCTCGCGAGCCGGCCCGGTGCAGCTCGGCGGCGGCCGCCGCCAGCGGGAACCCGGTCTGGCGCACCCGCGCGCCGGTCAACGCGAGTGCCAGCGGCAGCCGGCCGCACGCGGCCACGGCGGCCGCGGCCGTGTCGTCGTCGACCGGGTCGGCGATGCGGGACCGCAGCAGTGCGACGGCGTCGGCTTCGCCGGGCAGGTCGACGACCAGGGGCGCGGCGGCGAACTCGGCGACCAGCGCGGTCAGCGGGCTGCGGCCGGTCACCACGATGCGCACGCCGGATCCGCCGGCCAGCAGTGGGCGGACCTGGTCGGCGTCGCGGGCGTTGTCGAGGACGATGAGCAGGCGACGCTCGGCGACCAGGTTGCGGAACCGGGCCGCCTGCGCGGCCCGGTCGGGCGGGACCTCCCGGGCCGGCACACCCAGCGCGTCGAGGAAGCCGCGGATCGCGTCGGCCGGGTCGAGGGCGCCCCCGTCACGGGCATAGCCTCGCAGGTCGGCGTACAGGCGGCCGTCGGGGAACGCCGCGGCCTGGCCGTGCGCCCAGTGCACGACCAGTGCGGTCTTGCCGACCCCGGGCGGCCCGGTCACGACTACGACGGACCCGGGCGCGGTGTCCAGCGCGGTCAGTAGCGCGGTCCGGCCGACGAAACCGCCGCTCATCGCCGGCAGCAGGTTCGGCGGGGCCGGTCGCGGGCCGCCCCGCTGCTTCAATCCCTCGTGCACGCCGACCATGACGTCGTGGCGGCGTCGCCAGTCGGCGAGCTCGGCGTCGGACGCCCCACAGGCGAGCACGAACGGGCGCACGAGCGCCTCGAAGTCCGGCGGCCGTTTGATCTCCCCGTTGAGGATCGCGTAGAGCTGGGTGCGGCTGATGCGCACCTGCCGGGCGATGCTCGGCAGGTCCCGGCCCGAAGCCTGCCAGCGGACCCGCAGGTCCGTGCAGAACTGCGCGACCGGGCTCGTACGTTCGTCCACATAGGTCACTCTATCCGGTGCGTCCGACGACCAGTCGTCGTCCGCCGGCGACCACGACGGCGGCCGGCTCCTGGGCAGGGCAGGTGGGCGGCGCACGTCGAAACGGGGTGGTTCAACCGTCGGTTGAACCACCCCGTTCAATCCGGGGCACCTGTCCGGCGTAATCAAGGTCCACGTCGCCGTGGTCGCCACCCCGGCCGATCCCTGCATGACGGTGCCTGTCGGGTAGTACTGACCTCGGCAACTGATCGCGGCCACTGGCACGGTGGGAGTCGCAACTCCGCGTGCCGGACTACACCGGACACATATTCGGCGGCCTGCAGTCGCGATCTATCGGTTGAAGCCAAGGACGATGATCTGATTCTGGTCGCTGAGGTTGGAGCTGTTGCGACCCGGATGAGGACACGAACAACTCCACCAGTAGAAGTCCCATGATCCGGCGCCGACCGTCGGCTGGTAGTAGAAGACCGTGTACCTCCGCCCCGGCGTGACGCTGACGTCGCCGAAGTCGATGCGGGTGTCCGCCTGGTTGATCACAGTGGTGTAACCGTCGGCGATCCTGCCCGAGCATGGGTCGGCCAGCGCCGTGTTGACCCCTTCGCACAAGGAGATCCTGGTTGAGATTCCATCCAGACGCGCACCCGGGCCATAGTTCGTATTGCTCCAGGTGACTCCCACCGTCGTGATCGTGTTGCTGACCGCGGTGAACTCCTGCCATCCCTTGGTGGCCCGACCCCAGTACGGCGCACCGCCTCGCATGCGGTCGTAGCTCACGATCGCCGTGCGGTCCGCGGGAGCCGGGGGAGCGGGAGGTGCCGGGGGAGCCGGCTGGTCGGCAGGTGGGGGAGGCGGCGCAGGGACAGCCGGCGCGGCCTTGAGACCCAGCGTGAACCCGCCGGCCAGCCCGGAACCCCACTGCTTATAAAGGTCCGGAAGCTGCGGGAACGTCGCGCCGATGACACCCACCAAGCCGATGACGCGAATCAGCTTGCCCAACAACCGCAACCGACCGATCGACTTCCTGAGCGCGTTCTCGGCCGACTTCGCGTACCCGGCCTCGCCATACAGGTCCATCGCAGTCGCGTACGCCTTGTCGGGATCCACCAGGTTGGACAGCGACTGTTCGATGAAACATACGAAGAAGTCCTTACCGCGCTCCCAGCTGGGCTTGCCCGCGAGCTTCGAGGCGCATTTCCTGATCAGGACGATCGCGCCGTACACACCTTCGTTGAAGGTGACGCCCATCGCCGGCAACGCGACCGATATTGCCGCGCTCCAGCCGTCGACGTAGCCGTTGAACTGCTTGGTCTGGGTCGTGGCCGGTTGCCGGTAGCCGGCCGTGAACCAGCCGTTGCCCGAGAGCAGCACCTGGTCGCGGTCGTGTCCGCCCAGGGTCCTGTTGACGAACTCCCGGATCTTGTCCGGCATGCCGTCGACCCACAGGTAGTCGTAGCCGGGTGGCACCGACACCCAGGTCACGAACCGGCGGTTCGACTGGACCTGCAACTCGGCCCGAACGGCGCCCGTGTTGTCCTTGTTGGTGATCGCGCAGAGGTGGACCAGTGAGGACTTGCTCTTCACCGAACTCCAGCCCGGTGCTCCGCCTGGGCAAGCGCGCGGATCCGTGCGCTGCGTGACGAAGTCCCCGATCGAGTCACCGATCTCGTGCAGCCAATCCGGAATCGGCACCCAACCGAGGAGATTGGGCGAGAACTCCTTGGTCGTGAGGTAAGGCACGCCGTCGGGTGTGAACATGAGCGGCTTGGTCTCCCACGTGCCGCCCGTCGGCCGATGGAGTACGACCGGGACCGCCCCCTGCGGCACCCGCTGGCGCACCGACGGATCGTCGAACATGATCGTTATCGGCGACGATACCGACGTGTCCTCGAAGCTCACGTCGACACCGATGCCACCGTCTACCACGAGATCGCTGACCTTGCTGTCGGAGGTCAACTTCCGTACGACGATGCGGCCTTCCGATGCGAACGCCCCCGACGGCGCCGTGAGGTGGCCGAGGCCAGGAACAGCCACGGCCAAAGGGTGACCTGGCGACACCGCCACGACCACCGCGTCGGCTGCGTGCAGCGTGGGGTCAGGTAGATCGTCGGCATCCACGACGCCGGTCTCTCCGTGATCACCGGGCTTACCCGTGCACGCCGCCGATCCGAGAATCGCGAAGGCAATCGCCAACGCGGCCAATTTCTTCAGATGCATTCGGCGTCTCCCGCATTTACGTCCGACACGTGCATTCAGACGCAACGCTGACACATCGATAGCTCACGAAGCTTCCGCTGTTCGGGCTGGCGACCGAGGACAACGGCCTGAGTAAACCGACATCAGCGTCGCCGCGGTGCGGGCTGGGGGGCCGGCGAGTGGCTGCTCGGACGTCCAGGATCTGCATATGGCTGACGGAATGAGCACGGGTCGCCAGTATCGTCGGCACGGCACTCGTCTCGTGGCCTTCCTAAGGCGAGAATTTCTTGCGTGGTTCCATCGTCATGTGGATCCACTAAGCGATCACTCGAAGGTGATTGCGATGACAAGCCTGCGCGTGGACTCGGCGACCAGTGCGGTTGGCGGGGCGCGACCGCTAACTGTCCGGTCCTGTCCGGTGGCCGGACTCCGTCACGGGCGACGATCAGGTGAACGGCTGTGGCCGTCCGGAGTCGGTCGGCATCGACCCGAACCGCGACCGGTGACGGCGACGCTGCCCGTGAGCGATTCCACTCCACGAGGAATCGAGTGAGGAGCAACGTCGACATGTTCAAGTCAGGAGCTCGACGCGGGCTGGCCGCCGTGGTGATGGTTCTCGCGGCCGCCACGGTGCAGCTGGTCGCGCCGTCCGCGGCCCAGGCGGCCAACCCCCAGTGCGACGGCGCTGGTGTGATCATCAGGACCTACGGCAGCGACTCGTACTCGGCGTGGATTCCGGCGTACCGGTCGAGCAACTTCAACTGCTGGCTGCTGCGCGGCTCGCACAACTCCGGGGTCGGCCACCTGCAGCGGGCCCTTAACCACGACTTCGGCGACGAGCCGGGCTACGTGATGCTCAACCCCGACAACGACTTCGGGCCCAAGACCGAGGCCGCGCTGCGGTTCGCCCAGACGTTCTGGCGCACCCACGTCGACCCGAACGTGAAGGTCGACGGCGGCTACGGCACGCAGACCCGCAACCTGCTCTGCTGGCCGAGCATGAACAGCTCCGGCTGCATCGGCTACCTCGACTGACAGCGGGATGTAGGAGCGGGTCACGTCCGCGCTGAGACAGGTCACAGCAGGGCCGGCTCGTTCACCGGGCCGGCCCTGGCCGCGACGGTCGGCACGGCGGCGTCGACCAGGTCTTCACCACGACAGGCGGCGAAGGTTCTGGCGCGCCACAGCGTCCGGGATCCGCACTGTCGGATCCGGCCGTGTCCGGTTTCCGGATCTCGTCGAGCGGCGACAGTCAGGTGAACGGTCGTGCCGGTCCGGAGTCTGTCGGCGTCCTGCCACCCGGTGACGTGCACGGGTGACGCTGCCCGCAGGCGATTCCACCATCCGAGGAATCGAGTGAGGAGCAACGTCGACATGTTCAAGTCAGGAGCTCGACGCGGGCTGGCCGCCGTGGTGATGGTTCTCGCGGCCGCCACGGTGCAGCTGGTCGCGCCGTCCGCGGCCCAGGCGGCCAACCCCCAGTGCGACGGCGCCGGCGTGATCATCAGGACCTACGGCAGCGACTCGTACTCGGCGTGGATTCCGGCGTACCGGTCGAGCAACTTCAACTGCTGGCTGCTGCGCGGCTCGCACAACTCCGGGGTCGGGCAACTGCAGCGGGCCCTGAACTACGTCTTCGAGGACGAGCCGGGCTACGTGATGCTCAACCCCGACAACGACTTCGGGCCCAAGACCGAGGCCGCGCTGCGGTTCGCCCAGACGTTCTGGCGCACCCACGTCGACCCGAACGTGAAGGTCGACGGCGGCTACGGCACGCAGACCCGCAACAACCTCTGCTGGCCGGTGCTGAGCGACAACGGCTGCATCTTCTATTAATCCAGCACCACCACGGGTTCAGCCAGGGCCGGCCGTCATGGGCCGGCCCTTCCCGCGTTGTCGGCGGGCTGATCCGGTCATCGGGTACTCCGGTCATCACCGTGCGGTGCACGGTGACCGTGAGCACTCACTCGTTTGCCACTGCTTGTCCACTCGGCCTACCTAGTTTCAGTCACGGATCGTGCGACCGCCCTGCGCGGACCCGCATCCCTTTCCCGCCGTCGCTGAACGAAGGACGATGCCATGACGATCAGAACCGGTGCCCCTGTCGTGGTGGGCGTCGACGGTTCCGCCGCCGGGCTGGACGCGGTACGGGTCGCTGTCCAGGAAGCAGCGCACCGGCGGCGTGCGCTGCGCGTCGTGCACGCCTTCATCTGGCCGCTGATGGGCGTCCCGGTCGGCCCGGCCCCGGGCGCCCCGGCCGGTGGTGGCCTGCGCCACGAGGCGGAGCGCCACGTCGCGCAGGCGGTCGCCGAGGCCGGCAGACTCGCCCCGCAGGTGCCGGTCACCGGTGTCGTCGTCGACGGCGCGGCGACTGCGGTGATGCTGGCCGAGTCGCGGGACGCGGCGCTGGTCGTGCTCGGGCACCGGGGGCTGGGCGGCTTCACCGAGCTGCTGGTCGGCTCGGTCAGCGTGCAGGTCTCGGCCCGGGCGCACTGCCCGGTGCTGGTGGTGCGGGGCGAGCCGCGGGCCGGCGGCCCGGTCATGGTGGGCGTGGACGGCTCGGAACTGTCCACGGCGGCGATCGAGTTCGCGTTCGCCGAGGCCGCCTACCGCGACGTGCCGCTGGTCGCGGTGCACGCGTGGCTGTTCCCGTCGCCGGCCGGCCCGGGCGAAGCCCTGCCCGTGGCCTACGACGGGGATTACCGGGCCGACGACGTGAACCGGATCCTGGCGGAGTCGATCGCCGGCTACCTCGAGCGCCATCCGCAGGTGGTCGTGCGGCACCGGCTGGTCCGGGGCACCGCGGCGCACGTGCTGGTCGAGGAGTCGAAGAGCGCCGGGCTGGTGGTCGTCGGTGCGCACGGCCGCGGCGCGCTCAGCGGCCTCCTGCTCGGCTCGGTCAGCCACGCCGTGCTGCACCACGCGCACGCGCCGCTCGTCGTCGTCCGGCACCAGCCGGAACGGCACTGACGCCGATCACGACCCGCGGCATGCGGGCCCGGCCGCCGGCGGCCCGGGGCGGACAGCGGCTGCGGCCGGGCGGCGCGGTACGGACCCGCGGTCGCGGGACGAGCAGAGGAGTCGGGATGGACGAGCGGGCGGACGTGATCGTCGTCGGCTTGGGACCCGGCGGCCGGCACGTCGCGGGCGCACTGGCACGGGCCGGGCTCGACGTGGTGGGCGTCGAGGCCGAACCCGTCGGCGGCCGGTCCGGGGCCGCCGGACGCGTACACCGGCAGGCCGCTCACGACGGCGGCGGCCGGCCCACGACCGATGATCTGGCCGCCCAGGGTGTGCGGCTGGTCCGGGGGACCGGCCGGCTCGCAGGCACGCGCCGGGTGGTGGTCGACCGGTCGACCTTCGAGGCCCGGCGCGGTGTCGTGCTCGCCACGGGCGCCCGGCCGCGGACCGCCGACGTCGCCGGACTCGCCGCGACGCCCTACTGGATCCCACGCGACGTCACGGCGGGCCGCGAGCTGCCGGCGTCGCTGCTCGTGGTGGGCGGGGGCGGCACGGGAGTGGAGATCGCGCAGAGGTTCGCCTGTGCCGGCAGCGCGGTGACCCTGATCGAGGCAGGGGAGCGGCTGCTGCCACGGGAGGAGCCCGAAACCGGGCAGCTGGCCGCGGCGGCCTTGCGGGCCGACGGCGTGGACGTGCTCACCGGAGCCCGGGTGGGGCGGGTAGAGCACGACGGCGTCGGGTTCCTGGCGCACGTGGCGGGGGAGCAGCCGGTCCTCGACGGTGAGCGGCTGCTCGTGGCGACCGGGCGGGTCGTGGACCTGGGCGGGTTGGGCGTCGACACGGTCGGCCTGGACCCGTCGGCGCTCGCTGTGCCGACCGACGGCCGGATGCGGGCCGGGGCGGGGCTGTGGGCGGTCGGTGGCATCACCGGCCGGGGCGGTGGCGCCCGCGGGTTGTCGCACCAGGCCGAGATCGCGGTCCGGGACGTTCTCGGCCGGCCCGGGCCCGACGCGGGCCACTGGGCGCTGCCGCGGATCATCTGCACCGAGCCCGAGATCGGCGCGGTGGGTCTGACCGAGCAGCAGGCCCGTGGGCTCGGGGTGAACGTCCGCGCCGCCTTGGCCCCGATCGCCTCGCCGGGCTGCGGCGAGGTGGCGGGCGGCGAGGGGTTCGTCAAGCTGGTCGAGGACACCGATCGGGGCGTCCTGGTCGGGGCGACCGCAGCCGGACCGGCGGGCGGCGAGGTGCTGTACGGGCTGCAGGTGGCGGTCCACGCCGAAGTGCCCGTCGCCCGCCTTCAGCACATGATCCACGGCGACGCCGCCGTTCACCGCGCCGTGGAGGCGGCGTTGCAGGCTCTTCGCCGGCCAGGTCGCGGCTGACGGCGGGCTGCCTGGGCCGGTGGCCGCCACGTGCACAGCTCGACACCACGGGGCGGGGCGACGGCCGCGCAAGCTCACCACGACGCCGGAGGGCAGCCGTGACAGCGCAGGAGCCCCATTCGTGACAGGTCGTGGGCGTGATCACCGCCGCGACCCCCGCCGCCAGGACCCGTCTGCCACCCGGCCCACCATGGAGCGGACGGCAGCCGCGACGTGCTCGAAGGGGGCGAAGCGACGGTGGGCGGGCGGGAACGGACCGACGGACCCGGGGGCGGGCCGGTGCCGGCCGTGGTGCCCGGCTCGACGTTCGGGCGGCGACTGCGCGAGTTCCGGCAGTCGGCAGGGATGACCATCGAGGGTCTGTGCCGGGCGTCAGGTGTCAGCGCCCGGGCGATCAGCGACATGGAGCGAGGGCACAGCCGCGTGCCCCAGGGGCGGACGCTGGCGCTGCTGGCCGATGCGTTGAAGCTCGACGACGGCGACCGTGCCCGCCTCGTCGAGCCGGTGCGAGCGCAGCGGCCGAACAGCCGGGTCGGCCGCCCCCGGGTCGGTGAGCTGCCGCGGGGGATCGGTGACTTCGTGGGCCGGGTGCCGGAGCTGGCACTGCTGCGCCGCCACGCGCTGGCCGCTCCGGACCGTGGCTGGACGCTGCTGGCCGTGGTGCACGGCCAGCCGGGGCTGGGCAAGACGGCGTTCGCGGTCCGGGCGGCCGAGCAGCTGCGGGAGGCGTTCCCCGACGGTCAGCTCTATCTGGATCTTCGTGGCACGGATCCGGTGCCGATGCCGGCCGGTGAGGTGTCCACGCGGCTGCTGCGGGCGCTGGAGGTGAGCCCGCGCAGCATCGCCGACGACGAGCAGGAACGGGCCGGGCAGGTGCGGGCCGTGCTGCGGGAGCGGCGCTGCCTGCTGGTGCTCGACGACGCGGCCGACGAGGCCCAGGTGAGGGCGCTGCTGCCCGGCGTGGGGACCGGGACGGTCGTGGTGACCAGCCGCCGCCTGCTCGGCGGTCTGGAGGGGGCGCTGCGGATCGGGCTGGCGCCGCTGACGCCCCGCGAGTCGGCGGCCCTGCTGCAGGCGATCGTGGGGCAGGCGGCGGGACCGGAGGCCGGCGCGGTGGCGAGGCTGTGCGGCCACCTGCCGCTGGCGTTGCGGATCGCGGGCGCGCGGCTGGCGAGCCGACCGGGGTGGACGATGGGGCGCCTCGCGCGACTGCTGTCCGATGAGGACCGGCGGCTGGCGAACCTGTCTACCGGCGACCTGGGCGTGGCGGCGGCGTTCGCGCCGTCGTATGCCCAGCTGTCCGCACCGGCCAAGGCGATGTTCCGGGGCCTCGCACACGTGCCGGGACCCGACTTCACCGCGCCGGACGCCGCGGCACTCACCCAACGGGATCTCCTCGACGCCGAGGACCTGCTGGAGGAGCTGGTCGACGTGGGCCTGCTGCAGCCCGAAGGCGACCGGTATCGGATGCACGACCTGATCCGGATCTTCGCAGCCGACCGGCTGCGCGGCGAGGCGCCGGTGGCGAGGTGGGCCGAGCGGTTCGCCGGCGGGATCCGGACGCCGTTGCTGCTCAGGTAACGCTGCGACCGGGCGCACTCACTCAATCGCCACTGCATGCGCACTCAGAGTGCCTAGCGTTCCTCCTCGCCGGCAATGACCGGCCACCACCTGGGCCGGTTCAGGCTCCCGTGCCGCGACCGCGGTGCGGACACCACAGGAGGAGACGTAGATGTCACTGAGCAAGAGATTGCGGGCGTTCGGCGTCGCCGCGGCCGCCGTGCTCACCGCGGGCGCCGTCATGGCGGTCGCGCCCACCGGCGCGCAGGCCACCGGTGATCACGGCAAGAAGCCGACGGTCGTGCTGGTCCACGGCGCGTTCGCCGACAGCGGCGGCTGGAATGACGTGACCCGCAAGCTGCAGCGCGACGGCTACCCGGTCGTCGCCGCCGCCAACCCGCTGCGCGGCGTCGCACACGACGCGGCCCAGCTCAAGGCCAAGCTGCAGCAGATCGACGGCCCGATCATCCTGGTCGGGCACTCCTACGGCGGCATGGTCATCTCGTCGGCGGCCACCGGCAACCCGAACATCAAGGCGCTGGTCTACATCGCAGCGTTCACCCCCGACAAGGGCGAGAGCGCCTTCCAGCTGGCGTCCAAGTTCGAAGGCAGCACCCTGCCGGAGACGCTGCGGCCGGTGCCGCTGCCCGACGGCGACGCGGACCTGTACGTGGACCAGAAGCTGTTCCGGCAGCAGTTCGCCGCCGACGTGGCGTCCCGCGACGCGGCCCTGATGGCCGCCTCGCAGCGGCCGGTCACCGCGTCGGCACTGAACGAGGGCGGCGGCGAGCCGGCCTGGCGGACCATCCGCAGCTACCACCTCATCGCCGAGGCCGACAAGACCATCCCGGCGAAGCTGCAGCACTTCGGCGCCGACCGCGCGCACGGCGTCAAGCAGCGCGAGAACGGCGCCTCGCACGCGGTGTTCGTGTCGCGGGCGAAGACGACGGCCGAGTTCATCGAGCGGGCAGCCCGCGAGACGGCCTGACGGACACCTGCCCATCCCGATCACGCGGGGCACGGCAGGTAGCGGGTGGCGGAGGTCGACCGCCACCCGCGTCGTCGGCTCCAGGGCAGGTGCTCGACGCACTCGAATGTCACTGGACCCGCACCACCGCCTCCTAACCTGATGCCGCGAGGAAACGAGGAGCACGTGGGCGACGCACTGGCGCAGGGCACACACACCACCACCGTGTACGGGATCGAGCAGCGCTTCCACGTCGCCGGCCACGGCCCGGTCTGCGTCGTGCACCCGGGTGGCCCCGGCTTGAACTGGGACTATCTGCGAATGCCGGAGCTCGAGCAGCACCTGCGGCTGGTCTACGTCGAGCCGATCGGCACCGGAGGCTCCGGCCGGCTCGCCGATCCGCACGGCTACCACGTCAGCACGTACGTGAACGTCCTCGACGCGGTCGTGTCCACGCTCAGCGCCGATCAGGTGTTCCTGCTCGGCCACGGCCACGGAGGCCTGGTCGCGCAACGCTACGGGCTCGATCACCCCGACCGCGTCGCCGGGCTGGTCCTGTACGCGACGTCCCCGGTGACCGGCGAGCAGTTCCAGCAGTCGCTCCTGGCCGGGCTGGCAGCCTTCCCGACCCGGCACCCACGCCGCCGCGAGCAGGCCGCCGCGGCGGTGCGGGCGTTCGAGCAGGCGCTGACCGCCACCGACGACGAGGGCTTCAGCCGCGGCGTCCGGGCCGCGTGGCCAGCCGCGGTCGCCGACTACTGGGCACACGAGCACAGGTACGCGCCGGTCCGGGCCGGCACCCGAGGCTGGGTCGTGCCGTGGCGGGCACGCCGATCCGCACCGTTCGACGTCCAGCGCGAGCTGGGCCGCCTCGATACACCGACGCTGGTGCTGGCCGGCGCGCACGACCCGTTCTTCGGCCCGCGCTGGGCGGCGCTGCTGCACGAGGCAGTGCGCGACTCGGGCCTGCTCGTCTTCGCCGAGAGCGGCAACCTGCCCCACCTCGAGCAGCCGGCGGCGTTCACGGGCGCCGTGGCCGACTTCGTCCACCTGGTCGGCACGCAATGAACCCGGGCGGGCCCGGCACAGCACCGCTTTCTGCGTTAGTTCTGCCTGGCACGGGCCCGTTCCCGCTGGTTGCATGGGCGTATGAGCTGGTCCGTCCCGGGGCCGGGACGAACAGCGAAGGCAGGTCATGGACGAGTCGAGCGCGGCAGTGCGGTTCACCATCCTGGGCCCGGTCGCAGCCCGGCGCGGTGGCGCCGAACTCGAACTCGGCGGCCGCCAGCAGCGGCTGGTGCTCGCCCTGCTGCTGGCCAACGCGGGGTCGGTGGTCGGCCTCACCGACCTGGTCGACACCATCTGGAACCAGGACCCGCCGACCAGCGCCGTCAACGTCGTCCACCGCTACATCGGCACCCTGCGCCGGCTCATCGAACCGGACCTGCCGGTGCGCGCCGTCGGCGGCTACCTCATCCGGCACGCGGCCGGCTACCGGCTGCGCGTCGACGAGGACTCCCTCGACCTGCTGAACTTCCGCCGGCTGGTCACCCAGGCCCGAGCGGCGGCCGAACCCGGCGCGGCGGTGCGGCTGTACACCCAGGCGCTGGCGCTGTGGCGTGGCGCCTGCGGGTCCGGCCTGGACCCGGAGTCGCGCACCCATCCGGCCTTCGCCGCGATCGAGGCCGAATGCACCCACGCCGTCCGGGACGCCGCCGACACGGCGCTGCTCGGCGGCCGGCCGCGCCTGATGATCCCGGCCCTGCGGCAGGCGGCCGGACAGCACCCGCTCGACGAGGCGCTGCAGGCCCGCCTCATCCTCACGCTGGCCGCCGACGGCAGGCAGGCCGAGGCCCTGCAGACGTTCCAGCAGGTCCGCCGCCGGCTCGCCGACGAGCTCGGCATCGACCCCAGCCCCGAACTGCTCGACGCCTACGACCGCCTACTGCACCAGCGCGCCGCCGGCGGCGACCCGCCACCGCCACCCGACCCGCACGCGGTGCCCCGCGCCCAGTCGCCCCTCGGCGGCGAGGAGACGACAAATCAGACGATCCCGCGCCCGACCCCGGCCCAGCTGCCGCCGGACCACCCGTACTTCGGCGGCCGAGTGGACCTCCTGGCGCGCGCACAGACCCTGCTCGACGAGGACCGGCGGCAGGGCAGGGCAACGGTGGCGCTGGCCCTGTACGGCACGGCGGGCATCGGCAAGAGCACGCTGGCGATCCATCTGGGACACCGGCTGGCGGCCGGGTACCCGGACGGGCAGCTCTACGCCGACCTGCGCGGCTTCGCCGTCCACGAACGCGCGATGGGCCCCGCTGAGGCACTGCGCGGGTTCCTGGACTCGCTCGGCGTGCCGCAGCAGAGCAGGCCGAGCGAGCTGCACGCGCTGGCGGGGCTCTACCGCAGCATCCTCGCCGGACGGCAGGTGCTGCTCGTCATCGACAACTGCCGCGACTTCGAGCACGTCCGGCACCTGCTGCCCGGCACCCCCGGCTGCCTGGCCATCGTGACCAGCCGTAACCAGCTCACCGGCCTGGTCTCCACCGGCCGCGCCCATCCCCTGCCGGTGGGTCCGCCGCCACCCGAGGAGGCGCGGGAGTACCTGGTCCGGCGGCTGGGCGCAGCACGGCTCGCCGCCGAGCCGGCCGCGGTCGCACAGATCATCGCCGGCAGTGGGCGGCTACCGCGGGCGCTGGCCGTGGTGGCAGCCCGGGCCGCGGCGCTGCCCGAGGCGCCGCTCGCGGATTTCGCCGTGCAGTTGCAGGCATCGCCGTCCGGGGCGGCGGTGCGGCGGTGGCCGGGCACGGCTGCGAGCCGCGGACCGGGTGACCGCAACATGCAGCACCTGCGCTGGAGCTGGTCGGGTCGGGTGCGGGCGACTCGCGGCTGAGGGTCACCGCCGAGCGCACTTTGTGATCCAGGTCACTCGCATGAACTTTCGCCCACCGTTCACGTCTAGATCACCCGACCCCTCCCTCGCGTTGATCTAGGAGAATGATGCGGTCAGCTCGCAAGATATCGGCGCTGGCACTGCTGGTGCTGGGCGTCTCGGCGGTGGCCCCGGGCGGCACGCCGGCCGCGGCGCAGCCCCAGGCACCGAAACCAGCGACCACACCCCCGGTCGCCGCCAAAGCGCGGACGGTCACTCTGCTCACCGGCGACACCGTCCACATCAGCACCATCGACGGCCAGACCGCCGTCACCGTCGTGCCGGGCAAGGGCCGGGAACGGATGCCGTTCCTCACCCACAGCACCGGTGAGCAGGTGCGGGTCATCCCCGCCGACGCCGTCGCCCTGCTCAACCGGGGCAAGCTCGACGAGCGGCTCTTCGACGTCTCGACACTGATCGGCTTCGGCTACGACGACTCCCGGCCCACCCTGCCGCTCATCGTCCAGCACGCCGACACCACCTCTGCCGGCCTCGCCGGCGCCCGGACCACCCGGGAACTGTCCGGGGCGAGCGCCGTCGCGCAGAACCGCGCGGACGCGGTGTCCTTCTGGAACAGCATCACCTCCGCCGCCGGCGGCACCGAGCGGCGGCTGCGCGCCGGGTTCGACAAGATCTGGCTCGACGGGCTGCGCCGGCCGACCCTCGATGTGAGCGTCCCGCTGACCGGTGCGCCGCAGGCGTGGCAGGCCGGCTGGACCGGTGCGGGCGTCAAGGTCGGCGTGATCGACACCGGTGTCGACCAGACCCACCCCGACCTGGCCGGTCACGTCGCCGCGGCGGAGAACTTCACCGCCGAGCCCGACGCCCTGGACCGGGTCGGCCACGGCACCCACGTCGCCTCCACCATCGCGGGCAGCGGCGCCGCGTCGGAGGGCCGCTTCAAGGGCATGGCACCCGGCGCGAACCTGTACAGCGCCAAGGTCTGCACCGTGGACGGCTGCCCCGAGTCGGCGATCCTCGCCGGCATGAACTGGGCCGCCCAGCAGGGCGTCAAGGTCGCCAACATGAGCCTCGGCGGCCCGGACAGCCCGGCCACCGACCCGATCGAGGCGGCCGTGGCCGACCTCACCCACCGCTACGGCATGCTGTTCGTCGTCGCCGCGGGCAACTCCGGCCTGGGCGGCGAGTCCACCGTTAACTCGCCCGGCAGCGTCACCGAGGCGCTGACCGTCGGCGCCGTCACCAAGACCGGTGAGCTGGCCGAGTTCTCCAGCCGCGGCCCGCGTGCGGGCGACGCCGGCATCAAGCCCGACCTCACCGCGCCCGGTGTCGGCATCCTCGCCGCGCTCAGCAGCGTCTCCGACATGTGGCCCGACGCCGACAATCCGCAGTACACCAGCCTCAACGGCACCTCCATGGCGACCCCGCACGTGGCCGGCGCGGCCGCGATGCTGTTCCAGCAGCACCCCGACTGGACCCCGGAGCGGATCAAGTCCACGCTGATGGCCGCCGCGCAGCCCAACGCCGCCATCGGCGTCTACGAGCAGGGCGCGGGCTTCCTCGACGTCGCCCGGGCGATCCGGCAGACCGTCACCGCGAGCCCGGTCAGCGTCGCCTTCGAGCGGACCACCACCGCGCAGACGCGCACCATCACCTACGCCAACAGCGGCCCGGCCGCGCTCACCCTGGCCGTGTCCCTGGCCGCCAAGGACGCCGAAGGCAACCCCGCGCCGGCAGGCCTGTTCAGCCTCAGCGCCTCCTCGGTCACCGTGCCGGCCGGCGGCACCGCCACGGTCGACGTCACCGTGCAGGCCGGCGCCGGCCTGCCCGACCGCTACGTCGGCGGTGAGGTCACCGCCACCGGCGGCGGCGCCGCGGTGCAGACCCCGGTCGCGCTCGATGTCGTACGCCGGACGCTGTCGCTCAAGCTCGTCGGCCCCGACGGCGGCAAGCCGACCGCCGAGCAGGGCTGGGTGACCGTCCTGATGGACCTGGACCGGCAGACCCTGCTGGTGCTCGACGACCCGACGGCCACCAGCCACCGGGTCCGCGCGGGCCGCTACCTGGTCCAGACGTACATGTTGACCGGCGACCCGTACGAGCCGGACATCACCTCGCTGGTGCGCCCGACCCTCGACCTGACCAAGGACCAGGCGCTCACCATGGACACCCGCACGGCGAAGCCGATCGTGGTGTCGGTGCCGAACCCGAAGGCGACCCTGGTCTTCCCGGACTCCGGCTGGACGATCCGGACCGAGCAGCCGCAGATCTGGGGCAGCAACGACCCGTTCGGCACGCTGATGAACGTCCCGTTCGAGCACGTGCGCACGGCGCAGGCCGGGGCCGGCAAGACGCCCGGCTTCGTCTCCTACGTCCACGGCATCTGGGGCCAGGTCGACGCCGACGGCAGCCTGCACAACAGCCCCTACGTCTACCGGGCCTACTTCTACGAGCCGCAGCAGATGATGGCCGGCCTGACCCGCAAGCTGCGCGCGGGCGACTTCGCCACGGTCCGCTCGCAGATCGGCGCGGACGTCGCCGGGGTGCCGGTGGCCCGGACCGCGGTCGCGCACGCGCCCGGCAACGCGCCGGTCTACCGCGACGAGCGCAACATCCAGCCGAGCTTCACCTACGACGTGCCGCGCACCGTCACCGAGTACTACAACCAGGACAAGGAGACGGTCTGGCAGTCGGTCTCGGCGCAGACCAGGTACACCTACTACCAGTCGGACTGGACCAGTTTCAAGCCCGGCCGCACCTACGACGTGAAGTGGGCCAACGCGGTGGCCGGTCCGGTCTTCCCGCAGCCGAACTTCGGCCAGCAGTACGCCACCCGCTACTGGGGCGACCAGATCGGCGGGCCGGGACCGCTGCACGGCGACGGCGCCGGGCACATGGGCTTCCGGCACGTCCGCGGCGGCAGCGCGCAGGTGACCCTCTACCGCGACGGCGTCGAGGTCGGCGCCGCGACCGAGGTGCCCTACGTGTGGCAGGTGCCCGCCGCGACCGGTGACTACCGGCTCGCCGCGACGTTCCGCAGCGACCCGGAGTTCACCCTGTCGACCGTGGTCGAGGCCGAGTGGACCTTCAAGTCCGGGCACGTGGCCGACGGCGACCTGGTGAAGCTGCCGCTGACCGCGATCCGGTACACCCCGGCGCTCGACATCGACAACCGGGCGCCGGCCGGGCGGCTGTTCACGATCCCGGTCTCCCTCGACCGCCAGGTCGGGGCGGCACCGGGCCGGACCAGGTCGCTGACCGTCGAGGCCTCCTTCGACGACGGCAAGACCTGGCACAAGCTGCCCGTGCTGCGGTTCGGCGAGCAGGCGACCGCCCTGGTGTACCACCCGGCCGGGGCCGGTTTCGTGTCGCTGCGCGCCGCCGCGACCGACAACGGCGGCAACACCACCAAGCAGACCGTCATCCGCGCCTACCGCTACTGAGGAAAGGGAAGGGCACCTTCTTGACCGACGTCCGTCAAGAAGGTGCCCTTCCTTCGTTCAGCGAAGGAGGGTGAGGCGGTCGCGGATCTGGCGGGCCATCGGGGAGTCTGTCCCGTGGAGTTCTGCCAGCGCTTCCCGCCACGCCTGCCCGGCCGGCTCCGCAGCACCACCAGCGGCGTGGCAGTCGCCGACGGCGACCAGCACCTGCGCGGTGTGGTGGGCGGCCCCCGCGCCGCGGAACGTGTCGATCGCCTGCTGCCAGACCGCCAGCGCCTGCGGCAGGTCGCCGATCATCGAGCACGTGTGCGCCAGCCAGGACTGGGTGGTGCCCACCCCGTGCAGGTCGCCGATGGCCTCGAACTGCCGCTGGGCCCGCACGAACATGTCCAGCGCGGCGGCATGCCGGCCGAGCCCGCCCTGCGCCCGCGCGATGGCCAGCAGCGCGGTCGTCGCGCCCCGCACGTTGTCCCCGGCGTGGAACAGCGCCCGCGCGGCCTGCGCATGGTGCAGCGCGTCGCCGTAGCACTGCTGGTCCAGCCGGATCTCGGCGATGTTGTTCTCCACATGGCCCTGCTCGGTGCGCAGCCCGAGCCGCTCGAAGATCGCCCCGGCCTGCCGCAGGTGCGACAGCCCGCCGTCCAGATCGGCCAGGAAGTAATACGCGCCGGCGAGGCTGCGGTGCAGCAGCGCCCGGGCCGCCGGATCGTCGCCGGCCGCGGCCAGGCCGGTGCCCACCACCGCCGCCCACTGCCTGAACTGCGCCGTGTCCTGGAAGAAGTTCTGCATCGCCAGCGCGATCCGCCACGCCGTACGCGGCCGCCCATGTTCCACCGCCCGCGCGACGACCTCGGTCAGCACCCGCTGCTCGGCCGCGAACCACGCCATCGCGTCGTCGCGGCCGGAGAAGCGCCGCCCGGTCACCTCCTGCCCGGACGGCTCCGGCTCCGGCAGGGCAACCTGCGGCAGCAACAGCAGATGCGCCGCGTACGCGCTCAGCTCGTAATAGTCGTAGACCCGCGTGACGGCGGCGTCCCGCTCGGCCGCGTCGTCGTGCTCCTCGCCGAGCTCCACCGCGTAGGCTCGCAGCAGGTCGTGCATCCGCCACCGGCCGCCGCCCGGCCGCACCAGCATCTGCGCCCCGAGCTCGCCGAGCAGGCCACGGGCGAAGCGGGCGGGCAGCCCGCCCAGCGCGGCGGCCGCCTGCGTGCTCAACTCCCCGGCAGGGTGCAGGGGCAGCAGCCGGAACAGCCGGGCCGCCTCAGGTGTCAGCGCCCGGTACGACCAGGAGAAGATCGCCTCCAGATCGGCGTGCGCGTCCCCGAACCCGGACAGCCGGCCGTCGGCCCCGGCCAGCTCACCGACTACCGCGGGCAGGCTCAGCCCGGGCCGGCCCACGCTGCGGGTCGCGACCAGCGCCAGCGCCAGCGGCAGCCGACCGCACCGCGCGATGATCTCACCGACGGCCGCCGGATCGGCGGCCACCGCGTCACCGAGCCGGCGGGCGAGCAGCTCGCGGGCCTCGGCGTCGGTCAGCAGATCCAGATGCAGCGCGTGCGCGCCCGCCGCGCCCGCCACACCGGTGATCCGGCGGCGGCTGGTGGCGATGACGAGGCTGCCGCCGGTGCCCGGCAGCAGATGCCGGATCTGGTCCCAGTCGCGGCAGTTGTCGAGCAGGATCAGCATCCGCCGCTCGGCCAGGATGCTGCGGTACAAGCCCGCCTGGGCGTGCAGCTCGGCCGGGATCGCGGCCGGGGCGACCCCGAGCGACCACAGGAAACCGCGCAGCGCCTCCGCCGGACTCATGACCGCGTCGCCGGAGTCGAAACCGCGCAGATCCGCGTGCAGTTGCCCGTCGGGGTAGCGGGCGGCCAGCCGGTGCGACAGGTGCACCGCCAGCGTGGTCTTGCCGACGCCGGGCATACCGTCGATGACCAGCGCGGTCGTCCGCGGGTCGCCGGCGAGCAGCGCCCGGGCGGCGGCCATGACCTCCCGGCGGCCGGCGAAATAGGGATGGTCGGGCGGCAGCTGCGCCGGTGGCTCGACCCCTACCGGCACCGGGGTGTCCTGGTCGTGCAGGCTGTCGCGGGCCGCGCGCAGCACCCCGCCCGGCGCGATGCCCAGCTCCTCGGCGAGCCGGTGCTCGACGTCGGCATACGCCGCCAGGGCCTCGGCCCGCCGGCCGTCCGCGGCCAGCGCCAGCAGCAGCCTCGCCTGCAGCTGTTCGTCCAGCGGTTCGTCCTCGGCGGCCAGCCTGATCGCCGGCAGCACCAGGTGGGCGCACCCGGCCCGCAGCGCGGCGTCGGCCGCCGCCCGCACGGCCGCGAACCGCTCCCCGTCGACGGCGGCGAACTCCGGATGGGCGCGGCTCGCGGCGTGCAGGCCCGCGGCGCACCGGTCGTGCCACAAGGCCAGCGCCTGCCGGTACACCTGCACGGCGGACTCGTCGGAGGCGGCGGCGGCCCGGGCGACCAGGCGCCGGAAACGCAGCAGGTCCAGCGACTCGTCAT
The DNA here is from genome assembly GCF_011297315.1 of Catellatospora chokoriensis. Classification (NCBI taxonomy): domain Bacteria; kingdom Bacillati; phylum Actinomycetota; class Actinomycetes; order Micromonosporales; family Micromonosporaceae; genus Catellatospora; species Catellatospora chokoriensis. The sequence goes on from NZ_JAAOTI010000008.1 coordinate 153,370, forward strand.
CGATGCGCAGCCGGTACTCGGCGCCGTCACGGACCAGCACCGAGCCGGCCGCGCGCGTCGGCAGGCCCGGCTCGAAGCGCCGCCGCAGCGTGCCGATGTGCCGGTGCACCACGTTGACCGCGCTCGGCGGGGGATCGGACTCCCAGAGCAGGTCGACGAACTCGGCGACGCTGACCGCGCCGCCGGCCCGGGCGAGCAGCAGCGCGAGGATCAGGCGCTGCTGGCGGGTGCCGAGGTCCAGCTCGGACGCACCGCGCCAGGCCCGCACCGGGCCGAGGACGGCGAACGAGAGCGGGCTGGTCATCCTGGTGCGGTCCGCGGGAGGCTGTCGGTCACGATCGCCGTAGCGTGGCAGGACTCATATCCCGTGAGCGGCGGGCCTCGCGGCGCTGTGAACTTGGCCGCAACGCCGGAACCGCGGCCCGGTGCGGTGCGTCTCAGGCGGCCTTGAGGCTGGTGCGCAGGGCGCACAACGCATAGTGAGTCCGCGACTTCACTGTGCCGACCGGCATGCCCAGCCGACCCGCGACCTCCTTCGGGGACCGCCCGACCAGGTAGACCTCGCAGAGCAGGCTGCGCTGCGCCGGGCTCAGCCGGCCGAGCGCCTGCCGGACGGCGTGCGACGCGAGCGCGGTGCCGGTGGTGTCGTCCCCGCCGGGAATCCAGGTCATGTCGACGAGATGGACTTCGGCCGGGCGGCGCAGCCGCAGCCGCACGCCGTCGATGACGAGCCGCCGCGCGACGGTCAGCAGCCACCGGCGGGCGGCGCCCGGCTCATCCGGCACCGCGTCGAGGTGCCGCCACGCCCGCAGCATCGTCTCCTGAAGCAGGTCCTCGGCGGTCTGCCGCTGGCCGTGGGTCAGCACGAGCAGCAGGCCCAGCACGGCACGGGCGTGGTCGGCGTGCAGCGCGGTCATGCGCTCGGCCGCGGTGGCCGTCGTCTCGTCGGGTGCCAGCAGCACGTATTCCTCCCACAGGCAGGAACAACGGGGTGATCGAGGCACGAGCCTAGGGATCGTCGATGCGATTGGACTGACGCCCGAGTGCGGATTCAGTGCCGTCACCGTGCGCGACCGCGCGCGGATGCGACGTGATCGGGGGACCGGCCGCCGTCAGGTTCGGCAGCGCCGGCAAAGCCTCGGTCGGCGCGCCGCGGTTACCCGACGGCCCGGTGGAACTGCAGGCAGCGCAGCTGCGCGGCGGCGCGTTCCGCCGGACTGTCGGTCTCCTCGCCCAGCTCCGTGGCGTAGGCGAGCAACAGGCCGTGGGCGCGGTAGCGGCCCGGCAGGTCCTCGCTGACCAGATGCGCGCGGCTCAGCTCGCCGAGCAGCGCCCGCCCGACGCGTGGTGCGACGCCGGCCAGAGCCGCCGCGCCGGCGATCGAGAAGCCGGGGCCGGGATGGGCCGGCAGCAGCCGGAACAGCCGGGCCGCCGGGGCCGACAACGCCTGATAGGACCACGAGAAGAAGGCGCGCAGGCCGGTCTGCGGGTCGTCACCGTCGAACCCGTCCAGGCTCTCGGGCTCGCGGGCGAGTTCCACGGCGATCTGCGCGAGCGGAGTGGGTGGCAGGCTCACCGCGCGGGCGGCGACCACGGCCAGCGCCAGGGGCAGCCGCCCGCAGCCCGCGACGACGGCGTCGACCGCGGCCGGGTCCGCCGCGCCGCGGCCCGCGCCGAGCATCCCCAGCAGCATCGACCGGGCCTCGTCGACGCCGGGCAGGCCGACCGGCAGCGGGTGCGCGCCGGCCGCGGTCTGCAGGGTGCTCAACCGGCTGCGGCTGGTGACGACCACCAGGCAGTCGGGGGTGCCGGGCAGCAGATGCCGGACCTGCTCGGCGTCGCGGCAGTTGTCGAGCACGACCAGCACGCGCCGGCCCGCGAGCCTGCTGCGATACAGGCCCGCCTGGGCGTGCAGCTCGGCGGGAATGCCCTCCTGGGGCACCCCGAGCGAGCCGAGGAAGCCGCGCAGCGCCTCGGCCGGGTTCATCACCGGCTCCCGCCCGTATCCGCGCAGGTCCACATACAGCTGCCCGTCGGGGTAGCCGGCGGCGAACTCGTGGGCGAGGTGGACGGCGAGCGCGGACTTGCCGACGCCGGGCATGCCGTCGATCGCGAGCAGCCTCGGCCCGCCCGGGCGCGTGACCGCCGCCCGGGCGTCGGCGAGCAGCTCGTCCCGGCCGCTGAAGGCGGGCAGGTCCGGCGGCAGCTGCGCCAGCCGGGGCAGCGCGGCCGGCGACTCGGCACGGCCCGGCGGGGTGCGCTGGTGCAACAGCCGGTCGTACGCCTCCCGCAGCTCCTCGCCCGGATCGACGCCCAGTTCCTCGGACAGCCGCTGCCGGACCAGCCGGTACATCTCGACGGCTTCGGCCTGGCGGCCGTCGGCGGCCAGCGCCAGCAGCAGCCGGCTCTGCAGCGACTCGTCGAGCGGGTGCAGCTCGGCGGCCTGCCGCAGCGGCGACAGCACCATGCTGAGCCGGCCGCAGCGCTCCGCGGCGTCGGCGGCCTCGCGCACGGCCTGGGCGCGTTCGGCCTCCACGGCCAGGAACGCGGGATGCCGGCGGGAGGCCGGTTCCAGGCCCGCGGCGCACCGCCCGCGCCACAGCCGCAGCCCGGCCAGTGAATGCCGCAGCGCCGACTCCGGGTCTGCGTCGTGCAGGGCCCGGCTGGCCAGCCGGCTCAGCGACCGGAACTTCAGCAGGTCCAGCGACTGCTCGTCGGCCCGCAGCCGGTAGCTGGCGAGCTCCCGGACGAGGTGCCGGCCCGTGGCGCGGGTGGGCAGGCCGGGTTCGAGCAGCCGCCGCAGTTCCCCGATGTGCCGGTGCACGACGTTCACGGCGCTGGCCGGGGCCTGCTCGTCCCAGAGCAGGTCGACCAACTCCGCCACCGAGACCGGAGCACCGGCCCGGACCAGCAGCAACGCCAGCACCAGGCGCTGCTGGCGGGTGCCCAGATGCAGCTCGGCACCGCCCCGGACGACCATGATCGAGCCGAGCACCGAAAAGCCGACCGTCTCACCCGCCTCCGCCTGCACAGCGGCAACGGTAACCGGCCGGGCATACCTGGCAGCTACAGGGCAGTTGTGGTCTCTGCCAGGACGCGGGCGAGCGCGTCGTAGTCGACGGTCTGCCCGTCCTTGATGTCGACGGCCTTGCGTTCGCCGTTGCCCAAAGACCGGAGGAACCCCTTGACCTCCGCGACGTCCGTCGCGTTGAACACCATGAACGAGACCTTGTCCTTGGCCACCGCGATGACGGCCGCGTAGTGCCCGTTCTTGAGGTAGTGCGGCTTGCCGTACTGGAGCCGCTCCTCGACACCGGGAACGGTCTGGCCGACCATCGCACGCAGTTTCTCGCACACGCCGATCTGCCACGGCTGCTGCTTGTTGATGTACTGGGTGACCTCGTCGCTCACGGTCTTCTCCTCGTCGTAGATCCGGACCGTACCGGCCGTCACCGACAAGAGTCCCGGACACACGACCTGGTACTCCCCGCGCAGATGCGAAATGATCTCCGCTATGAGTGAGTTCGACTTCTGCCCGTGGATGTTCGCCGACAACGCCACGCAGGACGAACGCGACGCGCAACTCGCCTTCCAGCGCGCGCTGGCCGGCCTGCGGTCCGCGGGCGACAGAGCGTTCGTCTCCCCGCTCGCCGCGATCCACCAGGCCGACCTCGCGCTCGGCGCGGATTCCTACATCGCCGCGCACGTCTACCTCACCGGCGAGGTCCAGCTCGGCGACCACACCAGCCTGAACCCCTACGCCGTCGTACGCGGCCCGGTGCGCCTCGGATCCGGGGTGCGCGTCGGCGCGCACGCCTCCCTGGTGGGCTTCAACCACTCCGCCGACGCCGACGCGCCGATACACACCCAGCCCATCGTGGCCAAGGGCATAGTGGTCGGCGACGACGTGTGGATCGGGTCGAACGCCATCGTCCTCGACGGCGTCACCATCGGCGAGCACAGCATCATCGGCGCGGGTGCCGTCGTCACCAAGGACGTTCCCGCCTGGTCGGTGATGGTCGGCAACCCCGCCCGCCGCGTGCGCGACCGCCGCGACCAGACCCGCACCGGCGGCCTGACGCCGAAGCTCGCCGACTTCGCCGCACAGGCCCGTGACCAGGCCCCACAGGTCCTGGACCGCTACCGGGCCGGCGACACCTTCACCGACCAGCCCGCGGCCGCGCCCTCGGTGCGAGCCGTCTGCGACGCGATCGAGATCGCCGACCTGCTGCTGAACGCGCCTCCGCCCCAGGCCGACCGGGACGAACTCGTCGGTCGGCTCGCCGCCCTGCAGGATCCGGCCACCGGACTCATCCCCGAACTCGGCGAGACCGGCCGGCCGAGCCTCGACAGCGGCTCGGCGTACCACATCCTGTCCGTGGGTTATGCCCTCGACCTGCTCGGCGCCCAGCTGCCGTACCCGGTCCAAGCCGTGCGCATGGACCCGTCCCGGCTGCTCGCGGAGCTGGATCGGCTGCCGTGGGCGCAGCAGGCCTGGAGCGCGGGCGACTGGGTCGACATCCTCGCCACCGGACTGCACTGGAATCGCAGGCTGTTCGACGCACACGAGCCGACCGAGACGCTGTTCGGCTGGCTGCTCACCCGGCAGGACGCCTTCACCGGGCTGTGGGGCAGCCCGAGCGCGCAGGAGGGCTGGCGGCAGCCGGTCAACGGCTACTACCGGCTCACCCGGGGCACGTTCGCGCAGTTCGGCCTGCCCGTGCCGCGCCCCGAGCAGACGATCGACACCGTGCTGGCCCACGCCCGCGACGGCCGGTTCTTCGCCGACGGGCGCGGCACCGCCTGCGACGTGCTCGACGTGATCCACCCGCTGTGGCTCTGCGGCCGGCAGACCGACCATCGGCGTGCCGAGGTGCAGGCGTGGGCGCGCGACCGGCTCGCCGCGACCCTGCCGCGCTGGCAACCCGGAGCCGGCTTCGCCTTCAGCCCCGCGCCCACCACCGGGACCGAACACCTGCCCGGCCTCCAGGGGACCGAGATGTGGCTGGCGATCGTCTGGCTGCTGGCGGACGTGCTGGGCGAGAGCGGTGCACTGGGCTACCGCCCCCGGGGCGTCCACCGACCCGAACCGGCGTGATCCGGCACGTCAGGCCCGCGAAACGCGTCCGGCCCCGGCTCAGGCGATCCCGTCGAGCACCGCGGCCAGCGGCCGGGGCAGGGCGTCGCGGCTCATCGCCGCCTCGGTGAGCAGCCGCGCGTAGCGCAGGTTGCGTCGCGAACCGGCGCGCAGGAACCGCCACATCTGCCGCTCGGGCTCCTGGCCGCGCCACGCGGGTTGGCCCTGCAGCGTCTGGAACGAGCCCAGGTCGCCCTGGGAGTCGAACAGGGCTTCGACCCCCGCCGCGCCCACCGCGCGGATCAGCTCACCTTCGAGGTCGTCGACGCAGACGTGAAACCCGAGGCCGGCCAGGTCGGCGCGGCTGGTGGGCGCGCCGATCCCGGCGGCGACCAGCGCCCGCCGGAAGATCTCCTCCTCGCGCACGTCGCACAGGCCCGCCAGGCGCACCCGGGCCGTCAACGGGCCGAGCTCGGTCAGGTAGCGGCCGATGGCGTGCGCCCCGCCGATCGGCACGACCACGACGCGTTCGGCTTCGAGGTCACGGCCGCGGCCCGCCGCGGCGGTCTCCAGCGCGATCTGGTCGCTGAGTCCCTCGACCAGGATGAGGGCCGCGGCATCGCCGATCTTCGCGTGGGCATCGGCCAGCGCCCGGGTGGTGGCGTCCGGGCCGCTGTCGTAGCCGTCGAGCGCCCTGCGGGCAAGCTCACGGCGTTGCGCGAGATCCATGATGGGTTCCGTCGGTCGGTGCTGCCGGGCGGGTCGGCGGCCCACACGCGTCTACCGGTCTGCCCGAGCCCGGTGAACCCGCAGCACGCGGGTGGTGGCCACCATGGCCATCGTCATGCAGGCGGCCGGCGGCGACAACCCAATAACGGCCGGGATCATCGCGGACGGTCGACGGCTCGGCGGCGGGCGGTCAGGCCACGTCGGCCGGGCGGGCGGGACCGCGCCGCGGCGGCCACGGGACGATCGGCGAGGTGACCGCCCGGTAGTCGGCGTACTCCGGGTAGCGGGACAGGGTGATGCTCTCGGTGAAGATCGTCGAGCCGACGAACAGCGCGGTGAGCAGCGCCGGGCCGACGACCGTCCACTGCAGCACCGAACCGGCCGCGGCGGCGCCGAAGCCGAACACCACCCACCACTGGGCCTGTTCGAAGAAGTAGTTGGGGTGACGCGAGTAGCGGAAGAGCCCGGTGCGCATGAACCGCGACTGCGGCGCCCGGCCCTCGGCCAACGCGGCGTGCTTGCGCCGGTGGAAGTCCCACTGCTGCTGGTCGGCGACCGTCTCCCCGACGAGCAACCCCAGGAACAGCACCGTCAGCGCGGCGTCGACCGCGCCGAACGAGCCCGGACGGGTCAGCGCCGTGTACGCCGGCAGGCTGATCAGCAGCAGGATGATGTTCTGGTACACCGTGATGAACAGCAGGTTGAACAGCTGGAACTGCCATCGGGACAGCCGTGCGCGCAGGATCGGCCAGCGGTAGTCCTCGCCGCCGGGGGCGTATCCGCCGCGCCGGGCGAAGTTGAACGTCAGCCGGGCACCCCACAGCAGCACCAGCACCGCGAGCACGTTCAGTCGGACATCGCGGAAGTCGGCCCAGGCCGCGAAGACGCCGACGTACACCACCGGGACGATCGACCAGATCCGGTCCACCCACGAATGCTCGCCGCTGACCAGCGAGGCGAGCCAGGTCGCGGCACACGTGGCCGCGCAGATCCACACGCAGACGATGAGAGCGTCCATGATCGGGGACTGTAGTGGGCCGCGTTCGGCCTGGACACCAGCCGGGAAGCCAGTAGCTGTCGACCGACAAGGGGCAGGGCCTCCGGTGACGCGTGTGGCGACCGCCGCACCCGTGACCGAAGGCCCTGCCCCGGCGGACGCTACGGCGTGACCACCGCGCCGCCGAGCGTCACCACCAGCCGGCCGTCGGATGCGAACGACCAGCCCAGGGAGCCGCTGAGACCGGAGCACCGGGATCCGTTCGTGCCGGACCAGAACTGGTTCGAGCTGTCGGAGTTGCCGATGATGCGGTCGTTGGTGCCACTGCTGGAACGGCACGAGGTGTTGTTGCGGAACACCGAGGTGCCGGCGTCGAAGGAGAAGTTGCGCTCGTCGTTGTCGATGCTGATGTTGTTCGAGACGGTCATCGAACCCGGGTTGCTGTTGTAGGTGAACCCGTGCTTGCCGTTGTTGAAGGCGATGTTGCGCCGCACGATGTGGTTCACGCCGATGTCCTCGCCGCCCAGCTTGTAGCCGTTGCGGTCGCCCGCGCCGGCCTGGCCGCCGTTGCTGAGCGTGCCGTTGTTGTAGGCGATGGAGTCCTCGATGGTCACCACGCCGATCGGGCCGGTGTCGGTCTTGGTGTACAGGTCCCAGCCGTCGTCGATGTTGTTGTGCGACACGGCGTAGCGGAACACGTTGCCCGAACCGACCGTCAGCTTCGCGGCGAAGCCGTCGGCGTCCTCACCGTCGGAGTCGGCGTTGTCGTGCGACTCCGCGCTCAGGATGAGGTTGTTGGCCGGCCACTGGCTCTGCGGCGTGCTGGACAGGGTCCGTGACAGCTGCAGGCCGGTGTCGCGGTTGAAACGCGTGATCGTGCGCTCGAAGATGTTGTTGCTGCCACCGACGAAGATCCCGTTGTCGCCGGCCCGCTCGACCACGATGCCGTACACGTGCCAGTAGTTGCCGTTCACGGCCAGGCCGCGGTTGGCGGGGTCCTCAGCCTGGGCGGAGAAGTTCAGCACCGGAGTCTCGCCCTGGTACGCCGCGATCTTCTTCAGCGCGCCCGAGGCGCCGTTGTTACCGGTCTCGACGGTGACCGTGGAGGAGAAGTTGTACGTCCCGCCGCGCATGAAGACAGTCCCACCGGCGGTCACCCGGGTGATCGCCGAAGCGAGCGTCGTCGGGTTCGCCAGCGTGCCGGCCGCGCTGGCGCTGCCGTTGGGCGCCACGTACAGCGTGCCGGACGGCGGCTGGCCGGCGCTGGGGGAGGGGGATGCGCTCGACGGCGACGGGGACGCGCTCGACGGCGACGGCGAGGCGCTGCTCGGTGACGGCGACGCGGTGCCGGCCGAGGGCGCCGGGGTGCTGGGCGGGGTGGTGACGCTGTCGGTCACGCTGACGTCGTCGAAGCGGGCGCCGGCGTAACCGGTGAACAGTCCGATCCGGCCGGCGGCGATCGCGGTGCTGGTGGCCGTGCCGACAAGGGTGCCGTCGACGTAGCCGCTGATCGTGGAGCCGCTGGCGGTGATCCGCAGGGTGTACCAGGTGCCGGTCGACACCGTCCGGGACAGACCCGCCAGGACCGTGATCGTGCTGCCGTTCATGTACTGCAGCTCGACCCGGTTGCCGCCGGTCAGCGCGAGCCGGTACATGACGGTGGCGCCGCTGGACCGCGCCGCCAGCGCCGCGACGCCGCCGGAACCGAACGCCAGCGGCTTCACCCGGGCCTGGACGGTGTAGTTCGTCCAGCTGCTGGAGCCGGCGAACTGGCGGGCCCGGTCGGTGGTCGTGCTGGCCTGCTGGAAGACCTGGGATCCGTCGGCGACGACCGTCCAGTCGCCGCCGGACTTCGACCAGCCGCTGGCGCCGGCTTCGAAGTCCGCGCTGAACAGCGTCGCGGCGCTGGCGGGAGTCGTCAGCACGGTGCCTGCGAAGACGGTCAGCGCGGCCGTGGCCGCCGCGGTGATCAGTGCGGCGAGGCGGGCTCGCCGACGAGGGGGTGGGTGCAGTTTCATCGGGGTCGGTCCTTCGGGCTGGGAGCGGACCATGCCGTTGGGCGACGGCATGGGACGTGCCTGGCGCCGGGTGGCGTGTGCTGCGGTCACCCGGTCGGGCCACGCTGGAAAGCGCATTCCGAGGCGACGGTAGACGAGCCCGCGGAACCCAGTCAACTGGTGAAGTTCGATGTCGCGGCCGTTCACGCCGCTATTTGCAGCGATCATCATCGATATATTGTGGCTGTGGCGTTGGCGTGTTCTCTGCGACGTCCCCAGCGTTTGCAGGATTTGGCCGACGACGCCGTCTCGGCGGTGACGTCGTCGGCCGACAATCGGCGTCGTGACCGCGACGGCCGTGTCACGGACCGACCGGCTCGGCGGCGGAGAGATGAACTCGCTGTTCTGTGTGACGCTCCGGAAAGTGAAGCGAAAACTGCTTCACAACTTCGCCCCCGGAGGGATCAACACGATGAGGAAGCTCACCATCTCCGCTGTCGCCGGCGCGGCCGGCGCGGCGATGGTAGTCGCTGCCCTGCAATGGCCGGCCGGTGCGGCGCCTGCCGCGAGCGGCGAGGCCGGCAGCGCCGCGCCCGCGGCTGCGGCCCACCGAGCGGACAACCGGCCCGGCCCGCAGACCAAGCAGTGGCTCGGCAAGCGCAAGGCCGCGCACGAGATGGTCGCCCGCGGCAAGGCGCGCATCGACGCGAACGGCAACGTCACGGTCGACGCCGCGACGGACAACGTCGTCGAGGTCGCCTTCGAGAAGACCGACAAGATCTTCACGATCCTGTCCGAGTTCGGCACGCAGAGCGTCGGCAAGTACGGCACCGCACCCGGCCCCCTGCACAACGAGATCCCCGCTCCCGACCGGTCGGTGAACAACTCCACGGAGTGGGCCGCCGATTTCGACACCGCCCACTACGAGCAGCTGTTCAACGGCTCGGGCGAGTCGATGCGGAGCTTCTACGAGGACCTGTCCTCCGGCAGGTACTCGGTGACCAACACCGTCAGCGACTGGGTGCAGGTGCCCTACAACGCGTCCTACTACGGCGACAACGCCATCGAGGACAACGGCGGCTCCTGGGCGTTCATCCAGGACACCGGCAACGCCTGGTACCAGCGGGCGCTGCAGAGCATGCCCGCGGACCAGATCAACGCCTACCTGGCGCAGTTCGACGTCTGGGACCGCTACGACTTCGACAACGACGGAAACTACGACGAGTCCGACGGGTACATCGACCACTTCCAGGCCGTGCACGCCGGTGAGGGCGAGGACGCCGGCGGCGGCGCGCAGGGCGAGGACGCCATCTGGTCGCACCGCTGGTACGTCAACGCGACCAGCTACGGCCTGTCCGGCCCCACCGTCGGCGGGCAGCAGAACCTGTCCGGCGGCGCCCGGATCGGCAACTCGAACTACTGGCTCGGCGACTACACCACCGAGCCGGAGAACGGCGGCCTGGGCGTGTTCGCCCACGAGTTCGGCCACGACCTCGGCCTGCCGGACTACTACGACACCGCCGGCGGCGAGAACACCACCGCGTTCTGGACGCTGATGAGCTCCGGCTCGTGGCTCGGCCACGGCACGGAGGCCAACCAGGGCATCGGCACGACCCCCGGCCTGATGGGCCCCGAGGAGAAGCTGTTCCTCGGCTGGCTCGACTACCGCGAGGTCGGCCTCGGCCAGAGCGGCACCATCCTGCTCGACCCGGCACAGGACGCCGACGCCGCCAACGCGCAGGCGATCAAGGTCAACCTGCCCGCGGCGACCACGTCGACGACGTACGCGACGCCCACCTCCGGGCAGTACGCCTGGTGGACCGGCAGCGCCGACCAGCTCAACGAGTCGCTCTCGCACGCCGTGCCGGCCGCGTCGAAGGTCACCGTGACCGCCAAGGCGTGGTACGACATCGAGGCGGGCTTCGACAACCTGTACGCCGAGTACTCCACCGACGGCGGCACGACCTGGTCGCAGATCGGCCAGCCGACCACCGGCTCGTCCAACGGCAAGTGGACCACGCTGCGCTTCTCCTACACCGCCGGCGGTGCGGCGACGCGGTTCCGGTTCCGCTACCAGACCGACGGCGGCGTGCACTTCGCCGGCGCGTTCATCGACGACGTCGTCGTCAAGGCCGGCAACACGACGGTGCTGACCGACGACGCCGAGCAGCCGGGCGCCTGGACCGCGACGGGCCAGTGGCAGCGCTCGACCGGCACGGTGTCGAGCACCGCCGACCGGTACTACCTGCTGGAGAACCGGCAGTACGTCGGCTACGACGACACCCTGCGCACCGGCCCCTACCAGTTCAGCTACAACCTCAGCGCGCCGGACAAGGTCGAGTTCTTCTCGTTCCAGCCCGGCATGCTGGTCTGGTACGTCAACCACACGGTCGAGGACAACAACACCTCCGAGCACCTCGGCACGGGTCTGTCGCTGCCGGTGGACGCCCGGCCCGCGCCGTTCGCCTACCCCGACGGCACCAGGCCCAGCAACCGCCGCCAGCCGTTCGACGCGACGTTCGGCATCCAGCCGGTGCCGGAGCTGTGCCTGCACAAGGAGGTGCTGGTCGGCACCGGCAAGGCGCAGACCGTGCAGACCGTGGCGGCGTGCGCCGCGGCCGGCGCCGGCATCCCGACGTTCGACGACAGCAACCCGGACGCGTACTACAGCACCGCCAACCCGCAGGGCAGCGTGAAGGTGGCCGGTCACGGCGTCACGGCCACGGTCACCGGGCAGTCGGGCAACGTCCTGACCGTCAGCGTGGTCAACCCGTGAGTCGGCGGACGATCCGCTGACAAGCTGAGACACCCGCAGAAGGCGGAGGGCCGGGAGCCGACACTCCCGGCCCTCCGCCGCGTGACGAACCGGCGCACAGCCTCCCGCCCGGCGCCGTGCCCACCGCCTCGGCCGCGCCCACCGAGACCGCCGTCGTGAGCCCGAGCCCGGCCGTCGCCGCAGCCTCCATCGTGCGCGTGGCGGCAACCGGCTCCGCATTGACCGTCGCCTGGGTCACGATCTCCGTCCTGGTCGGGCTCGCGGCCCTGGCGGGCTTCGTCGTGTTCCGCCGCCGTCGAAACAGCCCGCAAGTCTGATGCACCGGCCCTGCCGGGCTGCGGAGCCCCGCAGCCCGGCAGACCGCGTGCCGCCTCACCGCCGTCGGTCCACCTACTGCTCCCGCCGCTGTACGCGTAGTGCGAGGAAGGTGGCGAGCGCTCCCGCTCCTTCCCACGCCGCCACCGCGAAGAAGCCGGCGGGGGCGGTGTCGGTCAGCACGAGCGCCGTGAACACGCTGAACGTCAGCAGCCGGAAGGCGACGGTGAAGGCGAAGAAGGCGGTCCAGTCCTTGGCCGCGGCGAGCAGGTAGTACACACCCATGTTGAAGGACGCCATCGCGGAGGTCCGGACGAATACGAGCGTGTAGTCGTCGGCGGCGCGCGCGGCGGCGCCGTCCGGCGCGAACCCCATCGAGGCCAGCAGCGTGCCGGGGCTGATCAGGCCGACAGCGCCGAGCAGCAGTGCCGCGAGTCCGAAGACGGCGATCGTCCATCCGGCAGGTGACAGGCGGGGCAAGGTCATGGTGCTCCTCCGGGGGCGTCGGCGTCGGCGCACAGTGTGGCGATCATCGGATGCCCGGTCAATGCCTGCACCGGCCAGCCTCCGCTTGCGGCGGTATGCTCGACCCGACCATCGTGATCATGAATGGAGGCGGCCGGTGACCGGATATCCGCCACCCGAGCCGCGGCCCACCGTCACCTACGCCGACTGCACCGTCGCCGTGGTGCCGGGCTTCCGGCCGCTGCACCTCGACCTGCACGTGCCTGCCGGCGACGGGCCGTTCCCGGTGCTGCTGTGGGTGCACGGCGGCGGCTGGATCGAGGGCAGCCGGGTCGGCCTGCCGCCGCCGGTCGCCCCGCACCGGTTCCACCAGCGTTTCCTCGACCGGGGCTGGGCGGTCGCCGACGTCGACTACCGGCTGGCCATGGAAGCGCCGTACCCGGCCCAGCTGGTCGACGTCCAGTCGGCCGTGCGCTGGCTGCGGCTCTACGCCGAGCAGCTCAAACTCGATCCGAGCCGGTTCGCGGCGCTGGGGGAGTCGGCGGGCGGCCACCTGGCCGCCATGGCCGGGCTGACCGGCACCGGCGAGACCGCGATTCAGGCCGTCGTCAACTGGTACGGCGCGGTCGACTTCTTCGCCTTCGGCGACGCGGACGACCCGTTCACGTCGCGGGCCCTGCTGTTCGGCGGCCCGGCCAGGGACCGGCGCGAGTTCGTCGCTTTCGGCAACGCGATCAGCCGGGTGCACACCGGAGCTCCGCCGTTCCTCACGATCCACGGCGACGCCGACCAGATCGTCTCGCCCGCCCAGGGGCGGGCCTTCACCGAGGCGTTGCGCGCGGTCGGGGTGCGGGCCGACCTGCTGCTCGTGCCCGGGGCCGACCACTGCTTCGAGGGCTACGACGACATCGGCGGCCTGATCGAGCGGGGCATCGACTTCCTGGACGAGGTGCTGCCTGGCAAGTGACGTCCGGTGCGCTGGAGGTGCCCGGCCGTGTGATCGATTCGGACTTGCCGCCGTGTGGATCCTTGCCGATGCTGGTCTGGTGCAGCCGATTCCTGAGCGTCGTGATTGGACCACGCCTGTCGTGGTGGGTGTGGTGGTGCTCGGCATGCTCCTGGTGCTCTGCCTGGCCGGCGGCGCGGTCGCCTACTTCGCCCTGCGCGGCGAGCCGGCCTCGACGCCGAGCCCGTCGCCGGTCGCCGCCGCGCCCGCGTCGCCGTCTCCGCTGCCCCGGCCCAGCCTGGCGCCGGCCGCCTGCCTGATCGGCAGCTGGCGCGAGACCTCGTACACGGCCAACTGGGAGATGTACGGCAACAAGATCCAGTTCACGGGTGCGGGCACGCTGATGCGGATCGACGCCGACGGCACGATGGCCACCGTCGACAAGGTGACCCGGCGCGGCGCGGGCTACGGCGACCGGTACGAGGTGATCCACAACGGCACGACGAAGCTCAACTACGTGGCCGACGACAAGACGATCAACTACAGCAGCCCACGTACGACCGGCACGACCACGTTGAAGGTGAACGGACGCCAGCGCGCCTCCGAGCCGCTCAAGGCCACGATCACCCCCGAGGCGTACAGCTGCAAGGACGACCGGCTGCGGTTGTTCGGCGAGGTCTACTCCAGCGAATGGGAGCGCATCCTGCCGCCGGGGCGGCCCGTGTAGGGAACACCTAGCCGATGCCCAGGACGGGCAGGCACTGCTCGACGCCGGTCAGTTCGATGTCGTCCCGGCGGACCCGCTCCCACGCGTCCCGGGTGAGCCGCCACTGCTGGATCCGCGCTGGCTCGCCGCGACGGGTGTCCCAGTCCGTGCCGTTCGGTTCGTAGCCCAGGCCACGGGAGATGCGGTTGGAGGCCTCGTTGTCGACGAACGCGTCGCTGCCGGCTTCGCGTGCGCCCAGCCCGGCGAAGGCCAGCTGCAGGATCGCCGCCCGCATCTCCTTGCCGAGCCCCTGCCCGCGGCTGCCGGGGGCCAGCCAGGAGAAGCTGGACACCGTGCCGAACCGGGTGAAGTTCTTGCCGATGAGGTCCTGCATACCGACCGGTTCGCCGTCGACGAGAACGACGAGGTACAGCCGCCAGTAGTCCGGGCTCACCCGGGCGCGGCCGGCCCAGATGCCGCGCAGCCAGCGCCATTCGCGTTCGGGGCTGTCGGCGTAGAACGAGATCGGGTCGTCGAACGGCCACGGCTCGGCGTCGGCGACCCCGGCCCGCACGATCGGCACGAGACGTTCCAGCAGTTCGTCGGACGCACCGGCCAGCGTCAGGCGTGGCGTGCGGACTTCGACGTTCAGCGGGGGATACGTGTGGGCCACGCCCGGACGCTAGCCAAGTGCGCCCGGCCGCCGCATCCGGTTTCCGGCAGGTCGGCGGTGTGGGGCGGCCGCTGCCGGCGCGCCCCACACCTGGTGACTCAGTAGAGCAGGTAGGGACGCCGCCGCCGCTCGAAGTCCGCCAGCTCCGACGACCAGGCGCCCACCACGTCGTCCACATCGGCGCCCGCGTCGATCATCGTGCGCAGCCGCGGCGAGCCGGTGAGCTTGTCGACCCAGTAGGGCCGGACCGGGTCGTAGGCGTCGGCACGCCATGCGAACGCCGGATACTTGCGTGCCTCGACCAGCATCGCGACCGCGGTGCGGATCGGGTCGTACGCCGCCCGGTCGGTCACCTTGACCTCGACCCCGGCGCACAGCTTGTTGAGCAGCGGCGGGTGGTGTCCGGCGATGGTCGGCACGAAGTACGCCTCCCGGAACCGCACGCCGGGCAGGTCGCGGGCGTTGAGCCGGTCGGACCAGTGGTAGTCGAAGTCGGTGGCCAGGCCGCCGACCAGCTCGAACGGCCGGGTCGTGCCCCGGCCCTCGCTGATCGAGGCGACGCCCTCGAACAGGCCGGTGCCCGGGTAGGTCAGCGCGGTGTCCGGGGTGGGCATGTTGGGGCTGGGCATGACCCACGGCACGTCGGTGTCGGCGGCGAACATGTCGCGCTTCCAGTGCTTGCAGGCCACCACCTCCAGCTCGACCTGGCGTCCGGCCTCGGCGGGCAGGAACTCGGCGTTGAAGAACCGGGCGAGCTCGCCGACCGTCATGCCGTGCTGCTGGATGATCTCCTTCAGGCCCACGCCGGAGGTGAACTCCGGCGTCATCATCGGCCCGTAGGCGCGCCCGCCGATCGGGTTGGGCCGGTCGAGCACCACGTAGCGCAGGCCCAGCCGGGCCGCGGCGACCATCGAGGTGTACATGGTCCAGATGTAGGTGTAGAAGCGCACGCCGACGTCCTGGATGTCGAACACGACGGTCTCGACGCCGGCCCGGGTCATCAGCTCCTCCCACTTGGCCTGGGAGGCGCCGTACGCGTCGTACACGGTGACGCCCGTGCGGGCGTCGACGCCCGTTCCTTCGCTGCCGCCGGCCTGCGCGGAGCCGCGGAAGCCGTGCTCGGGCCCGAACGCCGCGACGAGGTTCACCCGCCCGGACTCGTGGATGAGGTCGACCAGGTGGCGGTAGTCGGCGTCGACGCCGGTCGGGTTCGACACGACGCCGACCTTCTGCCCGGCCAGGGTCGCGAACCGGTCGGCGACGAGCCGGTCCAGTCCGGTCTGGACCCGGCGCGGCTTCGGGGCGGCCTGCGCGGGCAGGGCCAGCGTGGTCGCGCCCAGTGCGCCGGCCGCGGCGGCGCCGGTGATGAGGTTTCTGCGTAGCAAGGGATTCTCCTACCAGGTGAGGCCGTGGCCGATGGGGTAGAGCGTGGTGGCGGGGTCGGTGGCGGCGACGATGGTGACCGGGAGGCGTCCGTGCGGCGAGAGCTCGCCGTGCAGCACGCGGACCAGGGTGTCCATGGCCGCCGGGGTGTAGGTGTAGGCGGCCAGGTAGGTGGTCGCGCCGGGCAGATAGGCGATGTCGTACGGGTCGCGGACCGCGACGGCGATCACGGGTCTGCCGGTGGCGACCAGCGCCGCGACGAGTTGCTGCTGGCTGGCGCGCGGATCGCCGACCGCGGTGTCCCAGGCCTTGTTGACCAGTACGACGGTGAGGTCGTGCCGCGCGGCCTGGGCGGCGGCCGCCGCGATGGCCTGGGTCGAGGGCAGCGTCGCGGGCAGCGCGGTGGTGCGTGAGCCGCGGGCGGTGAAGCCTTCGGCGAGCCTGCCGATCGGGTTGAACGCGGCGTTGTTCCAGCCGGTGACCAGCACGGACCGGTCGGCGCCGGTCAGCGGCAGCAGCCCGGCGTCGTTGCGCACGGCGGTGAGCGTCTGGTCGGTGACCTGCCCGACCGCGGCCAGGTGGTCGGTGGAGCCGACCGAGGCCACGGCCGCGTCGACGTCGACGTACGGCGACCGGGACAGTCCCTGGCGGTACTTGACCGACAGGATCCGGCGCACCGACTCGTCGATGCGCCGCTCGGTCAGCTCGCCGTCGCGGACGGCCTGGAGCACGGCGTCGTAGGCCAGGGCGAGGTCCGGCGGCATCAGGAGCTGGTCGGCGCCGGCCTTCAGGGCGAGCACGGGCACGCGGGCGTCGCCGTACTTGGCCCGCACGCCGGCCATGTTGAGCGCGTCGGTGACGATCACGCCCTGGAAGCCGAACTGCCGGCGCAGCACCCCGGTGAGGATCGTCGGCGACAGGGTCGCGGGATCGCCGGACGGGTCGAGCGCGGGCACGACGATGTGCGCCGTCATGATCGAGTCGATCCCGGCGGCGATCGCCGCCCGGAACGCGGGCGCGTCGATGCGCTCCCACTGCTCGCGGGTGTGGCTGATGACCGGCAGTCCGGTGTGGCTGTCGGTGGCGGTGTCGCCGTGGCCGGGGAAGTGCTTGGCGACGGCGGTCACGCCCGCGCCCTGTTCGAAGCCGGCCACCTGCGCCGCGGTCAGGTCGGCGACCAGGCCGGGATCGGCGCCGAAGGAGCGGACGCCGATGACCGGGTTGGCCGGGTTGACGTTGACGTCGGCGACCGGCGCGTACGGCTGGCGTATGCCCACCGCGCTCAGCTCGCGTCCGGTGACCTCGGCGGCGAGGTGGGCGGCGGCCGCCGAGCGGGCCGCGCCCAGTGCCATGGAGCCCGGGAACTGCGCCGACGGCGCGGGCATCCGCTGCACCACGCCCTGCTCCTGGTCGGTGGAGATGAGCAGCGGCACCTGGCCCTTGTGTCCGGTGTCGAGGGCGGCGGCCTGCAGCCCGTTGGACAGGGTGGCGATCTGCCGCACGTTGTCGAGGTTGTGCGACCAGGCGAAGTAGACCACGCCGCCGAGGTGGAAGCGGTCCACGACCTCAGCCGGGGTCTCGACGCCGAAGGCGGCGAGGTTGGCGGTGCGGTCGGCGGGGGAGGGGTTGGCGGCGTCGGAGCCGTAAACGTAGGTGGAGAAGAGCTGGCCGACCTTCTGTTCGAGGCTCATGTGCCGCAGCGTCGAGGTCACCCAGCCGTGTTCGGCGGCGGGCGGGTGGGCGGGCTGAGCCGCGGCGGGGGCGGGAAGGGCGACCGTGAGGGCCGCGACGGCGGCGACGAGGGTCTTCAAAGACGACCTCCTTGCGAGAGTTGTCCGATTGCATGAAAGTTAGCTACAACACACCGCAAGGTCAAGAAGCTAATCTTCAGATGCCGGGGCGGGCGCGGGCCGGTTGGTGTGTGCGGACAGTGAACGGCCCGTCTGGTCGCCACCGAGCCCGGCGGGCGCGGGCTGCACGTGCATGTGGCCCGCTCATACGTGCCGGAGCTGCGCATTTGGTCTGTCCACTATGTACGACGAGCCGGTGACCGGTATGGATCGATCCGGGCACTGCGGTTACTGTGTGGGGAACTGGCACGAATGAAGGACGTGCGTTCCGTAATCGCGGCGTAACTTTGGGTTGATACAAGTTCGCTTGGCCGATCAATGCCGCACCGCCACACGAACCGACGTCATGTCCGCGAAAGCCCGGAAAGGGGGCACCCCATGCGGGACGCCTCGCTAGTCGTGGTCGCCAGCCGCCTGCCCATCAACGACGCCGCCGCCTCCGAAGGGGTCTTCGAATGGCGCCGCACCCCCGGCGGCCTCGGCGAAGCCCTGCACCCCGTGCTGATCAACAAGCCCGCCACCTGGATCGGCTGGGCGGGCAAACCCGGTCCCACCCCGCCACTGCCCGACGTCGACGGCGTGCACCTGATCCCCGTGGAACTGACCGATGAGGACGTCCACGACCACTACGAGGGCTTCGCCAACTCGACCCTGTGGCCGCTCTACCACGACGCCGTCGAGCCGGCCGTGCACCACCGCCGCTGGTGGGAGGCCTACCAGCGGGTCAACCAGCGCTACGCCGACCACACCGCCCGGGTCGCCGCACACGGCGCCGTGGTCTGGGTGCAGGACTACCACCTGCAACTGGTGCCCGCGATGCTGCGCGCGCAGCGACCCGACCTGCGCATCGGCTTCTTCCTGCACGTGCCCTTCCCGCCCCCGGAACTGTTCATGCAGCTGCCGCGCCGCACCGAACTGCTGCGCGGCATGCTCGGCGCCGACCTGATCGGATTCCAGCGCACCCAGGCCGTGCACAACTTCCACCAGCTGGTCGCGAAGGTCCTCGACACGACCGTCGACGAGCGCGGCGTGCTGGTCGACGGCCGCATCGCCCGCACCGGCGCGTTCCCGGTGTCGATCGACACCGCCGAGATGGAAGCGCTGGCCAACCAGGACGAGGTCGTGGAGAAGGCCGCCAAGCTGCGTGCCGACCTCGGCGGCCCGCAGCGGGTGGTCCTCAGCGTCGACCGGCTCGACTACACCAAGGGCATCGAGCACCGGCTCAAGGCATACCGCGAGCTGCTGGCCGACGGCCGGCTCAAGGCACCGGAGACGGTGCTGGTGCAGGTCGCGATCCCGAGCCGGCAACGGGTCGAGCAGTACCGGCTGCTGCGCGACCGGGTCGAGCGCGAGGTCGGCCGGATCAACGGCGATTTCGGCCGGCTCGGCGTCGCCGCGGTGCACTACCTCAGCCAGGTCTTCAACCGCACCGAACTGGCCGCGTTCTACCGCGCCGCCGACGTCATGGCGGTCACCCCGCTGCGCGACGGCATGAACCTGGTCGCCAAGGAGTACGTGGCCGCCCGGGTCGACGGCTGCGGCGCGCTGCTGCTCAGCGAGTTCGCCGGGGCCGCCGCGGAGCTGACGCAGGCGTACCTGGTCAACCCGCATGACGTGGAGGGGCTCAAGGACACTCTCATCGAGGCGCTGGCTGCCGACCCGACCGAGCCGAGTCCGCAGATGGCGGCCATGCGGGCGCACGTGCGCGAGCACGACATCCAGACCTGGGCGCGGTCGTATCTGACCGCGCTGGAGGCGGCCTGCGCCGGACGGTGACGGAGGCGGATCAAGCCGTGCCGCGAGCGACCTGACGGTCCCGCCGCTACGGCGGGCCGGCGAGAGTGTCGCGGACCGCTTCGCGGCACTCTCACGACTTTATGTAGTGAAGTTATAACCGATCGTCGCGAAGAGGTCGCGATCGGCGTCGGTGCCCGCGTGCCGACCGGCGGACTTGGAAACGTTCTCGTAACGAGGGGTTGACAGCGACTGGGTCGCGGGCGAGACTTCGGAAACGTTTACAGGTGCCCGTGGAAGGTGTCGAGCGTGGTTCGGAAACGTTTACAGTCCTCGGCGGACGGCCGCCCGACGGTGCACACCGTCGCCGCCCGCGCCGGGGTCTCGATCGCCTCCGCCTCGCGCGTGCTCAACGGGCTCGGCGGCAGCGCCGAGACCGTACGCAAGGTCCGCGAGGCCGCAGCCGAGGTCGGCTACGTGCCCAACGCCATCGCCCGCTCCCTGCAATCCCAGCGCACCGGCCTGGTCGCCCTCGCCGTCGAGGACATCGGCAACCCCGTGTACGTCGCGATGATGCGCGCCATCGAAGCCGTCGTCAGCGAGTCCGGCCGGCAACTGCTGGTCCACCAGACCTCTGCCAGCATCGGCGGCGAGGTCGCCCTGCTGCAGCGCCTGGCCCACCGCTACGTCGACGGCATGATCATGTCGCCGATCCGCATCACCGAATCGCACACCCGTGCACTGCTCGACAGCCCCGTCCCGGTCGTGGTCATCGGCCAGCTGCCCGACGACGTGGCCGTCGACAACGTGCGCACCGACTCCCGCACCGGCGTCGCGCTCGCGGTCGGCCACCTGCACGAGGCCGGACACCGCCGCATCGCCTTCATCAACGGCCCGCTGGACACCGTGCCTGGCACGGCCCGCGACGCCGGCTTTCGCACCGCGCTCGTCAAGCACGGCCTCAACGTCGAGGAGGACCTGATCGAAGTGGGCGACTTCCAGTACGCCGCCGGCCGCGCCGCCATCGAGCGACTGCTCGACCGTGGCCGCCCCGACGCCGTCGTCTGCGCCAACGACCTGATCGCCGCGGGCGCGCTGCACGGCCTGCTGGCCCGAGGGCTGCGGGTGCCGCACGACGTCGCCCTCGTGGGCATGGACGACACCGAGCTGGCGCAGATGTCCTTTCCTCAGATCTCCAGCGTCTCGCTGGGCTCCGCCGAACGCGGCCGCCTGGCCGCCCGGCTGCTGGTCGAGCGGATCGCCGACCCCACCCTGCCCGCCCGCCGTGAACAGGTCGCCCCTCATCTGGTGATCCGGGCCTCCAGCCAGGCGGTCGCCGGATGACCGCCACCACCACCGCCCCCGCCCCCGCGGCCACCACCCCGGCCCCGGCCCGGCGCGGCTCCGACCGAGCGACGATCTACCTGCTGCTGCTGCCGTCACTGTTGCCGATCGTGCTGCTGTCGGTCTTCCCGCTGGTGCGCGGTATCTATCTCGGCTTCACCGACGCCCGCGCCGGACGCAACGTCGAGGTGGCCTTCAACGGCCTGGCCAACTACCGCGAGCTGCTGACCGACGACCTGTTCTGGGGCGCGTTCCGGATCGGTCTGCTGTGGGCGTTCGGCGTGACCGCGCTGCAGTTCCTGCTCGGACTGGGCCTGGCACTGCTGCTCAACCAGCCGCTGCGCTTCCGCGGCCTGGCCCGGGTGCTGTCGCTGGTGCCGTGGGCGATGCCGCCGGTTGTGGTCGGCATCCTGTGGCGGCTGGTCTACCACCCCGACGCGGGCCTGCTCAACGAGCTGCTCTACCAGGTCGGCGCCGACGGGCTGCGCACCAACTGGCTCGGCGACTTCAGCACCGCCCTGCCCGCAGTGATCATCGTCGGGGTCTGGGCCGGCATGCCGCAGACTACCGTGGTGCTGCTCGCGGGTCTGCAGGGCGTGCCCAAGGAGCTGCACGAGGCGGCCGCGGTCGACGGCGCCACCGCCTGGCAGCGGTTCCGCCGGGTGACGCTGCCCGCGCTCATGCCGGTGATCGTCGCGATCACCTCGCTGGACTTCATCTGGAACTTCAACTCGTTCGGGCTCGTGTACGTGCTCACGGCGGGCGGCCCCGGCGGCAAGACCATGCTGCCGATGCTGTTCGCCTACGAGGAGGCGTTCCGCTACGGCAACTACGGCTACGCCGCGGCGCTGGGCAACGTGATGGTAGTGATCATCGTCGCGCTGCTCGCGGTCTACCTGCGCCGGCGGCTGCGGGAGGTGAACTGAGATGCGTGCGTCCCGGCTGACCCGGTCGCTGCAGTACCTGGCGCTGCTCGGATACGTGATCTTCCTGGGCTTCCCCCTGGTATGGCTGCTGTCGACCTCCTTCAAACCGCCCCGCGAGCTGGTCAAACTCCACCCGACGCTGATCCCCGACAGCGCGACGATCAGCAACTACGTGCAGGCGTTCACCGAGCAGCAGCTGGGCCGCGCGGCCCTCAACAGCCTGCAGGTGGCACTCGCGTCATCGCTGCTGACGGTGCTGATCGCGCTGCCGGCCTCGTACGCGCTGGCCCGGTTCCGGACCAGGATCGGCACCGTGGCGCTGGGCTGGGTGCTGCTGTCACAGCTGTTCCCGTTCGTGCTGCTGATCATCCCGATCTTCCTGGTGCTGCGCGAGATCGGCCTGGCCAACACCCATGCCGGCCTGATCCTGATCTACGTGGTGTGGGCTCTGCCGTTCGCGCTGTGGATGCTGCAGGGCTTCGTGCGCAACATCCCGCGCGAGCTGGAGGAGGCTGCCTCCGTCGACGGCGCCAGCCGCCTGCAGACCCTGCGCAAGGTCGTCTTCCCGCTGCTCGCGCCCGGCGTGGTCGCCACCGCGCTGTTCGCGTTCATCTCCGCGTGGAACGAGTTCTTCTTCGCCCTCGTGCTGATCAAGACCCCGGAGCTGGCGACGCTGCCGGTCACGCTGGCCCGGTTCGTCGGGATCGAGGGCACCGCGCGTCTCGGTCCGCTGGCCGCCGGCTCGCTGCTGGCGACGCTACCGAGCCTTGTCTTCTTCGCCGTCATGCAACGCCGGCTGTCCTCCGGGTCGCTCGCCGGCGCGGTTAAAGGCTGACGCCGTCCAGTCCACGACGTCAGCCGGATATCCCCTTCACAGAGATGGAGTGATACTAGTGCACCGAATGCTCAGAAGAAGGCTGCTCACGGTGGCTGTGACGGCCGTCGTAGGGCTCGGCGCGGCCGCCTGCGGCACGGGCGGCGACAGCGGCGAGCAGAGCACGGGCCCGGTGAAGCTGCGCTTCCTCAGCCTCGCCTGGCAGAAGGAGTCGCTGCAGGCCAACAAGGACCTGGTGGCGAAATGGAACGCCGAGCACCCCGACATCCAGGTCGAGTACGTCCAGGGCGACTGGAACTCCGTGCACGACCAGCTGCTGACCTCGTTCGAGGGCGGCGACGCCCCGGACGTGTTCCAGTACGAGTCGGCGGCGATCGGCGAGTTCAGCAAGCAGGGCTACCTGGCCGACCTGTCCGGGCTGCTGCCCGCCGACTTCAAGGGCCAGATCAGCCAGGGCGTGTGGGACACCGTCACCCACGACGGCAAGATCACCGGCATCCCGTTCCTGCTGGAGTCGCAGGTCGTCATCGCGAACAAGAAGCTGCTCGACGCCGCGGGCGTCGCGGTGCCACCGGCCGACGGCGGCTGGACCTGGGACGAGTTCCAGGCCAACGCCGCCAAGCTCACCAAACCCGGCCAGTACGGCGCGGCCTGGGCACTCAAGTCGCCGACCAACCGGGTGATGAACCTGGCGCTCAACTACGACGGCAAGTTCTTCTACACCGACGGCGGCAAGACCGAGGTGCGCGTCGGTGACGCCGAGAAGCAGGTGCCGCAGCGCATCCACGACATGATCTACGCCGCGAAGTCGGCCTCGCCGGACGCGCTGGGCATGAGCGGCGCGGACACCCTGCCGGGCTTCTTCGCCGGCAAGTACGCGATGCTGCCCGGCTCGGTGTCGCTGCGCCAGCAGATGGTCGAGCAGGCCCCGGCCGGGTTCGACTGGGTGACCCTGCCGCCGATGAAGGGCAACTCGGCCAACCAGGCCGCCAACCCGCAGACGCTGTCGATCTCCGCGGACTCCAAGGCCCAGCAGCAGGCCATGCAGTTCCTGGAGTTCTTCCTCAACCCCGCCAACATGGCCACCCTGGCCAAGGGCGACTGGCTGGTGCCGACCGGCACGAAAGCCAACGAGGAGCTGGTCAAACTGACCGGCGGCAAGCAGGGCTGGGACGTGGCGGCCGACAGCGCGGCCGACCTGACCATCGCGCCGTTCCAGACGGTCGACGGCTACCCGGAGTGGAAGACCAAGTACGCCACCCCGGCGCTGCAGCAGTACTTCGCGAACAAGATCACGATCGACCAGCTGGGCACCCAGCTCGTCGACGGCGGGAAGCAGGTTTTGAAGTAATCATGAACCACTTGATCGACAGGTCGGTCGGTTGCCTGGTCGGCGCCGCGGTAGGCGACGCCCTGGGCGGAGCCACCGAGACGGCACTGCCCGAGGAGATCCGCGCCCGCTACGGCGGCTGGGTGGAAGGCATCGTCGCCCCGTTCCACGAGAACTGGGCGGGTCGGCTGCTGGCCCCCTACCACAAGGGCGACGGGCACATCACCGACGACACGCTGCTCACACACGCGCTGGTCCGGGTGTACGCGCGCAAACGCGACCACCTCGACGCCTTCGACGTCGCCGAGCTGCTCGTGCCCGACCTGATCGAACGAGTGGTCCACATCCCGGACATGGAGCGCGAGGCGGTGACCTTCCACCGCCTCGCGGCCGCCGAGCGCTGGCTGGTGACCCGGCTGCACCACGCCCACGCCGACCCGCGCGAGGCCGGGGTCGGCAACATCTGCAACTGCGGCGCGGCCATGTACATGGCACCGGTCGGGATCGTCAACGCCGGCGACCCGGCCGGGGCGTACGCCGAAGCGGTCGAGATCGCCGGAGCGCACCAGCACAGCTACGGCCGCGAGGCCGCCGCGGTCTTCGCCGCCGCCGTCGCCGCCGCGATGGCGCCCGGCGCCGACGTCGACGATGTCGTCGCGGCCTGCCTCGACCTGGCCCGCGACGGCACCCGCGCCGCGATCGAAGCCGTCGTCAAGGCCGCCCGCGGCCACCGCGACTGGCGCGAGGCGATCACCCCGCTGCGGGCCGCGATCGCGCCGTTCGACACCGTCGGCGAGGAGTACCGCAGCCCCGGCCTGGGCGCCCGGCGACCCAGCCGCCTGCACTCCATCGAGGAACTGCCCATCGCCCTGGGCATGCTCGTCGTGGCCGGCGGGGACTTCCGCCCCGCGCTGCTCGGCTCGGTCAACTACGGCCGCGACGCCGACTCCACCGCCACCATGGCCGGCGCCATCGCCGGAGCCCTCGGCGGCGCGGCAGCGGTCCCGGCCGAGTGGTCGGCGACCGTCGCGCAAGCCTCCCGCCTCGACCTGGCCGAACCCGCCGTCGTGCTGGCCGAGGTGGCACAGGAGATCTTCACCGCCGACCAGGCCCGCTTCGCCCGCCGCGCGGACCGGTTCGCGGAGCTGACCCGATGAGGCTCACCTGGGTGCAGCCGGAGGACCTGCTGCCGCACGAACTCGCGGCCAGCCGCGACGAGGGCCGCGACGTCGAGGCCGTCGCCGCCCGCTGGACCGCCGCCGGCGGCTCCCTGCAGGCACCGGTCACCGGGGCCTCCGCGACCCCGGCCGGACCGGAGCTGCGGGCGCTGGCCCTGCAACTGCTCGATGAGTGCGACGCGCTGCCCACCGCCGACACCCCCGCCGCACCGCAGCCCCGCGAGCTCGGCCTGCCGACCGGCGTCACCGACGACCGGATGCTCGGCGCATGGACCGGGCGCGCCGTCGGCTGCCTGCTCGGCAAACCCGTCGAGAAACTGCCCCGCGAAGCCATCGCCGAGATCCTGCGCGCCACCGGCCGATGGCCGCTCGACGGCTACTTCACCGCCGTCGGCCTGCCCGACGAGGTCGCCGTCCGGTGGCCGTGGAACCGGCGCAGCGCCGTCAACTCCCTGGCCGAGAACATCGACGGCATGCCCGAGGACGACGACCTCAACTTCGCCCTGCTCGCCCTGCGGATCCTGGAGACCCACGGACGCGGTTTCAGCACCGACGATGTCGCGCAGGCGTGGCTGGACTGGCTGCCCGGCGGGCGCGTGTTCACCGCCGAACGGGTCGCCTACCGCAACCTGCTGCTGGGGCTCACCCCACCGGACACCGCCCGCCGGCACAACCCGTTCCGGGAGTGGATCGGGGCGCAGATCCGCACCGACGTCTACGGCTGGGTCAACCCCGGCCGCCCCGCCGCCGCGGCGGAGATGGCCGCCCGCGACGCCGCGGTCAGCCACGTCCGTGACGGCGTCCAGGGCGCCCGGTGGGCCGCCGCCCTGACCTCGGCCGCCGTGGTCGCCGGCGACATGCGCACCGTTCTGGACGCCGCCGAATCCGTGCTGCCCGAGGGCCGGTTCGCCGACACCGTGCGCCACGCCCGCCAGTTGGCCACCGGCGCACCCGACTGGGAGAGCGTGCTCGACGCCCTGCACGCCGAGCACGGCCACCTGCACTGGGTCCACGTACGCAACAACGCCGCGCTGACCGCCGCCGCGCTCGCCTACGGCGACGGCGACTTCGACACGTCCATCTGCGCCGTGGTCAGCGGCGGCTGGGACACCGACTCCAACGGCGCCACCGTCGGCTCGGCCGTCGGCGCGCTCACCGGCGCCGGCCGTATCGCCGGGCGGTGGACCGCCCCGCTCAAGGGACGCCTGCACAGCAGCATCGCCGGCTTCGACGGCATCGGCTTCGCCGAACTCGCCGCCCGTACGCTGCGCCTGGCGCAGACCGGGACGGCGTCGTGACCCCGCGCGTGACGGTCGTCGGCAGCGTGAACATGGATCTCGTCGCGACCGCGCCGACACTGCCCCGGCCGGGCGAGACCGTGCTCGGCGACGGGTTCTCCACCGTGCCCGGCGGCAAGGGCGCCAACCAGGCCGTCGCCGCCGCCCGCGCGGGAGCCGCCTGCAGGTTCGTCGGCGCGGTCGGAGAAGACACGTTCGCCGGCGAGCTGCGCGCCAACCTGGCCGCCGCAGGCGTCGACACTGAGCGGCTGCGCAGCACACCCGGCCCGTCCGGGGTGGCGCTGATCGCGGTCGACGCCGCAGCCGAGAACCTCATCGTCGTCGCGCCCGGCGCCAACGCCACCCTGACCGCGCTGACCGACGCCGACCGGGCCGCGATCACCGCCGCCGACGTGCTGCTGTGCCAGCTGGAGATCCCCCTCGACACCGTCGTGCAGGCCGCCGCGGCGGCCCGTGACGCCGGGGTGTCCGTGGTGCTCAACGCCGCCCCGGCCCGGCCCCTGCCCGCGGCGCTGCTGCAGGCTGTGGACCTGCTCGTCGTCAACCAGGGCGAGGCCGCCGCGATCGCCGGCATCGGCGAGCAGGACCCGTCCCGGCTGCTCGACGCGCTGCTCGCGCACGTGCCGCGGGTCGTGATGACCCTCGGCGCGGCCGGGGCCGCCTACGCCGACCGCGACGGGCAGCGCCTGGACGTGCCCGCGCCGCGCATCACCGCCGTCGACACCACCGCCGCCGGGGACGCGTTCACCGGCGCGCTCGCGCTCGCCTGGGCGCAGCGGCGTCCCATCGCCGACACGCTGCGCTGGGCCTGCGCGGCCGGGGCGGTGTGCGCCCAGCGGCACGGCGCCGCGACGGCCCTGCCCACCCGGGCCGAGATCGACCAGATGTACGCACAGACCTACGGGGGAGCACCGTGACCGTTCCGACGTTCAACCCCTACGTTCCGCGCCCGATCGACCTGCCCGCCGCCGTGCCGCTCGACCCGGCCGCGGACCTGTCGGCCCTGGACGAAGCCAAGATCTTCGCCGCGCCCGGCGATTCGGCCGACTGGCCGCGCTGGCGCGAGCAGCTCACCGCCTGGCGCGAGCAGGCCCGCACCCGGCTCGGGTACACCGGTAGCCACTACGACGAGATCCAGGGCGACTGCTTCACCATCGCGCTGGTCTGGCTGTGGGACGAGGCCCTCTACGACCACGAGCGGGGCCAGTTCACCGTCGAGGCGTTCCTCGACAGTGCGGGCCGCGACTTCGGCGGGATCGACGGCGTCGTGCTGTGGCACGCCTACCCCGTGATCGGCCTCGACGAGCGCAACCAGTTCGACTTCTACCGCGACGTGCCCGAGCTGCCGCAGGTCGTGCGCCTCTTCCAGGACCGCGGCGTGCGGGTCTTCGTCGACTACAACCCGTGGGACGTCGGCACCCGCCGCGAACCCGTCGCCGACGCCGAGGCGGTCGCCGAACTGGCCGCCACCCTGGGCGTCGACGGCGTCTTCCTCGACACCCTCAAGGAGGGCGCCGGGCCGCTGCGCGCCGCGCTGGACGCCGTACGCCCCGGCATGGTCCTGGAAGGCGAATCGCGGGTGCCGCTGGCCCGCATCGAGGACCACGCCATGTCGTGGGCGCAGTGGTTCGCCGACTCGACCGTGCCCGGCGTGCTGCGCGCCAAGTGGTTCGAGCGCCGCCACATCCTGCACCACACCCGGCGCTGGCACCGCAGCCACCTCGACGAGCTGCACTCGGCCTGGCTCAACGGCTGCGGCGTGCTCATCTGGGAGAGCGTGTTCGGGGTGTGGGTCGGCTGGAACGACCGCGACCGCGCCGTGCTGCGTGCCATGCGCCACGTCCAGCTCAGCCACCCCGCCTGGCTGCGCAGCGAGGACTGGCTGCCGCTGGCCGACCACCCCGGCGGCGGCGCGGCCGTGTACGCCTCCCGCTGGACCCACGACGGCACACCGCTGTGGACCGTCGTCAACCGCGGCGGCGACTACGACGGCCCCTGGCTGGTCACCGACGCCCGCCCCGGCGCGCACTGGACCGATCCGGCCACCGGCACCCCGCTGACCGTCAAGGACCTCGGCGACGGCCGGGTCTCCGTCGGCGGCCACCTCGCCGCCGGCGCGATCGCCGCCGTCCTGCCCAGCCCCGTCACCGGGCCCGCCGCACCAGCACTCACCGGCGACGACACGTTCCCGGCCCGCGCCGCGGTGCGCCGACCGGCACCGTGGGCACCGCGCGACACCCTGCCCGACGGCATGGCCGCGGTCGCCGCCGGACGCTACGACCTGCTGGTGCGCCACCGGGTGCGCGAAACCGGCCTCTACGGCGAGGCGCCCTACGTCGACGAGTGGAAACCGCTGCCGCCGCGCCTGCACCACGAGGCCACCCTGCGCCGCACCGTGCAGACCGGCCGGTTCGCCATCGCGACCCGCGAGGTCACCCACGGCGAGTACGCCGCGTTCCTGGCCGCCACCGGCTACCGCCCCACCCGCCCGGAGCGGTTCACCGCGGGCCAGGGGCCGGCCGACGCCCCCGTGACCCACGTCGAACTCGCCGACGCCCGCGCCTACGCCGCCTGGGCCGGGCTGCGCCTGCCCACCGAGGACGAATGGCAGATCGCCGCCGAAGCCGGCCTGCTGCAGCGGGCCCGCCCGCTGGTGTGGAACCTCACCGACAGCGAGCACACCGACGGCCGGACTCGGTTCTGCATCCTCAAGGGCGGCGCCGAGTTCGTCGCCGAAGGCTCCGACTGGTACCTCGACGGCGGCCCCCAGCCACCCGAGGCGTCGGTCAAGTTCCTGCTCATGGGCGCCGGATTCGGCCGCTCGCCGTCCATCGGCTTCCGCTGCGCGGCCGACCTGCCGCAGGAGCGGCCGTGACCGCGCCCCTGGACGGAGTCAAGGTCGTCGAGCTGGCCACCCTGTTCGCCGGACCGCTGGCCGCCGGGTTCCTCGGCGACTTCGGCGCCGACGTGATCAAAGTCGAGCACCCCGACAAGCCCGACCCGTCCCGCGGGCACGGCCCCGCCAAGGACGGCGTCGGACTGTGGTGGAAGGTGCTGGGCCGCAACAAGCGCACCATCACCCTGAACCTGTCCGACCCCGACGGCGCCCAGGTGCTGCGGCAGCTGCTCGCCGACGCCGACGTGCTGGTGGAGAACTTCCGGCCGGGCACGCTCGAACGGTGGGGCCTGGGTCCGGAGGTGCTGCACGAGCTCAACCCGCGCCTGGTCGTCGCCCGGATCAGCGGATTCGGCCAGATCGGGCCGTACGCGCGCCGGCCCGGGTTCGGCACCCTGGCCGAGGCGATGAGCGGGTTCGCGGCCGCGACCGGCGAACCCGGCGGGCCGCCGACCCTGCCGCCGTTCGGGCTCGCCGACTCGATCACCGGTCTGGCCGGGGCGTACGCGATCATGCTGGCCCTGGCCGCCCGCGAACGCACCGGCGCCGGGCAGGTCGTCGACCTCGCCATCATCGAACCGATCATGGCGATGCTCGGGCCGCAGATCACCTGGTACGACCAGCTCGGCTACCGCGCACCGCGGCTGGGCAACCGCTCGGCCAACAACGCCCCGCGCAACACGTACCGGTGCGCCGACGGCAGCTGGGTGGCCGTGTCGACCAGCGCCCTGAGCATCGCCGAACGGGTCATGACACTCGTCGGCCGGGCCGACCTGATCACGCAGCCGTGGTTCGCGACCGGCAGCGGCCGCGCCGCGCACGCCGACGACCTCGACGCCGCCGTGGGGGAGTGGATCGCCAAACGCGACCGGGCCGAGGTGGTCGCCGCGTTCGAGGCCGCCCAGGCCGCCGTCGCACCGGTGTACGACGTCGCCGACATCCTCGCCGACCCGCAGTACCAGGCCCTGGGCACCGCCATCAGCGTGCCCGACGAGGAGCTCGGGCCGGTGCGGATGCAGAACGTGCCGTTCCGGATGTCGGCCACGCCCGGCACGATCCGCCACGCCGGCCGTCGCCACGGCCAGGACACCGACGACGTCCTGCGCGAACTCGGCCTGCCCGACGAGCAGGTCGCCGCGCTACGCGAACGGGGCGTGATCTGATGCTGCTGACCTGGCTCTACGTCCCCGGCGACCGTCCGGACCGGTTCGCCAAGGCGCTCGCGTCCGGCGCCGACGCGGTCATCGTCGACCTGGAGGACGCGGTATCGGCCGGGCGCAAGGTGTACGCCCGCGACGCGGTCGCGGAGTTCCTGGCCGGTCCGCATCCGGTGCCGGTGCAGGTGCGCATCAACGACCTGACCGCCGGGGAATCGGCAGCGGACCTGGCGATGCTCGCCCAGGTGACCGGTGTCGGCGGGGTGCGGCTGCCGAAGGTGGAGTCGGCCGAGCAGGTCACGGCCGTCGCCGCCGCCGTGGACGCGCCGCTGCACTGCCTGATCGAGTCGGCACAGGGGGTGGAAGCGGCGTACAGCATCGCCACGGCACACCCCGCGGTCGCCAGCATCGGCCTCGGCGAAGCAGACCTCCGCTCCGACCTGGGCACCGGCGACGACACGGCACTGCTGTGGCCGCGCGGGCGCGTCGTCGTCGCGGCCCGCGCGGCGAGACTGCCGTCACCGGCCATGTCGGTCTACGCGAACGTGTCCGACCTGGACGGCCTGGCCGCTTCATGCCGAGCCGGACGGGGCATGGGGTTCGTCGGGCGGGCCGCGATCCACCCGCGCCAACTGCCCGTGATCGTCGAGGCGTTCCGGCCCGGCCCGGACGAGGTCGACCGGGCCCAGGCCCTGCTGGCGGCGCTCGACGCGGCACAACTGCGCGACCAGGGCACGGCCGTGCTCGCCGACGGGCGCTTCGCCGACCGCGCCATGGTCGACGCCGCCCGGCGCACGATCGAACTCGCCGGGCGCTTCGGGTCCTGAGCGGCCGTCGCCGCGGCGCGCGATCGATCCCGCCGGCGTTCGGGTCCCGCGCGGCCGTCGCCGCCGCTGCGAAGTCGCCTGAAACGTCCGCCCGGCCGGGCCTCAGGCAGCCCGAGCCGCCGGGCCGGTGGCCGCCGCCGGACGGGCCGGGCGCAGCGCGTCGAGGGCGGCCGACGGGTCGTCGGCGAAGAACCGCAGCACGCGGACCTGCTCGCGCCGGCCCAGCGGGCGTACCGCGACGACGGGCTCGGCGAGCTCGACGATCAGGTTGGTCTGGCTGTTCGCGGCCAGGGCCAGGCACTCGCCATCTACCTTGATCATGCCGGTCTCGTTGTAGTTGCGCTTGTGCTGCACCCCGGTGACCAGGCGGCGCGGGATGCGCAGGTCGAAGAACGCGCCGTAGCGCACGCGCAGTTCGTCGGCGGTCACGACGTGCGGGCGGGTGACGTAGCCGGCGATGACGGCCAGCGCGATCAGGATGCCGTACGCGTCCAGCGCCAGCAGCACCGCGCGCAGCCCGACCGGGGCGTCCAGCGACCGCAGCAGGATCTCCACCGCGACCAGCTCGATCACGCACGCGAACAGGAACCCGAACATGAGCACCGTCTGCTCGCGGTGATACGACAGGGCCACCGCGCCCGGCGGCACCCCGTGCCGGCGGCGGCCGACCCACAGCACCATGCTGACCATGCCCTTGGCGTCGAAGCCCATGATCCGGCGCACCTTGTCCGGCACGATCTGCTCGTACGCGCCGCGCAGCGCCGCCCGGCGATCGGCGCCGTCGGCGCGCAGGGCACGGTAGCGCTGCCCGAACACCAGCGCCTCCAGCAGCAGCACCGCCAGCACGACCAGCTCGGCGCCGGCCAGCACCGGGCGCGGCAGCGCGACGCCCGACACCAGCAGGACGGCGAGCACCACCTCCGCCGGCACCATCGCGAACAGGGCGGCCCGGGCGATCTTCAGCATCATCGGCGTTCCTTCAGGGTCGTGACCATCAGGCGCAGCACCTCGGCCTGGGCGGGGGCGAGTTCAGAGGTCATCAGGTCCAGCCAGCGACCGGTCTCCGCCTCGTCGAGGCTGGCCACCATCGCCGCGGCCATCTCGGCGGGCAGGTGGGCGGCGAGGTCGGCGGCGAGCACGGCGACCCGCGGATCGGCCGGGTCCGCGCCCGCGATCGCGTCCATGCGCGCGGTCAGAGCGTGGCCCCGCGCCCGCGCATCCGGTCCGGTCAGCGGCGCGAACATCGCCATGACCTGTTCCCGGGCGGCCGGGTCGGCGCCGGTGTCGATCAGCGAGATCACGTCGCGGTCGAGCGCGGCGAACGCCGAGCCCGCCGGGTGGAGGTCGTGCAGCAGGTCCCCCAGGTCGGGGGCGACCGTGGTGTCGGGGTTGAGGTCGGCGTCGGCCAGCAGCGCCGCCAGCCGGGTCCGGCGGGCGGCGATGGCGTCCTGCTGGCGGGCCAGGTCGGCGTCCAGCTCGGTGAGCACCTCGCGCAGCTCGCGGCCCTGGTCGTCGGCGAGCACGTCGCGGATCTCGTCGAGGGACAGGCCGAGCTCGGCGAGCCGGCGGACCCGGGCGAGCAGGACCGCGTCGCGGACCCGGTACTCCCGGTAGCCGCCGGGGGTCCGCTCGGGCTCGGGCAGCAGCCCGAGGTGGTGGTAGTGCCGCACGGTACGGGTGGTCACCCCGACGAGTGCGGCCAGCTCGCCGATACGCATGCCCCTATTAGAGACGTTGACGTTACGGCAAGGTCAAGTCGCCCGGCCCTGGTCCGGGCATGATCCGCGCCCGTCGACCGTTCAGCTTCGGCCCGTCCACGACGCGGCGGCCGCGGGCAGCCCGGCGATGTCGACGTCGACTGCCAGCAGGGCGCCGTCGACCGGCCCCGGCTCGGTGAGCCCGTAGTCGGCCGTCGTGACGAACAGCCGCCGCATGTCCGGGCCGCCCAGGCACACGCTGGTCGGCTGGGCCGCACCCAGCCGGATCTCCCGGTCGAGCGAACCGTCGGGCCGGTAGCGGCGTACGGCGTGACCGCCCCACAGCGCCACCCACAGGTTGCCCGCCGCGTCGACGGTCATGCCGTCGGGGAAACCGTCGGCGGCGGTCAGCCGCAGGAAGGGCGTCTGCTCCGACAGCTCGCCGGTGGCCGGGTCGACGGTGAACCGGTCGACGTGGCCCAGGGGCGTGTCCGCGAGGTACATCACCGTGCCGGTCGCGTCGAAGGCCGGGCCGTTGGTGATGGTCAGGCCGGTGACCGCCGGCTGCGTCGTGTGGTCGTGGCGGAACAGCGTGCCCCCGCCCGGTGTGGCGTCATAGGTCATGCTCCCGGCCCAGAACCGGCCGTGCGGGTCGGCGACCGCGTCGTTCATCCTCGCTCGGACGGGATTGGTGGACTCCAGGTCCGTCAGCGGGTGGACGTGCCCGTCGTCGAGCAGGGCCAGGCCGGTCCCGGCGGCGGCCAGCCACCGGTCCGGCCGCCCGGCCACCGGCGCCACCGCGCCCAGCGGCCCATCGAGGCGGTACAGCTCGCGCAGCGGGCCGGGCGCGTCGCCGCCGGTTTCCAGCAGCCGCCCGGCGAGCAGATCGACGAGCACGAGGCGGCCGTCGACCCAGCGGGCGCCCTCACCCAGTTCGAGCCGGTCCTCGCTCCACGGGATCGGTTCACGCAGCACGGTCTGCTCCTGTGTCGTCATCGGACGGCGCTGCCGGGTTCGCGGTCGAGCAGCGCCAGGTCGTCGCGGAAGGGCAGCCCTTCCCAGTCGCCGCGGGTGGCGACCGCGAACGCGCCGACGGTCACGGCGCGGTCGAGCCGGGCCGCGGCGTCGACGCCGTCGAGCACGCCGGACAGCAGCCCGGCGACGAACGCGTCGCCCGCGCCGACGGTGTCGACCACCGGCACGGAACGGGCGGGCCGGTGCAGCGTGCCGTGCTCGCCGTGGCTGGTGGCACCGCCCGCACCGTGTTTGACGACCACTTCGCGTACGCCCGCGGCCAGCAGCGCGGCGACCGGGTCGGCGTCGTCGGTCAGCACGGCCAGCTCGTCGTCGGACGCGACGACCAGGTCGAGGGAGCCCAGCAGCGGTCGCAGCGCGGCGGCGGCCTGCTGCGCCGACCAGAGCCGGGTGCGGTGGTTGACGTCGAGGCAGACCAGGCTGCCCGCGGCCCGGGCGTGCCCGACCGCGTAACGCACCGCCTCGTACGGGCCGTCGCCCAGCGCGCAGGTGATGCCGGTGACGTGCAGGATCCGCGGCATGCGGTCGGCGGCGAACGCGGGGTGCACGTCGTCGGCGTTCAGCCGGGAGCCCGCCGAGCCGGTGCGGTGGTAGGTGACCCGGGTGAGGTCGCCGACCCGGGGCTCGAACAGGATCAGGCCGGTGGGGGCGTGCGGGTCGACGCGCGCGAGGGAGATGTCGACGCCTTCGGCGCGCAGGCTGCGCCGGACGAGTTCGCCGGGCTCGTCGGCCCCGGTGACGCCGAGCCAGCTCGCCCGGTGGCCGAGCCGGGCCAGCCCGATCGCGACGGTGGATTCGGAGCCGGCGACCGACAGGTGCGCGGGGCCGCCGAGCCGCAGCGGCCCGGCCATCCGGAACGCGGCCATGGTCTCGCCGAGGGTGAGCACGTCGGTCATGCGGCTACTCCGGCCAGGAACGCCGCGGCGCGTTCGCGCAGCGCGGCCAGGTCGCCGCCGCGCACCGCGTCGCCGAGCAGCGGTGAGCCGACCCCGACCGCGACGGCACCGGCCTGCAGGTACTGCGGTGCGAGGGCCGCGTCGACGCCGCCGACGGGCACGAACGCGGTCTGCGGGAACGGGTCGCGCAGTGCGCGCAGGTAGC
Organism: Catellatospora chokoriensis; assembly: GCF_011297315.1. Classification (NCBI taxonomy): domain Bacteria; kingdom Bacillati; phylum Actinomycetota; class Actinomycetes; order Micromonosporales; family Micromonosporaceae; genus Catellatospora; species Catellatospora chokoriensis. The sequence goes on from NZ_JAAOTI010000008.1 coordinate 188,642, forward strand.
CGGGGCCGCCGATCGACGCGGGGAACAGCTTGACCGCGGTCGCCCCGGCGAGGGTGGCCTGCACGACTTCGCTGGGGGTCAGCGCCCCGGCGAGCACGGGCAGGCCGAGGCGGGCGGCTTCGGCCAGGCTCGGCGCGATGGCGGGGGTGACCAGGAACGTCGCGCCGGCGTCGGCGGCCTGGCGGGCGTCGGTCTCGGTGAGCACCGTTCCCGCGCCGAGCGCGAACGCGGGGCCGAGCGCGGCGCGGGCGCGGTTGATGGTGTCCAGCGCACCGGCCGCGGTCAGCGACACCTCGATCAGGTGGACGCCGCTGTCGGCGAGGGTGAGCACGCTGTCGAGGGCGGCCTGCGGGTCGGGGCCGCGCACGATCGCCAGCAGCCGGTGGGCGCGCAGGGTGTCGAGCAGGTTCATGGGGTGGTGCCTCCGCGGCGGTGAGCGGTGATGGTGAGCCGCCAGCTGACCTGCCCCGATGCGGGCACGGTGGCGGTGTCGCCGGGACCGGCCCCGGCCAGGTCGAAGGCGGCGCCGAGCATCGGTTCGACGCCGATGCTGCGGTAGGGGCCGGGCTGCGGCCAGCCGCGCAGGTTGCGCCACAGGGCGGTGGAGCGGGGCTGGCCGTCGCAGTCCAGGTGCAGGGTGAGCCGGTCGGGTCCATCGGTGACGTGCACGGTCGGGCAGTCGGTGAGGATCGCGCCGAGCGCGGTGCCGTCGTCGGGGCCGAACCGGTCCAGGGCCAGCCCGGCCGGTGCGGGCCAGGGGCCTTCGCGCCAGGGCAGGTCGTCGGGCCAGGGTTCGGCCAGCAGCGGCGCGGCTTCGGGATACAGCCTGGTGGTGGTTCCGTCAGGGGCGTCGAGGCGGGCGGCGGTGCTCAGGTCGAGCAGCGCGTGTGCGGCCCACACGAAGCGGTGGCCGGGGTCGGCGGCCAGCGTGTAGTCCGCGACGATCGCACCGGAGTGCTCACCTACCCGCCGGGTCAGGGTGAAGGCGGGGCGGGCGATCGTCATGACGCCGCCGGGGTAGGTCGGCTCCCGCAGGTCCGCGGGAGCGCCGGTGCCTTCGCCGTGGGCCACGAGACGAACGGGGCCGTCGTCGGCCACGAGGCGACCAGGTCCGCCGCCGGTCATCAGACGACCGGGTCCGCCGCCGAAGCCCACCTCGGCCGGGCTTCGCTGCCAGGGGCGCGACCAGAGATCGCCGTGGTCGGGCAGGCCGCGGACCGTCGGCAGGCATTCCTCCAGGCCGCCCGCGTCTACGAAGTCGTCACCGGGGGCCACGGCGTCGCGGCCGGTGCCGGGCCGGGACCACAGCCATTCGCGGCCGCCGCCGGACAGGCTGGTCCAGCGTCCGCCGTGGGCCGCGTCGAGCACGGCACGCAATGCGACGGGTGCGTCGGTCACCATTCGGCGAAGGACCCGTCGTCGTGCCGCCAGACGGGGTTGCGCCAGGCGTGGCCGGTCGCGTCGGCCCTGCGCACGGCGGCCTCGTCGACGGTGATGCCCAGGCCGGGGGCGTCCAGGCGGTTGATGTGCCCGTCGACGAACGCGAACGGCGCCGGGTCCACCAGGTAGTCGAGCAGTTCGCTGCCCTGGTTGTAGTGGATGCCGATGCTCTGTTCCTGGATCAGGAAGTTCGGCGTGGCCAGCGCGACCTGCAGGCTCGCGGCCAGCGAGATCGGGCCCAGCGGGCAGTGCGGGGCCAGCACCGCGCCGTACGTCTCGGCCAGCGAGGCGATGCGGCGCACCTCGGAGATGCCGCCCGCGTGGGACAGGTCGGGCTGCACGACCGCGACGCCCGCCTGCAGCGGGGCGAGGAACTCGGCCCGCCCGTAGAGCCGCTCGCCGGTGGCGATCGGCACGGGGGAGCAGGTCACGATGTCGGACAGGCGGTGGGCCAGGTCGGGCAGCACCGGCTCCTCGGCGAAGAACGGCCGCAGCGGCGCGATCTCGGGCAGGATGCGGCGTACGGCGGCGGCGCCGGCCCGGCCGTGGAAGTCGACGGCGATGTCGCGGTGCTCGCCGAGGGCATCGCGGGCGGCGGCGACGCGGCTGACGACGGCGTCGACCTCGGCGGAGGTCGGGATGGGCGACAGCCGCCCGGAGGCGTTCATCTTGACCGCGGTCATCCCGGCGGCGGCCTGCGCGGCCGCCTGCTCGCCGATCTCGGTCGGGTCGTCGCCGCCGATCCAGGCGTAGATGCGTACCCGGTCGCGGACCGGTCCGCCGAGCAGGGCGTGCACGGGTGCGCCGTACGCCTGCCCGGCGATGTCCCACAGGGCCTGGTCGAGCCCGGCCACGGCGCTGGACAGCACGGGGCCGCCGCGGTAGAAGCCGCCCTTGGTCATGACCTGCCAGTGGTGCTCGACACGCAGCGGGTCCTCGCCGATGAGGAGTTCGGCCAGCGTGTCGACGGCGGCTCGGACGACTTCGGCGCGTCCTTCGACTACGGGTTCGCCCCAGCCGACCAGCCCGTCGTCGGTCTGCACGCGGCAGAACAGCCACCGCGGTGCGACGAGGAAGGTCTCGATACGGTCGATCTTCACCGGTTGTCCTTCTTCTTGCGGACGTGGTCCACGTCCTGTGCTGCCTTGTCGAGCAGGTCGCCCATGGCACGTTCCGCGGCCGCCGCGTCGCGGGCGCGGATGGCGGCCACCACCGCCTGGTGGCTGGGGACCGGGTCGTCGTGGTGCTGCGCGCCGTGCACGAGCTTGTCGCGTTCGGCGAGGCCGGTCTCCATGACGACCTTCATCCGCTCCAGCCACTCGTTGTGGGCGGCGTGCAGCAGCGCGCGGTGGAAGTTCAGGTCGGCGGCGACGGCGGCGGCCGGGTCGTCGTGGGCGGCGGCCATCTGGGCGAGCGCCTCGTCGAGCGCGGCCAGGTCGGTATCGGTGGCGCGGGCGGCGGCGAGTTTCGCGGCGGCGGGCTCCATGATGGCGCGCACCTCGTGGAGCTGGTCGAGCAGCGAGGCGTCGGCGCCGCCGGCGAACTGCCAGCGGATGACGTCGGCGTCGAGCAGATTCCAGGCGGCGCGGGGGCGCACGAACGTGCCGCGTTTCGGGCGGGCGTCGACCAGGCCCTTGGCGGTGAGCACCTTCAGCGCCTCACGCATCACGGTGAGGCTGATGTCGAGTTCCTCCTGCAGCGCGGCGAGGTTGATCGTCGCGCCTTCGGCGATCTCGCCGGCGAGGATCCGCCCGGCGATGATCTCGACGGTCTGCCCGTGGACGCCGCGTCCTGTGTACTGTCCCAATGCTTCGCGCCTTCTCGCTCGTCGGTGCCGGTCAGGTCAGGCCGAGGCCTTGGTCGCGGTCCAGCCGCCGTCGACCACCAGGCTGGTGCCGGTGACGAAGGCGGCGTCGGCGGAGGCGAGGAACGCTATCGTGGCGGCCACCTCGTCGGGGGTGCCGAACCGCTTGGCGACAGTCTCGGCCACGCTGGCCCGCCTGTCCGCTTCGGACACGTCGTCCCACGCGGCGGTGAGGATCGGGCCGGGCAGCACGGTGTTGACGCGGATCTCGGGACCGTACTCGACGGCGAGCTGTCGGGCCAGGGCCACCAGACCGCCCTTGGCGGCGGCGTAGGCGGGCCGCCCGGGCAGGCCGACCAGGGCGTGCACGGAGGAGACGACGACGACCGCGCCGTGCTCGGCGCGCAGGTCGTCAAGGCACGCGCGGACGCCGAGGAAGGTGCCGGTGAGGCTGACGGCGAGCTGGTGGTCCCAGGACTGCCGGCTGGTCAGGTGGGCCGGGGTGACCTCGACGGCGTAGGCGTTGCTGACCAGGATGCCGATCGGCCCGAACGTTTCGCGGACGGTGGCGGCCGCGGTGGTCCAGGCGGCCTCGTCGGAGACATCGACGGTCACTGACAGTGCGCGGCCTCCGGTGCGGTTGATCTCGTCGGCGAGCGGGCCCGTTTCGGCGATGTCGAGCAGGCCCACGGCGACGCCCTCGGCGGCCAGTCGGCGGGCGGTGGCCGCACCGATGCCGCCGGCTGCCCCGGTGATCAGGGCATTCTTGCCGTCAAGGCCGCGCATAGACTGGCTCCCCATCTGCCGGAGTAGTGATCCCCACCTGAGATCTAATCATTAATTACGAAGATATCTTGACAGCCGCCGAGCCGCGATGCAACCTGTTCGTCATACGGATTTACGTGATCGACATACGCACAGTCACCCCCCGCATCCCTCAGGAAGGATGTCCGCGATGAGCGACTTCGATCCCAGTCGTCGCCGGCTACTCGGCCTCGGCCTCGCCGGCGTCGGCGCCCTCAGCGCCGGCCCCCTGCTCAGCGCCTGCGCCAGCTCCGCCAGCTCCGGTGGCACCCCCACCACCGGCGGCCCCATCACCCTCCAGTCCAACCTCACCGGGGCGGCCAAGTCCGGCCTCGAGAAGCTCGTCGCCGACTTCAACAAGCTCGGCAAGGGCAACGCGACGCTGAACACCGTCGCGACCGAGATCTACCGCACCCAGCTGCCGACCTACCTCAGCTCCGCCAACCCGCCGGACCTGTACACCTGGTACTCGGGCTCGGTGGCCAACGCGTACTCCCGCAAGAACCTGCTGCTCGACATCTCCGACGTGTGGCAGGGCCTGGGCGACTACACCCCGGCGATGCGCAACGTGTCCACCGACGAGACCGGCAAGCAGATCTTCGTCCCGATGAACAACTACTGGTGGGGCTTTTTCTACCGCAAGTCCAACTTCGCCAAGTGGGGCGTGCAGCCGCCGAAGACCTGGGCCGAGTTCCTGGCCCTGTGCGAGACCCTCAAGTCCAAGGGCATCCCGCCGATCGGCATCGGCCTGGGCGACACCCCGTGGGTGGCCTCCGCCTGGTTCGACTACCTCAACATCCGCGTCAACGGCGCGCCGTTCCACCGCGAACTGCTCGCCGGCAAGCAGCGCTTCGACGACCCCAAGGTCAAGGCCGTCTTCGCCAAGTGGCGCGAGGCCCTGCCGTACTTCGACCCCAAGGGCAAGGCGTACCCGTTCCAGGAGGCGACCACCGCCCTGCTCGCGGGCAAGACCGGCATGTTCCTCATCGGCACCTTCCTCGCCGACGCGACGGCCAAGGACGTGGTCGAAGACCTCGACTTCTTCCAGTTCCCGATCATCGACCCGGCGGTGCCCGTCGCGGAGGAGGCGCCCACCGACGGCCTCTTCGCCAGTGCCAAGTCGGCCAACCCGGCCGCCACCAAGGCGCTGCTCACCTACGTGGCGTCCGTGGAGGCGCAGGAGGCGTACGTCGCCAACAGCTCCGGCATCATCCTGCCCGCCCACCCCAAGGCCAAGGCGGCCGACATGCCGCTGGTCGCCAAGGGCAAGGCGATGCTGGCCGGCGCCGCCGAGCTCACCCAGTTCTTCAACCGCGACTCCAGCGACGCGCTGCAGCCCACCGCGGACACGGCGCTGACCCGGTTCATCGACAAGCCCGACCAGATCGACGCGATCCTCGCCGAGTGGCAGAAGAACGCCGAGAAGGTCTTCAAGGGTTGATGTGACCGCGGTCATCAACAACAGCACTGCACGGCGGCGGCGGTCGTGGCGACCGTCGCCGCTCCTGCTGACCTTCGTCCTGGTGCCGTTCGTGGTCGAGAGCATCTGGGTGTTCTGGCCCGCGATCCAAGGGGTCTTCTTCTCGTTCACACGGTGGGACGGATTGTCCGCCCCGGCACCCGTCGGCTTCGACAACTACGTCGAGCTGGCCGGCGACCCCGTCTTCCGGGGCGCCCTCGGCAACACGGTCCTGTGGCTGCTGCTCTTCGGCGGCCTGTCCATCCTCGGCGGCTTCGGCATGGCGCTGGCCCTGCAGCGCGAGCGCCGCGGCGTCGGCATCTACCGCGCCGCGCTGTTTCTGCCGGTCGTGTTCTCGCTGGTCGTCACGGCACTCGTCTGGCGGGTCTTCTACCAGCCCGACGGGCTCGTCGACCAGGTGCTGACCGCGGTCGGGCTCGAACACCTCATCCGGCCGTGGCTGGCCGATCCGGAGACCGCCTTCTACGCCGTGATCATCCCGTCGTTGTGGCGGCAGATCGGCTACATCATGGTGCTCTACCTGGCCGGCCTCAAGGCCGTCGACCCGGCCGTGCACGAAGCGGCCAAGGTCGACGGCGCCAACAGCTGGCAGCGGCTCTGGCACGTCACCATCCCGCAGCTCAAGGGCGTCAACGCGGTCATCCTGTCGGTCATCGTCATCGACTCGCTGCGCTCGTTCGACATCGTCTGGTCGCTGACCCGCGGCGGCCCGTACCACTCCTCGGAACTGCTGAGCACCTACATGTACTCGGCCGCGTTCCAGAGCCTGCGCCTGGGCTACGGCTCGGCGATCGCCGTGGTGATCTTCCTGCTCGCGCTCGTGGTCATCATCGGCTACCTGGTCCGCGCCTTCCGGGAGGAGTCATGATGGGCAGACTGCGCACCGGCGGCTACCACGCCGCCATGATCGCGGTGTCGCTGCTGTGGCTCGGCCCGATCATCTGGGTCGTCGTCCTGTCCACCCGCACCTTCGACGACATCGCCACCAACGGGGTCGGCAGCCTGCCGCACTCGTTCACCCTGGACACCTATGCCCAGGCGTGGACCGACGGCGGCCAGCTGCAGGCCCTCATCAACAGCCTGCTGGTCACCGTGCCCGCGGTCCTGCTCAGCCTGGGCCTGGGCGCGATGGCGGCCTTCGCCCTGAGCCGGTTCCGCATCCCCGGCCGGCGCACCATCCTGCTGCTGATGCTCGCCGGCAACCTGCTCCCACCGCAGATCGTGCTCATCCCGGTGAGCAAGTTCAGCGAGCTCACCGGCCTGTACGACACGCTGTGGGCGCTCATCGCCGTGCAGGTCGGCTTCGGTCTCGGGTTCTACACCTTCGTGCTGCACGGCTTCATGCGCGACCTGCCCAACGAGATCCAGGAGGCCGCGACCATCGACGGGGCCGGCGTCGGGCAGATCTTCACCCGGGTGATCCTGCCGCTGACCAGGCCGGCGCTGGCCGCACTCGGCGCGCTGTCGTTCACCTGGATCTTCAACGACCTGCTGTGGGCGATCACCGTCATCCGCACCGAGGGCACGATGCCCGTCACCCCGGCGCTGCTCGGCCTGCAGGGGCAGTTCGTGTCGTCGTGGAGCGTCATCGCCGCCGGGACGGTCATCGCCGCCGTGCCGACGGTCGCGGTCTTCCTCGGCTTCCAGCGCCACTTCATCTCGGGCCTGGCGATCGGAGCAGTCAAATGAACAACCGACGGTGGACGCTGCGCGGCGAGCACACCGAGTACACCGTCGCCGTGCCCGACCACGGGCGCTGGCTCGAACTCGTCAGCTGGGGTCCGCACGGCGTGGCGCAGGGACCCTCGCCGGTCGCCTACACCGGGCCGACGCCCTTCCTCACGGCAGGCGACTACGCCCCGGTCGAATACGCCACCGACGCGGTACGCCCGTTCGCAGGCAGCGAACTGGTCGTCGAGCTGCCGGACGGCGACCGGCGCGTGTCCTGGGCCTTCCAGGAGGCGACCGGCGACGACCGGCAGCTGCGGGTCACCTTCGCCGACCCGGTCACCGGCCTGCGCGCCGAGCACTGCTACCGCTTCGCCGACGGCACCGACGTCGTCGAACGGTGGATGGAGCTGCAGAACACGGGCGACACCGCGCTGCGGCTGGTCCAGGCCGCGTCCGCGGGCTTCAACGTGCCCACCCCGCACGGCGGCCGCGTCAGCTACCAGTGGGGCCAGTGGGCGCAGGAGTTCCAGCTCGACCACGTCGACCTCGGCCAGGGCCGGTTCGCCGTCGGCAGCGCGCAGGGCGTGCCGGGACACCTGTTCGTGCCCTGGCTCGCCGTGCGCGACGCTGCCGACGAGACCGGCCCGGCCTGGGCCGTGGCACTGGCCTGGACCGGCTCATGGGAGATCAGCGCCCAGCGCGACACCGGCGGCCTGACCCGCGTCACGGCCGGTCGCCACCTCACCGACGGCCCGCTCACGCTGGCCCCCGGCGAGCGGCTGGCCCTGCCGGTGGTCGCGGGCGCGTACAGCGACGAAGGCCTCGACGGCCTCGCCCGGGTCTGGCACACCTACCAGCGCGGACTCGCCGGCGACCGGCTCGACCGGGTCCGGCCCGTGCTCTACAACTCGTGGGAGGCCACCGGGTTCGCCGTCGACGCCGGCAACCAGCTCGCGCTGGCCCGCACGGCCGCCGAGATCGGCGCGGAGGCGTTCGTCGTCGACGACGGCTGGTTCATCGGCCGCCACGACGACCGCGGCGGGCTCGGCGACTGGAGCGTCGACGCCGCGAAGTTCCCCGACGGGTTCGACGCGTTCATCGCCGAGATCCGCGCCATGGGACTCACCTTCGGCCTGTGGGTCGAACCCGAGTGCATCAGCCCGGCGTCGCAGCTCTACGCCGAACACCCCGACTGGGTGTACGCCGTCGACGGCCGACCGCAGACCCTGGTCCGCAACCAGCTGCTGCTCGACCTCGGGCGGCCCGAGGTCGCCGAGTTCGTGCACAGCACCGTCGACGGCCTGCTGCGCCGCCACGACATCGGCTACCTGAAGTGGGACTTCAACCGGCCCCGCACCGAACCAGGCCGCCCCGGTGCGGTCGCTCGGGTCGACCTCGACGGCGCGCACGTCGCGAACCTGCACCGCATCTACGAGCAGCTGCGCCGTGACCACCCCGACGTGATCATCGAGGCGTGCGCGGGCGGCGGCGGCCGCACCGACCTGGCCATGGCCGCCCGCGCCGACGTGTTCTGGCCCAGTGACAACACCGGGCCGCTGGACCGCCTCGCCATCCAGCACGGATTCCTGCACGCCAACGCGCCGCACCTGCTCAGCTCCTGGGTCACCGACGCGCCCGGCCTGTTCGACCCGCGGCCGCGCTCGCTGGCGTTCCGGTTCGTGCTGGCGATGGCCGGCGTGCTCGGCATCGGCGCGGACATCCGGCACTGGAGCACCGAGCAACGGGCCGAGGCAGCCGAATGGATCGCGCGGTACAAGCAGATCCGCGACGTGGTCATGCGCGGGGAGGTGCACCTCGTCGGCGGCCCGGACCAGGCCCGCTGCGCGGTGCAGTACACCTCGCCCGACGGCGCGACCGTGGTCGTGCTCGCCTGGCACACCGGGCGTCTCGACGGCCCCGGACTGCTGCCGTCGCGGCCGGTGCGGCTGCCGCTGCGCGGCCTCGGCCACCGGGACGTCTACCGGCACGGTGAGCAGGAGTACTCGGGCAGCCACCTGCGCGCCGTCGGCCTGCCGGTGCAGTGGACCGCCGACCACGACGCCGAACTGATCGTGCTGCACCGGGCCTGATGGATTCACGGTGGCGTGGCCGCCAGGCATGACAGAAAGGCTGCCCTCGGATCTATGGCACGATCCGGTTAACAGTCAGTGACCACGCATATGCGGCTCGTTGGTATTGCGATCAGCTTGCGCGAACGAGCTTGAACGGCGCCGGGTCGGCCATGTCGACAGACAGGTAGCCGCCGTCGGAGATGTCAGCTGTGGTTGTTATCGGCTCGCTAAGCAGCGGGGAGGTCGCAGTGATGGTGACTTCCCCGCTGCGGTCTGTGCGGAAGTTGGTGACCCCGGTCGCATCGGTCTTGCCGCTGAGCTTGTGGCCATCCGCGAACGTGACGGTCACGTCGGCTTCTGGCAGGGGGAGCGTGACACAGTTCGTGTCGATGCAGCCGTTGACGCCGACTCCTACCCGGATCTCGCCGGTCCTGGTCAAGCTCGCGTATGTGAAGTATGCCGCGGCGATGAGGATCGCCACGCCCACCACCGACGCGACTACGGCTTTGCGCACGATTCTTGCCCTCCCTTGGAAAACGCCCGGCCTGCTGACGCAGACCGGGCGATCCTAGCGAACTAGCAGCCCAACTTGCCTGAGTTGCTGCTGGAGATGTCCCACCTGTAGCTCGATGAGCTGAAGTCGAAACTGATGCTGCCGTTGCTCACGTTGATGCCGGAGATCTGGGTGCTGGACCAGGTGTGCCCGTACTTCGAGTACACCTGGAGGCAGCCGGCCCAGGACTTCTTGAAGGAGTGCACGATGGTGCCCTTGGCGCCGATGTAGATCCAGCAGCTGGGGTAATCAGTGCCGCCACAGTACGCCTGGTTCAGTTTGTCCTGGTACTTGTAGGACGAACCGAAATCGTCATTGTCCTCGGGCTGAACGACGACGCATCCTGGTTTGGTGCCCGGGTACGGCGTCGCTCCGCCCCAGTTCCCAGGACAGAACGAGGCACCCGTTCCCATGTTCGTGATGTCCTTGTTGAAGCGGATGGCGAAGCCGTCGTAGCCGCCGACGTTGCCGCCGCTGCCGTCTGCCTTGGTCTGCTGGTTGTTCCAGCTGAAACTTGCAGATGCGTAGTAGTACTTGGCTTGCGTGTCGTAGTAGATCGTAGGGGTACTGACCGTGGCGTCACCCTGCGAGGACATCGGCTCGATGCCTCCAGAGCTCGGCTGTGAGACCTTGACCAGGCCCAACCGGGACTGGATGGTGGTGTCAGATGCTCCGGCCTGCACCAGCGCGAGCAGCTGGTCGCGCTTCTGCCCGACGGCGGCAGCCGGGTCGATGGCAGCACTGGCGGGGCTGGTCGGGGCGAGGAGCACCGCCACGGACATGACGAAAGCAGATGCGGACGCTGCGAGCCACTTTCGGCCGAGTTGGGGGTACGCTTTGCGCAACCTCACAGATCCTCCAAGGGATGAGGGGGCGGCTCGCGGTGAATGGCCCAACCAGCACCGCGAGCCGCATGGATAGTTGAGTGGCCGGAAGATTTGTGCCTCTGCCACCCACTCGGTAGAGACCGTAGTTCCTATCCGGAACGGTCGCTGTCCCGTGTCCAGTCACGAACATGACAGCTGGGCGCCGATGGCTACACAGTGTTGATCATCAATCGGTTACGCGGCTTGCATCCATGTTTTCGAGGCGGCACACGGATACTAAGCGTCATTATCACGGTTCGATAACGGCGAATGCTGTTCGTCTCCATAGGATTGATCTTGCTGGCCGGTGGCTCGACCGGTCGTCGGCAGCCGGTCGGCTTGGCGGCGCGGGCTTCCCCGATTGGCGCAGTGCGCCGAACCGGAAGTTGATATGCAACTAGTTTCATAGCATGATGGCCGGCGTGGCCCTCGAACACGCGATCCTCGTCTCGCTGCTGGAGCAGCCCGGGTCAGGCTACGAGCTGGCCCGGCGCTTCGACCGCTCCATCGGCCGGTTCTGGACCGCGACCCACCAGCAGATCTACCGCGTCCTCAAACGCATGGAGGCGGACGGCTGGGTCACCGCCGAGGAGATCGACCAGGACGGCCGCCCCGACAAGCGGTCCTACTCCGTGGCCACACCCGGCCGGTCGGTGCTCACCACCTGGCTGCGCGAACCCGTCCAGCCCGAGTCGGTCCGCCACGAACTCGCCGTCAAGATCCGCGGTGCGGCGTTCGACGACGCCGCCGGCCGGGCCGCGCTGATCGCCGAGGTCGAGCGCTACCGCGCCGACCACGAGACCACCCTGCATCGCTACCAGACCGGCGAGCAGCGCGACTTCCCCGACCCGGGCGCGCTCGACACCGGGCAGCGGTTGCGGCACGTCGTGCTGCGCGGCGGCATCGCGTACGAGCAGATGGTCCTGGCCTGGCTCGACGACGTCCTCGACACCCTCCACGGCCTCGGCCGCTGAACCTCGAAAGGGAAGACGACCATGGCGAACCCGTTGCTGCTGAATCCGCGCACCTACGACCCCGCGCACCTTGACGACGACACCCGCAGGCTGCTGCGCGCCACCGTCGACTTCTTCGAGAACCGCGGCAAGAAGGCGCTCGTCGACAGCTACAACGACCGCACCTGGTACGCCGACTTCCTCGACTTCGTCGCCAAGGAAGGCCTGTTCGCGACGTTCCTGACCCCGGCCGCCGACGGCGCCGGCACCCGCTGGGACACCGCCCGCAACGCGGCCCTCAGCGAGATCCTCGCCTTCTACGGCCTCGGCTACTGGTACACCTGGCAGGTCACCGTCCTGGGCCTGGGCCCGGTGTGGCAGAGCGCCAACCCGGCCGCCCGCGCCAACGCCGCCCAGCTGCTCGCCGACGGCCACGTCATGGCGTTCGGCCTGTCCGAACGCACGCACGGCGCCGACATCTACTCCACCGACATGATCCTCACCCCGGACGGCGACGGCGGCTTCCGGGCCACCGGCGGCAAGTACTACATCGGCAACGGCAACGTCGCCGGACTCGTCTCCGTGTTCGGGCGGCGCGCCGACGTCGATGGGCCCGACGGCTACGTCTTCTTCGCCGCCGACAGCCGCCACCCCGCCTACCACCTGGTCAAGAACGTGGTCAACGGGCAGATGTACGTCAGCGAGTTCCGGCTCGAGGACTACCCGGTGCGCGAGCAGGACGTGCTGCACACCGGCAAGGCCGCGTTCGACGCCGCGCTCAACACCGTCAACGTCGGCAAGTTCAACCTCTGCACCGCGTCCATCGGCATCTGCGAGCACGCCATGTACGAGGCGGTCACCCACGCGCACCGGCGCGTGCTGTACGGCAGGAAGGTCACCGACTTCCCGCACGTGCGCCGCGAGCTCGCCGACGCGTACGCCCGGCTGGTCGCGATGAAGCTGTTCAGCGACCGCGCGGTCGACTACTTCCGGACCGCGGGCCCCGACGACCGGCGGTACCTGCTGTTCAACCCGATGACCAAGATGAAGGTCACCACCGAGGGCGAGAAGGTCATCGACCTGCTGTGGGACGTGATCGCCGCGAAGGGCTTCGAGGCCGACACCTACTTCGACAAGGCGGCCAAGGACATCCGCGGCCTGCCGAAGCTCGAGGGCACCGTGCACGTCAACCTCGCCCTGATCCTGAAGTTCATGCCGAACCATCTGTTCCAGCCGGCCGAGTTCGCGTCCGTGCCGACCCGGCAGGACGCCGCCGACGACGAGTTCCTGTTCCGGCAGGGGCCCGCGCGCGGCCTGGGGGCGGTCCGGTTCCACGACTGGCGCGGCCCGTACGACAAGCACGCCGACCTCGCCAACGTCGCGGTGTTCCGCGAACAGGCCGACGGGCTGTGCGCGCTGCTGCTGGCCCACGCCCCCTCCGAGGATCAGCAGCGTGACCTGGACTTCCTGCTCACCATCGGTCAGCTCTTCGCGCTGGTCGTCTACGGGCAGCTGATCCTGGAGCAGGCCGAGCTCACCGGGCTGGACCGCGACCTGCTCGACGAGATCTTCGCGGTGCTGGTGGGGGACTTCTCCGCGTACGCGACCGAGCTGCACGGCAAGGCGGCCACTACTGAGGAGCAGGCCGCCTGGGCGGTGGCGCAGCTGCGCCGCCCGGTTCGCGACGCCGCGCGCACCGCTGCCGTGTGGGCGCAGGTCGAGGCGCTCTGCGGCGCGTACGAGATGCGGCCCTGACCTCCGTCACGAGCCGGCCGCCGCAGTTCGTCACCTGGTGTGCTGCGGCGGCCCCGGCTGGCCCACCTCGCCGATCTCCACCGTCCAGAGCAGGTCGGTGAGGTGTTCCAGCGCCCTGGCGAGATGGCGGCGGTAGGTGCTCAACGGCAGGTCGAGGACCTCGGCGGCGGCTTCCTGGGTCGGCGCGGCCCGCACGTAGGTGCGGTGCAGCACGGCCCGGAGCTGGTCGCCCTTGGGCTCGTCGCCGAGCCGGTCGACGGCGTCCTCGATGGTGGCCCGCAGCCGGGCGGCGTCGGGACCGGTGGCCGTGGCCGCGAGCGCGGAGCCCATGAGCGGGTTGGCGGCGAGCCGGTCGGGCCGGTGCAGGGTCTGCAGCGCCGCCCGGACCGCGGTGGCGAAGCGGACCTGGTCCAGCGCCGGCGGGCGGACCATCGCGGCCGGCGGCGGTCCGGTGTCTCCGGAGAGCCCGCGGTCGCGTATCAGGTCGAACCAGGCGTCGGGCGGGAAGCGTCTCCAGTCGATGCCGTAGACGACGTGCCGCAGGCCGCCGACGTCGGCCTCGGTCACCGGGACGAACGCGAGGTAGTCGAAGAACGGCGCCCAGTACCCGGCATCGACGGCGACGATGAACGACCAGGCGAGCGGTCGCGTCAGCCACAGGACGATGCTGGACACGTTGCCGGCCAGCACCGCGTAGAGGTCGCGTTGGTGTTCTCGCGCACCACCGAAGAAGCGGGAGATGTCGATGTGCTCCCCGGGCCGGATCGGTCCCTCCCGCGCGACATGGTCGAGCACGGCGCGCACGACCGGGTCCCGCTCTTCCAGCGCCGAACCGCCGGGGCAGATCAGGTGGTGGATGAAACCCGCGACGCCGTCGCCGGTGCGGACGACGCTGAGGTTTTCGGGCTGCTCGCCGATCCAGGCGCGGGCGAGCCGAGCGCTGACCGGTCCCTCGAACTTCTCCACGATCGAGCAGACCTGGTCATGTTCGTCGGGGCGGGCCGGCACGACCGCGGCGGATCCTTGCGCGCGTATAGCGGAGATCACGCCGGTGAGGGGACTGTTTCGCTGCAGCAGGTGCAGCTGCTGGGCGTGCGGCTGCCGGTCCAACCCGCTGGCGGCCCGCAGGCCGGCCAGCGCATGGTTCTTGATGACCCGCCGGTACGCGCGATACCGCTCCGGTGAGCGGCGTTCGAACTCGGCGTCCAGCACGTCACGAGCCAGGTCGTGGATGGACAGCCCGTGCGGGCCGGTGGTGACGAACGGCCGCCGTGCCAGCCACTGCCACACCTCGGCTGCTTCGGCACCCACCAGCCGCCGAAGCAGGTCCTCGGTCGTCACCCACGCGATCGCGCAGGTTGCCAGACCGGTCAGGTGCGCCTCGCTCGGCGCGTCACGAAGAAACGATTCCAGCAAGGCCGAGATCAGATCAGGCGCCTCGGCGAGGGCACCGGGGACCTGGCCGGTCGCGGCGAGATCGGCCAGCAGAGCCATGGTCAGCGGATGGCCGCGACCGAGCCCGACCAGATGTGGCCGCACGGGCGGCTCGACCCCGGCGTGCGCGAGCAACTCGCTGCTCTCGGCCGGGTCGAACGGGTCGAGGCGATGCACCGCCATCAGGTGCCGCCATCCGGGATCGGTGCGCCAGGGCGCGGCGGGCGCGTCACGACCGGCCAGCACGACGACGTTGTCGGTGCTCAAGCCGGGGACGAACGCGTCGCGCAGCCAGCCGTCGATCGCGGTCAGCTGCTCATAACCGTCGACGAGCAGGACAGCACCGGCCGGCAGCTGTGCGACCGGGCTGTCGCCACACTGCGGGCCGAGCGCGAGCCGCACGGCCGTCTGCACCCCGCCGGGCGACGGATCGACGTCACGGCCGTCGACCTGAACGACGACGCGTCCGGCCGCACGGGCGCGGGCACGCAACTCCAGCAGCAGCGTCGTCTTGCCGATTCCGCCCTGGCCGTGCACGAACAGCACCCGCCGCGGCGAGCGCCCGCCGACGGCGTCGTCGAAGTCCGCCAACTCGCGCCGACGCCCCACGAACCGCTGCCGCCGGGCGTGGTCCAGCAGGTCACCGAGATGCGTGGACATGTCGGCACCTCCGGCAGATCGGGTGGCAGCGCAACCGCGCCGATCCTATCGTCGGTCGCCGCGACGTGATTGGACAGCGAATGACAACCAACTGACCTGGAAAGTGAGCGCCTGCCAGGCAGACCCTGCGTGCGTCAGTTCGCCGACCCGGAGGTGCGCGATGGCCCGGATACTCGTTCTCGGCGCAGGCCTGTGCGGCTTGTCGACCGCCCTGCTGCTCGCCCGTGACGGCCATGAGGTGACGGTCGTCGAGCGCGATCCGGCCGAGCCGCCGACCGGAGCGCAGCCGTGGGAGGCGTGGCAGCGGCCCGGGGTCAACCAGTTCCGCCTGCCGCATCTGATGCTGCCGCGGTGGCGGGCCGAGATGGACCGCGAACTGCCCGAGGTCCTGCGCGTGCTGGAGGCCGCCGGCGGGGTGCGGACGAACCTGCTGGCGATGCTGCCGCAACGTGGCCCGTGGCGCGACGGCGACGAGCGCTTCGAGACCGTCACCGCACGCCGGCCGGTGCTGGAGTCCGCCCTGGCCGCCGTCGCCGCGGACACCGCAAACATCACCGTCCACCGCGGCGTCGCGGTCACCGGGCTGCTCACCGACCCGGCCACCCGCAGCCCGGTCCCGCACGTGACCGGGGTGCTCGCCGAGGGCGGCCGCCTCCTGCGGGCCGACCTCGTGGTCGACTGCTGCGGCCGCCGCTCGGCCCTCGCGTCCTGGCTGCAGGCCATCGGTGCCCGACGGCCCGCCGAGGAGCGCGCCGACTGCGGCTTCGTCTACTTCGCACGGCACTTCCGCACGCGCACCGGGGCACTGCCCGAAGGCCGCACCAACCTGCTGCAACGACACGAGTCGATGTCGATCCTGACGCTGCCCGCCGACAACGGCACCTGGAGCGTCGCGCTGGTCACCAGCAGCCGGGACCGGTCGATGCGGGCCCTGCGGGAGCCGGCCCGCTGGGACGCGGCCCTGGCCCGGTATCCGGACGCGGCGCACTGGCGCGACGGCGAAACGATCTCCGGGGTCGAGGTGATCGCGGGCATCGAGGACCGCTACCGCGGCTTCGTCGCCGACGGCCGGCCGGTCGCCACCGGAGTCGTCGCCGTGGGCGACTCGTGGGCCTGCACCAATCCCTCCCTCGGCCGCGGTGCCACCATCGGCCTGCTCCACGCCATCGGCCTGCGCGATGTCCTGCGCACCACCGACCCCGACGACCACGACAAGCCGGCACGCCGGTTCCACGAGTGGACCAGCACCGCGGTGCAGCCGCTGCACCGCAACACCCTGTGGTACGACCGGCACCGGCTGGCCGAACTCGACGCCGACGCCGCCGGGCTGCCGTATCAGGCCGACGACCCGAAATGGGCGTTCAGCCTCGCCATGTTCGCCGCCGCCCGCACCGACCCCGACGTCGCCCGCGCCCACCTGGCGCTCGGATCCCTGCTGGCCGGCATCGACGAGGTCCTCGCCGAACCGGGACTGGCCGAGCGGATCACCGAACTCGGCGCACATGCCCCGAACCACCCTCTTGCCGGGCCGAGCCGACGTGAACTGCTCGCCGCCATCGGCGGCTCGCCGTGACGACAGCGCAGGCTCCACGGCCGCCGGGAGCGGTCAGGGCGAGCCGCCGGCAGCTCAAGGCCTGGACCGTGACGCTGGCCGCCACCGTGGCGTCGACCTACGCGCTGGACGCCGTGGCGGCGGCAGCTGGGGTCTGCATGGTCGCTTCCGGACTGCTCGCGGACGTCGGCCAGCAGTGGCTGCTGGTGTTCGTGGCGGCGAGCTACGCGTGCTGGGGCCACGGACTCCACGCCAGTCTGAAGGCGAACCAGACGCTGCTGACCACGACGGGGACCAGCACCAACCTGCTGTCCAAGGCCGCCTACGACCTGACCCGGCGCAGGACCGGCAGCGCACGCGCCGCGCGGCTGGCGGCGGCGGCCGGGTACACGACCGCGGAACTCGCCAAGGAAGCGCCCTACTACGCCGCCGCCTTCGGCGCCGCCGTCCTCAGCGACTCGGTCACCTCCCGCGAGGCGCTCGTGTTCCTCGGCGGCGCCAACCTCGCGGCCGCGCTGTACGAACACGGCCTCGCCCGCCTCACCCGCGCCTTCCTGGAGCGCCGCCGCCGCAGGTACGCGTCGTTCGACACCGACTGGGTGCCGCAGGACTACCTCGACGGCTACTACCGCACCGTCGAACCGGACGAGATCGAGACCATCGCGTTCTTCGTCGACGCGATGCGCCACGCCGAACGCGGCCGGCCCGTGCTGTTCTTCGGGGTCGGACCCACCCTGCACCACGTGTTCGCGGCCGCCGAGGTGGCGTCCGAGATCCACCTGGGCGACTACCTGCCCGCGAACCTGGCAGAGATCCGGCGGTGGATCGACCGCGAACCCGGCGCCCACGACTGGCGGCCGTTCGTCCGCCACACCCTGCGGTGCGAGGGCGTCAGCCACCCGACCGACCAAGACCTGGCAGCCCGCGAGGACCTCACCCGAGTGAAGATCACCGAGCTGCTTGAGGTCGACGCCCGGCACCCCCGCCCGGTGGACCGGCGCTACACGACGGTGATCAGCGCCTACTGCGCAGACTCCGCCACCGACGACCGAGCGACGTGGCAGCTGTTCATGCGCCACATCAGCGGACTGGTCCGGCCGGGCGGCCTGTTCGTCACCGCCGCCCTGCGCCGGTGCCGCGGCTACACCGTCGCCGGAAGGGCCTTTCCCAGCGCCGACATCGACGAAACCGACCTCCAGGCGGTGCTGCGGACCGACTTCGAACCAGGGTCGATCGAGGTCCGGCACACGGCCCAGGACGACGCCCACGGCTACGCGGCGATCGTGCTCTGCCGGGCCCGTCGGCGAACGCGACCCGACCAGGGATGACACCGCCTCCGGCACTGCTCGGCGCCGAGGCGCTGCGCGACGCCCGTCATGCCGGCAGCGGCGCGAGGCATCAGGTCTTCGCGGCGAACGGCACGCGCCGCGCGACGCGGGAGCGCAGGACGAGGTCGTCCATCGTGTCCATCAGCCACAGATCGGCCGGTGTGACGGGCACCTGGATGCGGGCCTGATACCGGCGGACCAGCCCGCGCAGCGCCGCGTACCGCTCGCCGCGGACGTCGCCGGTCAGCTGCAGGTAGCCGGCCAGTAGCGGGCGATGCTCGGCCGCCAGCCGAACCCGCGCCGCCTCCAGCTGCCTTGCCGAGGCCGCGTCGGCGGCCTGGACCGGCAGGTAGATGCGCCCCGTGTTGAAACGGCCCAGCCACGGACCGCGGACGACCAGGTGGATCGCGGCGAGCGGCCCGTCAGGCAGCGCCGCCTCGGGGCCGAGCCCGGGCGCCAGGGTCGTGTGCAGCAGGCCCGCGCGCAGCCGCAGGCCGGGCCACCAGACAGCGGGGCCCAGCGCGGCGCGCAGGTCGTCGAGGAACGCGGCGACGTCGGCGTCGGCGCGCAGAGCGGCGTCGTCGATCGGGATCACCGCGGATCTGATCGGCGGCCAGTACTCCGCCGGTGACAGGTCGTCGCCCGCCAGCCGGGGCCGCGGGGCCTCGTGCAGCAGCGGCAGGTGCCGCCGCCGGTAGCGGTCGTCCAGACGGAGCACGTCGTAGCCGTCCCAGTCGAACTGCGCGCCCTGCATGTCCAGGTTGGCCAGCGGATCCAGCAGGGGATGGGGGAGCGCGGTCACGGGCGGCCTCTCCGGGTGGCGGGCCCGGTCAGCCTATGTCCGGCGACCGGTGACGACATCCCAGAACTCGCCGGGACGGCGGACGCGTGTCAAGGCGTCCGCCGTCCGCAGTCGGCGTCACTCCTGGTAAGCAGCCTCCCGACGGCAGCCGGCGAGCAGGTAGCTGAAGCCGTCATGGGGCATGTCCAGCATTGGGCCGTCGGCGGTCGTTCCGTACACGGACTGCCGGAGCACGCGGCCGTCGCTCCAGATCAGATCGCGGCCCTTCAAGCAGGGAGGCGACGTGCGCTCGTCGGCCTCAGCGCGCCCACTCAGGTCAATCCGTCGAATTGCGGCTCCGTCCTCCAGCGAGATCTCGATGTAGGAGACGGCGTTGGAGTTGTTCTGGTACTGGATCTGGACCGCCGCGGTGCTGCCGGTGAGCGGGACGATCACCGGCAGGTCCCCGATGCCGAGTGCGTGCTCGTCGGGCTTGAGCAGTGTGGTCAGGTCGACGTCGAGCTGGCGGGTCCGGCCGGTGACCGGATCTTCGATCGCCAGCGCGAAGCTGCTCCGGCCGGGTCTGGCATCGGTGCCGCGCAGCACCTCGCCGGAGTCCAGCACGCCCTTGACGTTGTTCCAGCGGGTGGTCGCCGCCAGTTGGCGCGCCTTGCCGCCGGCCAGCGGGACGAGTTGCGGGCGGGCGTTGTTCTCGGCCTGGACGACGAGCCAGTTGCCAGTGGGGGACCAGCGCAGCGGCCGGCCGGGCAGGCGCTGCTGGGTGGTGCCGGTCAGGTCCCGCATCTCCGCCTGCTGGTCGTGGCCGATCCAGGCCAGCCAGCGGCCGTCAGGTGAGAGCAGGAGTTCGGGGCTGTCGACCGGGATCCGCAGCCGGTACCAGCCGGACGTGGTGGCGATCTGCAGGGTCGTGCCGCCGTCGTCGAAGCGGTTCACGCGGATCAGGGACGCGCGTCCGACGCCGCGGTCCGCGGGCAGGTCGGGCAGCGCCGCACCGGCCGCGGGGACGCTGGTCGGCAGGGGCGGCGCGCCGGTGGGCGTCGCCGGTGAGGGGCCTGCCGTCACGGTGGGCGACGGCGTACCCGTCACCGGTGGCGGCACCGGGCTGGGGCCGAGCGACGTGTACACCACCACGAGCCCGAGGACGAACGGGATCAGCGCCAACGCCGCCCCCGCGGCGGTGCGGCGGGCTCGCCGCCGGCCGGCCTTGGCGAGCGCGGCGCCCACGTCGGCGTACTGGCCGGCCTGCTCGGCGAACAGCGGCAGCGCGCGGCGCAGGTGGCCGAGGGCCACGTGGGTCTGGCTCTTGACCGTGCCGATCGAGCAGCCCATGGCGTCGGCGGTCTCCGCCTCGGACAGGTCCTCGTAGAAGCGCAGCACGACGACGGTGCGCTGGCGCGGGGTCAGGGTGTCCAGTGCCTGCCCGAGCGTGATCCGGTCGACGATCTGGTGCGGTTCGTCGGGTCCCGCCCAGTCGGGCACCTGCGCGACCGGCCGGGCCGGTCGCCGCCGCCACCACGTGATCCGCTCATTGATCATGATGCGGCGCACGTACGCCTCGGGCTGGCCCTGCGACACGATCTGCCGCCACCGCGCCGCCGCCTTGGCCAGCGCGGTCTGCACCAGATCCTCTGCCGCGTGATGCTCACCCGTGAGCAGGTATGCCGTGCGCGACAGCGCGCCACCCCGCGCGACGACGAAGTCGTGAAAGCCGTCGTACCTGTCCATCCGTCACCTCCCCACCAACACGCGGCTGGCCGTCGGCAGGTTGGTGATTCACCCGCCGATTTATCGCCCGGCGCGCGGACCGTCAAGGATCGGTGATGCTACCGGGGCCTGCGGCCGGACCAGACCCCGGCGACGCGCCGCAGGACCCGGGCGTCGCCTCGGCGTCACCCGTACGCGATGATCTCCCGCAGGTCCGGGGCGACCGTGTCGGCGTGGGCGTTGACCGGCCCGAACGGGTCGTCGGTGAGCTCGAACCACCACAGCTGCGGCTCTGTCGACCACTGTTCCAGACGGCGTACGCGGCCGTCGGTGAGCAGCCGTTCCAGCCGGTCCAGGCCACCGATCGCGGCCAGGTGCCCGGCACCGATGAGGTTGCCCCAGTGCACGCCCCGGCTCATCGTGTCCAGCCGCTGCTTGCGCCAATGCGCGGTGCCGCGCCGCTCGAACGGCGACTGCAGGGAGTCGGCCGATCCCGAGCCGTGGACGTAGCCGGTGACCGCGCCGAACCTGAGCGCGGCCCGCTGGAGCAGGTCGACCACCGCGGCGGTGCCGCCTGGCACGTGCTCGTCGAGCAGTGACCGGGCCGCGCTGATCACGATCGTGGCCGGGTGGCCGTCGGGAAGCGGGCCGGTGGCCTCGGTGAACTGGTCCCGCAACTCGACGTGGACGCCGATGCCGCGGTGGTGGCTCGATCTACTGCCCTCGCCGTTGAGGCGGTCCAGCCGCAAACCGAGGGAGTGCAGCTGACCGGATCGCAGCCGGTTCAGGGCGCGGTTCCACTGGGCGGCTCCGGCTCCGTTGTGCGACCAGCGGCCCTTGACCGACTTCGCGTCGATGCTCGCGGACACCCCGTACGGCGGGGCGCCGTCGCCGGTGGCGGCCAGCCAGATCCGGTCCGGGCCGTAGGCCGCGAGCACCGGGTCGATCAGCAGCCGCCGCGCGTCGGCGAGCCAGTCCGCCAGCGTGTCGATGTGCTCGGCCAGGTCGGTATAGGTGAAGAGCTGGCACACCAGCCGGGGCTCGGCGGCGCGGGCGTGGGGCGAGGCCGCCGTCATGTCCATGCCCAGCAGCTGTTCGGCCAGCTCCGTCTCGACGAGCCCTCGGTGCGGCGGGGCGGCGGCAGGCGTCGCATCGGCTGCCACCTGCGCGCGCGCCCAGGCGACCGCGCTGTCGATGTCGGTGCACTCGCCCGGCACTGCCAGCCAGGGGCCGTGGCCGGGCAGGCCGGAGGCCGCCTCCAGCGTGCCGTGCCAGCCGTACAGGACCAGTGCCGGATCGCCGGTCAGGTAGAACGTCCACGAGCCGAACGTGGTGGCGCCGGCGGTGAACTCTTGCCAGGCCGCGACGAGGCAGCCAGGGCGGCCCCACTCCTCCAGCTCGTGCCGGACGACGAACCGTGCCCACGCCGGCCCGTCGTGGTCGATCGCCGTCGCCAGGAACATCGGGGCGGGCTGCTCCGGTGTGGTGCCTCCGGCGGCGGACCGGGCCAACGCCAGGTGCTGGAACTCGGGGCGTTCGAGGATGTCGCCGGTCTGTTCGGCCTGCTCGGCCTGGTACAGGTAGCCGCCGGGCGGGATCACCCCGAGCGCGGCCAGGGTCGCGAACAGTCCGTCCTCGGCCAGCACGTAGCCGCGGGACAGGATGTCGTCCAGCCGGTCCGGCTCAGCCCCGGTCAGCCCGGCCTCGGCGGCCCACGCCAGCATCGCCGCCACGACGGGAACGCGCTCGGCGGCCTGGGTCTGCTCGTCCGGCTCCTCCGCCCGGCTGCCGGGAACGCCGTAATCGGCACCGGCCGCCTCGTTGAACAGCCAGCGGAACCGTTCCTCACCCTTGTCCCAGCCGATCAGCAGCGCCACGTCGCTGTCCAGCACGGACGCGGTCAGCATCGGTCCCGGCACCGTCGCCCACGGTGCTGCCGGGTGCAGTGGATCGGCGCTGCGGGTGATGAAGGCCGACCAGCCGTCGACGGTGCCGGCGCCCGGCTCCCAGCCATTCGGGTCAGCGGGTGCCACGGTGGATCCGACAACCACGTACGCGGCCCACAAACCCATGGCGCGGCTCCCCTCAGCGTGATCAACGCGCTGAGATTAGTGGCAGTGGGCGACATCCGCTGCCCGCCAACGGGTCTGCGGGCATGACGGTGGACGGCGGGGGTCAGCGGCTGGGCGAGGCGGACGGGGCAGGTGCCATCCCGTAGAGGGCCTGGATGATCGCCATGGCCAGCTCGTTGGCCGGCTGCTTGCCGTCCGGTCCGGCGAAGAGGCTGGTCAGCACGATGACCGTGTCCTTGCGGACGGGGTCGTGGGCCATGAACGAGTTGAAGCCCGGGATCTGGCCGTCGTGGCCGTACAGCGGCCCGAACCGGACGAGCGCCAGGCCGTAGCCGACCTCGAACGGCGCCGGGGTCTGGATCGGCTGGATGCTGTCGAGCCGCATCTGCTGCGTCTTCGCGTCGAGCAGCCCGCCGCTGACCAGCGCTGTGGCGTATCTGGTCAGGTCCGCGGCCGTGGAGATCGCGGCGCCGGCCGCCCACGCCCACGACGGGTTGCTGACGGTGACGTCCTTGGGCAGCAGGGTGCCGTCGTCGGCGGCCGCCTGCTCGGCCGGCGGCAGTGCGGGGTCGGCGAGCGTGCTCACGTTCGTGCCGAACATGTAGCCCTGCGGGTGGGGCGCGGGGATGTCCGCGTCGGTCGGTCCGGGCAGCAGCGTCTCGCCCAGGCCGAGCGGGCCGAAGATCCGCTGCTGGAACTCGTCCTGCAAGGAACGGCCGGTGAGCTGCTCCACGATGAGGCCGGCCAGGATGAGGTTGGTGTTGGAGTAGTGGAAGCCCGCGCCCGGCGCGAAGTACGCAGGCTTGGCGAACGCGATGGCGAGCAGCTCCTCGGGCTTCCAGACCCGGCGCGGGTCGCTGTCGAGCTGGGCGTTGAACTGCTCGTCCTCGGAGTAGTTGTAGAGCCCGCTGCGCATGTCCAGCAGCTGCGCGATGGTGATCGCGTCGCCGTCGGGCACCTCCGGCCGGTACTTCGACACGGGGTCGTCCAGGCCGATCTTGCCTTCCTGGACCAGTTGCAGGAGCACCGTGCCGGTCATGGTCTTGGTGTTCGAGCCGATCCGGAAGCGGTCGCCGACGGTCACGGGACCGCCGCCGTCGACCGTGCGGGTGCCGAAGGTCTGGGTCCAGTCGCCCTTCTCCGGCGAGGTGATCATCACGACCGCGCCGGGCACCCGCATGTCGTTGATGATGTTCTGCAGTGTGGTCTGCAGTTGCGCGGCGTATGCGGGCGTCGGGGCGGGCGTGCGCCAGGTCGCGGGTTCGCCGATCGTGTAGCCGCAGGCGCCCGCGAAGGCCGTGACGGCGACGAGCGACATGATCGCTCCGCTTGCGCTGAACCGTCGCATGTCAGGACCCCCGTCCCCGTCGCAACATGGCCGTCGAGGGGTCGAATGCCTCGTCACCACTGCACCGAGTACATCAAATGCCAGACCGCCCGGCAGGGTTTCCTGCAGATGCGGGCCGGGCCTGCCGGCCGGGCGGAACCGTGCCGACCTGGATGGTGATCGACCGACGACTTCCGCGGACCCACGGGGTCAGGGCGGGTTCATGCCGCCGACCTGAGCCGTGCGAGCAGCTCGCTGCGGCTGGCGCAGCCCAGACGCCGGCGGATACGGGCCATGTGGTGCTCGACCGTCTTGGCGGAGATGAACAGCTTCTCGCCGATCTGGCGGTAGGTCAGTCCGGCCAGCACGAGGTCGGCCACCTCCTGCTCGCGCGCCGTGAGCGGGTTCGCGTCGCGGGCCCGGTCGGACCGTCGCGCCGCGGCGGGTTCGGAGTCCGGGGCGGCCGGGCGGTCCGGCTTCGGCTGCAGGAGCCGGGCGTAGTCGAGCAGCGTGGTCATCGTCCGCCGGTCGGCGGTGCGGATGGCGGCCTGCCCGGCGAGTCTGGCCGCGTCCCAGGGCAGGCCGACGGCGTGCAGTCCCCGGGCGGCGGTCTCGACGGCCGGCAGCTCGACGACACCGTGCCACACCTGCCACCAGCTTTCGGCCGCGCCGGCGACCGCGGAGCCGAAGCGGGTGTGCCGCACCCGCGCGAGCGCGGCCACCAGCTTTGCGGCGGCGGTCTCGTCCTCGGCGACGATGGCGGCGTGCAGGCTGCTCCAGTGCAGCGGCGCCGCCCACAGCGGCGGGTTGCCCAGCCGGTCGAGCAGCAGGTGCGCCTCGTGCAGATGCTCCCGGACCAGGCCGGGTTCACCTGCCCGCGCCGCCGCGACGGTGAACTCGCCGAGCGGCAGCAGCGTGAACAGGTCCACCGGGTGCCGCATGAGGGCTTCGCGGGCCTGTTCCCAGCCGCGGAGCAGTGCGGGCAGGTCGCTGTCGCGGCGCGCGACACCGACCTCCAGCGCCGTGGCGAACAGCTGGTCGCGGGGTTCCAGCGCGGTGCCGTGGCGGGCCGTGGCGTCGAGGATGTCGGCGGCGGCCGCGGTCTGCCCGCGCGTCATGTGGATCCACGCCTGCAGCAGCCGGTGGCGCCGGGTCAGCAGCGATCCGCCGACGCGGGCCTGCACGGCGCGGGCCAGCACCGAACTGCCGAGGTCGAACTCGCCGCAGTGCAGCCCGACGACCGCGGTGAGCGCGGCCGGGCTGTCCGGCACGAGCTCGGCCCGGCCGGCGGGTTCCAGCAGCGCCGCGGCCTGCGTCAGCGACGACAGGGCGGCGGTCGGTGAGCCGGACAGCGTCTCCCTCAACCCTCGGGCCATGAGCACGGACGCGCTGGTGAGCAGGGTGGGTGGGGCCGCCGGTGGCTGGTCGGCGGCGGCGTCGAGCAGCTCGGGGCGGCCGGTCGCGGTGGCGGCGATCGCCGCGAACGCCGCTGCGCCGTCGGTGTCCGACCAGCGGTACAGGTCGGCGCTGCGGCCGAGCTGGCCGCGGTGGGCCAGCGCGGCCGCGGTGACCATGGCGGCTTCGGCGCGTACGGCGGGATCCGGTTCGGCCAGGGCCCGGTCCGCCAGGCGCAGCGCGGCGTCGAGGTCGCCGGTCAGCGCGGCTGCGCGCGCCCAGCGGGCCGGCGAAGCCCTGCCCCCGGCGGCCGCCGCGGCGGCGAGCAGGTCCGCCGCGAGCGCCGGTTCGTCGGCCAGGACCTCGTCGGCGGCTGCCGCGAGCGGTCCGATCAGGTGGGCGTCGGGCAGACCGGCCCGGCGCAGCACTCGGACCACGGGCAGGGCCGCGACGCCGCGCTGGAGCTGGATCTCGGCCAGGCGCTGCCAGACACCCTCCCGCAGGTCCGTCGGGCTGTGCGCGACGACCGCGTGCCGCACGATCGGGGACAGCCGGCCACTCGGCCCGAGCAGGCCCGCCGCGCGCGCGGCCGCATGCATCGCATCCAGCTCGTCGGCGGTCCTGCCGAGCAGCGCGCAGGCCACCGCGAGCGGCAGGTCCACCCCCGACGCGGCGGCCAGCAGCAGGCGGCGTACGTCGGGTCCCGCGTCGTCGAGCTCGGCGGCGAACGGGGCCAGCGCCGCGGCCGGCAGGTCCACCGCCTCGACGGCCCGCCGGTGGTCCGGGGCGCCGGCCAGTGCCCGCGCCAGCCGGTCGACGTGTCCGGGCACGCCGCCCGTCTGTGCGTGTACGAAACGGACGGTCGCCGGCGTCGCGTCGCCGAGCACCGCCGTCAGGAGGGCTGACGTCCGCTCCTCGCTGAACGGGCCCAGGACCAGCGGCGGGCCGTGGCGCCGGAGCACGTCGGCCAGCTCCGCCAACGCCGCCGGGCGCGGCCACGGCCGGTAGGCGACCACGAGCCGGCACCGATTGCCGGTGAGGAGTTCACGCAGGCCACGCAGACTGTCGGCGTCCAGGGTGTGCGCATCGTCGACGAGCAGCACGCTGTCGGGGGTGCGTGGCGCCGAACGGTCGAGCCGGTGATCGATGACGGTGACGCCGGCGGCCCCGTGCAAGCGGGCCAGCTCGCGCAGCACCGTGCTCTTGCCGTGCCCGCCGGGAGCCTGCACGGCGACGCCGGCCAGGAAGGGCGCCTGCTCGGCGAGGAAGTCCCGGACGTCGCCGGGCAGGACGGGGGAGTGGGGGATAGCGCGCGGGCGGGGCACGGGGATTCCTTACTGAGGGAGCGGGCGGTCCGGTCTGGTGGTCGGACCGGCTACGGAACCCGGCCGCGGGCCTGCGCGAACATCGCCGACGACCTGCTCCTGGGCAGGCTCAGGTCGGTGATGCGCACGGGCGGGCGGGGCGGGGCGGGCTCGTGCCAGGCGACGCCGCCGCCGTCGGGCACCGGACCGTCGTCGCCCGGGTCGTCGGGTGCGGCGGCGTGCCGGCGCGGCTCGTCCCGCGGCGCCTGCCAGGCCGCGGAGATCAGCCGCTGTGCCACCAGTGCCGCGCCGATGGCCGCCGTGGGCTGGGGGTCGGCGCAGACCACGACGTCGCCCGGCAACTGCTCGCCGATCATCTCGGCGAGCAGCGGCAGGTGTGCGGCGGCACCGGTGAGCAGCACCCCGTCGAGCTGGTCCGGCCGCAGCCCGGCGTCGCGCACGGTGCGCAGCAGGGTGTCGGCGAGCAGCAGCAGCATCGGGCGGACCGCCTCGCCGAACGCGGCCCGGCCCACGGGCACAGCCGTCAACCCCAACGGCAGCGGGACCAGGACCTCGGTCTGCGCGGCGGTCGTGAATGCCGGCCGTGCCCTGGCGCACGCCGACTGCAGGTCCAGCAGCGCCAAGCGGATCTGCGGATCCTGCAGGTAGCCGCGCCCGAACTCGCGGGTCAGCCGGGCCCGGACCAGCTCGGCCAGCGCCTCGTCGAAGTCGTCGCCGCCGAGCGGGTCGACGCCCTGCCGCCAGCCGGGCATGGTGAATCCGGTCGGCGTCCGGCGCACCACGGACGTCTCGAACCCGTTGCCGCACATGCTCAGCACGGCCAGGGTCCGGCCGCCGGACTCGCGGCCGAGGTGTGCCGTCGCGGCCGCCACGGGTGCGGGCAGCAGCGTCGCCTCGCCGAGCCCGGTGTCCCACAGGGCCCGCCGGAGCAGGCCGCGGCGGTGCTCGCCCCAGGCCGCCGGATGACTGATCGCCAGGTGCTCGGGGCGGTGGCCGGTCTGCGCCTGTGCCCGTTCGACGGCCCAGTCGGCCAGCACGGCGGTCAGCGTGTGCGGCAGGCACGGCTCCCCGGCGACGACCTGTGGCACGTCGTCGCCGACCCGCTCCACGAAACCGCGGGCGATGCGGTGGCCGTCGACCATGGGACCTTCGGCGACCTGGTCGCCGATGGAGAACGCGCCGTCCGCGGCGACCCGCAGCACGGCGGGCACGGTGTGGGCGTTCGCCCCCAGCCGCACCGGCTCGGGCGGGCCCCACGTCCAGCCTGTGCAGCTCGATCTGGCGACGCTCAGGTGAGTGCCGTTGAGATCGATCCCCAGGACGTACGACATCCGACTCCCTCCCCCCTCGGGGCACCGCCCCGGTGGGCCCCGGCGAGGTCCACGGCGTGTGTATCGTCCTGGCTCCCCCATTCGTTACAGCCGACCTCCCGAACGGGTCCCACATCACACCGAACAGGCATCCCCTAACCCCCTAACGCCCGAGGGGGGTGTTTCCCCGGCCCCGTGCCGCGGCGATCGGGGTCGCGTCCCCGACGCCCCACGGCACCGGCGGACCCTACGGTCGGAGCCGATCAAGAACCGCGGATCGACCACCGACACCCCTGAAGGAGGCCGTCACCATGGACGGACACCAGACGCTGCGCGACTTCGTGCTGGAGCTGATCACGGACTCGCAGGCCCGCGCGGCGTTCGAACTGGACCCGGAGGGCAGCCTGCAGGCAGCCGGGCTCGGTGACCTGACCCCGGCCGACGTGCAGGACGTCATCCCGCTGGTCGCCGATCTCGCCCCGGCCCAGGCCATCGCGAGCCCGGTCCAGTTCGCGCAGAACCTGGGGCTCGACACCCTGCCCACCGACGGAGCCGCCGCCGTGAGCCAGCTGCAGCACCTCGCCGAACTGCTGCCGGCCGGGGCGCACTCGGCCAACAGCGACCTCAACTTCGCGACCCTCGGCGCGGTCACCACCGCCCCGGCGCTGTCCGCCCTCGGCGGCGGCCTGTTCGCGCCCGCCCTGGTGAGCACCGGAACGGGCACCGCCTTCGGCACCGGCGACGCGACGGTCGGCCTGACGTCCGAGCACGACGTGTCGGGCACCCTGGACGCCGACCTGACCATCCCGGGCCTGCCCGCGACGGGGCCGCTGCCGGTCGGCGGCGACGGCGGGCCGCTGCAGCCGGTCGAGGCGACGCTGGGCTCGGTCACCTCGGTGGTCGACGGCCTGGGCGACCTCCCTGTGCTGGGCAGCGTGACCGGTGAGCTCGACAGCGTGCTCGGCGGCACGGGCGGCCTGACCGGCGGCCTCGACGGCACGCTCGGCCTCGGCGGCGACGGCGGGGTCGGCGGCCTGCTCGACGGCACCCTGCACGCGACGACCGACGTCACCGCCGACCTCGGCTCGACGCTGGGCGTCGGCCACGTCACGGGCGACCTCGGCCTGAGCGGCGACGCGCACGCGGGCGGCAGCGGCGTGCTCGGCCTGGCCGACGGCCTGCTCTGACCAGGCGTTCGACGGATGCACAACCGGCTGGACCGCACGGCGACGGGCGGTCCAGCCGATCACTACTTGATAATTCCTCTGATATCGGCAGAATCCATCCCGTGATAGCACCAATCTGGCTCGACGTACTCGACGAAACCGCCCGCCTCAGCGCGGCCCACGGCCGCACCGACCTGGTCGAGTCGGTGCAGCAGAAGCGAACCCAGCTGCTGGACCCCCGACTGCGCGTCCTCGTCCTTGGCGAGCCCGGACAGGGCAAGAGCCAGCTCATCAACGGCCTGCTCAACGCCCCGGCCTGCCCGGTCGGCGACGAACTCACCACCGTGCTGCCGACCGTCGTCACCCACGCCGACACCCCGACCGTCGCGCTGGTCCACACACCACCCGCCGGCAACCGCCCCGGCGGCGCGATCACCGAGCCGGACCGCACCCCGCTGCCGCTCGACCAGGTCGCGGCCGCGGTCGCCGGCAAGCTCGGCGGCCACCCCGGCGCGGCGCACGTCGAGATCGGCCTGCCCCGGGCCCTGCTGGGCAGCGGCATGGTGCTGATCGACACCCCCGGCCTCGACGCGCTCGACCCCACGCAGCTCGACGCGCTCACCGCCTTCGCCCGCGCGGACATCGTCCTGGTCGCCTCCGACGTCAACAGCGAACTGTCGCCATCGGAGATCTCGACCATCGGGCACCTGGCGCAGTCGCACGCACGGGTCGCCCTGGTGCTCACCAAAATCGACCTGTCACCGCGCTGGCGCGACGCCGCCGAGCAGTCCCGCCGCCGCCTGGCCGCGATCGGGGTGCGCCCGGCGGTCCTGCCCGTCTCCGCCGACCTGCGGCTGCGGGCCGCGGGCAGCAACGACAGCGCCGTCAACGCCGAATCGGGGTTCCCCGCGCTGCTGGCCCGCCTCAACACCGACCGGGCCGCCAAGACCGGCGAACTCGCCCGGGCCGCCGTCGGGCAGCTGACCCGCACCGTCATCGAGCAACTGGCCGCACCGCTGCGCACGGAGCCTGCCGAGGCGCGCCCGGAGCCGGCCCCCGGGCCGCTGTCCCGCCTGCACGAGGCCCAACGCACCGTCGACGAGCTGCGCCGGTGCTCCGTACGCTGGCAGCACACGCTCAACGACGAGATGGCCGACCTGCTCTCCGACCTCGAGTACGACCTGCGCGACCGGACCCGCAAGATCCTGCGCAAGGTCGACGAGGTCTTCGACAAGGCCGACCCGCTGTCGGACTGGGACACCTTCGCCCAGTGGCTCGACGAGAACCTCCTCGAAGCCGACGAGGCCAACCACGGCTGGATGCTCCAGCGCTTCGACGTCATCAGCCGCCGGGTCGCCGAGCACTTCCTCGCCTACGGCCACGGCGACGACACCGCGCCGGGCTGGTCGCCGGCCTCCCGTGAGCACCTCACCGAGAACGTGCCGCTCATGGAGCAGCCCTACGTCGAGCGGTTCACCTACGTCCAGAAGTTCTTCACCGGACTGCGCGGGTCCTACGGCGGCATCCTCATCTTCGGCCTCGCCACGAGCCTGGCCGGCATGCCGCTGATCAACCCGGTCTCGCTCGGCGCGGGCGCCCTGTTCGGCGCGAAGACGGTCCTGGACGAGAGCCGCGGGCTGCTCAAACGGCGCCAGGCCACGGTGAAGGCGGCCGCCCAGCGCCACGTCGACGACTTCTTCCTGCTGGTCAGCAAGGACTGCCGGGACATGGTGCGGCAACTTCAGCGGCTGCTGCGCGATCACTACACGGCACTCACCGAGCAACTCCAGCAGCAGATCGTCGAATCCCTGCGCCGCGCCAAGCTGGCGGCCGACGCCGACGTCGCCGAACGCGACCAGCAGATGCGCCAGCTCGCCGTGCTGCAGGAGCAGGCCCGCCGGCTCGCCGCGGCACCCGCCGGAGCCCGGGCATGAGCCACCACGCACCCACCCTCGACGACGCCGTGCGCCGGCTCCTGCAGGAAGCCTGGAACCTGAGCGGGGAGGACGGCCACGCCGCGGCACAGCTCGACCGCCTGTACGGCCGGCTCCAGGAGCCGCTGCACATCGCCGTCGTCGGGCCGCGCCGATCCGGCAAGTCCATGGTGGTCAACGGGCTCATCGGAGACCAGGTCGCCCCACTGCCGCTCGGCGACGGCCACGACGTCGTCACCCGGTACACCGACGGGGCACAACCGCACGTCACCGCATGGACCGCCGACGGCGCCGCCCGCGAACTGGCCACCACCCGCACCGCCCACGGCCTGCGGCTGGACCCGCGCACCACCCGGCGCTCGGGGATCACCGACCTCAAGGTGGCCTGGCCGGCCCGCTCACTGCGACACCTGACCCTCGTCGACACCCCCGGCGCCGACCCCGCCGACGACGGACATCGCGCCGCGACCGAGCCCGCCGTCGGCGAAGCCGACGCGATCCTCTACGCGAGCCCGGAGATCCGCGTCACCGACCTGCACACCCTCCAGAACACCCAGTACGGCACGGTTGCGACAGCGACACCCGTCAACACCGTCATCGTGCTGACCCACGCCGACCAGGTGGGCGGCGGACGCATCGACGCGCTGCTCACCGCCCGCCAGCTCGCCCGCCGCCACCAGCGCGATCCCGCGGTGACGGCCACCTGCTCAGGCGTCGTCGCCTACGGCGGCCTCGTCGCGCTCGCCGGCCGCACCCTGTCCGACGCCGACTTCACCGCCGTGGCCGCCATCGCGGCCGCGCCACGCGACGCCCAGGACGCGTGCCTGATGTCGGCCGACCGGTTCGCCGGCGACGACTGCCCGCTGCCGATCGACGCCGACGTGCGCCGCCGGCTGCTCCACCGCTTCGGCATCCACGGCGTACGCCTGGCCACGACGCTGGCCCGCACCGGCTGCGCCACCCGCACCGAACTCGCCGCCGAACTCGTCCGGCGCAGCGGGCTCGCCGAACTCCGCGAGGTCATCACCGCCTGCTTCGTCGAACGGCGCACCGTCCTCAAGGCGCGCACCGCACTGGCGGGCCTGGACCGGCTGGCGGACCGCATGCCCGGCCAGGACGGCGCCCACCTGCGGGCGCGGATCGAACAGCTGCTCGCGACCGCGCACGACTTCCGCGAGCTGCGGCTGCTGGCGGCGATGCGGTCCGGGCAGGTCGCGTTCACCGCCGACGCCGGCGCGGAAGCACACCGGCTTCTGGGCGGCGACGGCACCGACGCCGCGGTCCGGCTGGGGGCCGATCATGAGCTGTCCGGCGGCGAGCTGCGGGACCTGACCGCCGACGCCATGCACCGCTGGCAGCAGCACGCGGAGGACCCGCGGCTGGACCTGCACCAGCGGCGGGCGGCCGCGGCCGTCGTACGCAGCTGCGAAGGCATGCTGGTCGGCCTGGGCCGGTGACGGCCTCTGCCGGCCGTCGCGGTCAGCGGTCGCGTGGCGTCACCAGGCCTGACTCGTACGCGAAGACGACGAGCTGGGCGCGGTCGCGGGCGTGCAGCTTGGCCATCGCCCGGTTGACGTGAGTCTTCGCGGTCAGCGGGCTGATCACCATGTGCTCGGCGATCCGGTCGTTGGACAGCCCCCGCGCGACCAGCACGACAGCCTCCCGCTCCCGGTTGGTCAGCCACTTCAGGCCGTCAGCCGCCCCGGTGCGCGGCGGCTCGGCGACGTACCGGTCGATCAGCCGGCGTGTGATCGACGGCGCGAGCAGCGCGTCGCCGCGCACCGCCACCCGCACGGCGTGCAGGAAGTCCACCGGCTCCACGTCCTTGACCAGGAACCCGGCCGCACCGGCCCGCAGCGCCTCGAAGACGTACTCGTCCAGGCCGTAGTTGGTGAGGATGACGACGTGCACCCCGGCCAGGGCCGGGTCGGCGGCTATTCGCCGGGTGGCCTCGATACCGTCGACGACCGGCATCTGGACGTCGACGAGCGCGACATCCGGCAGGTGCCGCCGGGCCAGTTCCACGCCCTGCGCACCGTCGGCGGCCTCGGCCACCACCTCGATGTCGTCCTCCGCGTCGAGCAGCGCACGGAATCCGCTGCGGATGAGCGGCTGGTCGTCGACGAGCAGGACGCGGATCATCGGGCCTGGTCCACCGGCAGCTCGGCGTGGACGGTGAAGCCGCCCTCGCCGCGCGGTTCCGCCCGCAGTCGGCCGCCGAGGGCGGTGACCCGTTCCCGCATCCCGAGCAGCCCCACACCGGGCGTCGGAGCGGTGCCGGGGAGCGCCGCGCCGTCGTCGTCGACCCGGATCGCGAGGCAGTCCGCCCGGTAGTCGATCCGGACCGAGGCCGTCGCGGCGGCCGCATGCCGGGCGATGTTGGTCAGCGACTCCTGCACGATCCGGTACGCGGTCCGGTCCACGGCGGCCGGCACGTCCTGGCGTCGGCCCACGACCGTCAACGTCGCGTCCAGGCCGGTCGTGCGGGCCCGCTGCACCAGCGCCGGGACATGGTCGAGCCCGAGCGGTGGGGCCTTGTCGTCGTCACGCAGCGCCTCCAGGGTGGCTCGCAGCTCCCGGGCCGCCTCCCGCCCGGCCTCCTCGATCGCGAGCAGCGCCTCCGGCACCTGCTCGCCCCGTTTGCGGGCCAGATGGACGGCGACCGCGGCCTGCACCTTGATGACCGAGATCTGATGGGTGAGCGAATCATGCAGCTCCCGCGCGATGTGCAGGCGCTCCTCCTGGGCGCGCCGCAACGCGGTCTCCTCCCGGGTCCGCTCGGCTTCGTCCGCCCGCCGCTCGGCCTGCCGCAGCGCCTCGCCGGCGGCGCCGGCGGCCACCAGCCACGCGATCTCCAGGGCGCCGCGCGAGCGGGCGAGCGCTTCACCGACGGGCGTGTCCGGCGACAGGGCGAGCACCGCGAGCGGGAGCGCGGCCAGCATCGCCGCCGCCGCCGCGATCGTGACGATCCGATGACCGGCCCGCACGGCGGCGTACACCGCGAACAGGAACGCGACGGCCGGCACGTCGAAGCCGAGCGCCTGGTGGCCGACAGCGCACAGGCCGGTGACCACCAGGACGGGGACCGGAGCCCGCCGCCGCGCGACCAGCGCCAGGCCGCCGCCCGCCAGCAGCACGTAGCCGAGCAGGTCGAGGCCCTCGCCGGAGCGGTTCCCGGGCAGCCCGGCGACCAGCAGCGTCACCGCCACGCAGGCAGCGATCGCCCCGTCGGTGACACCGGCTGGAATCCGGAACCGTTCGGCGCTCATGCGCGCACCCTAACCGGATCCCGGCGCGGGCGACTCCTCCCCGCAGACGAGCGGCCGCATACCGCACCCGCAGTACCTTCCCGGCGGCTACGGCGTGCACAGCAGCCGGATCCGGCACCGGTGGCAGCACGGATCGCCTCCGTCCGCACGACGACCGGCCGCCCGCGCCGCGACATGCTCAAGCGACGTCCGAACCTCGGAAGCCGGACGCAAGAAGGAGGACAGGAAATGAACACGTCGAAAGCACTGAGGCCGGTCCGGCTGGTGCTCACCGTGACCGCAGCCGCCCTGGTCGGCGGTTTCGCCATCGCCGCGCCGGCGGCCGCGCACCCGTCGGCCCAGCCCGCCGCCGCGAACGTCTACACGATGAGCGCCGGGCGGCTCGGCGCCAGCGCGGCCGCCCTGCTGGGGCTGGCCGGCCTGATCATTGGAGGGCTGGCGCTGGCCCGCCCCACCGGTCGGTTCGGCACCCGCACCGGGCGGCTGGGGGCCGCCATGGCGCTGGCGGGCGGGCTGCTCAGCATCGCCCTCGGCGGGCTGGTCGCGGCGACCGCCGACGGCGGCGTCGGCACCGGCAACGGGCTGGGCGGCGCCTACGTGGCCTTGGTCGTGGGGCTGATCGCCGTGATCCTCGGCGGGCTGGCCATGGCCCGCTCCCGCCGCACCGGCTGACCCGGCCACGGCTAGCGTGGGCGCATGACGCGCAGGTGGGTTCCCCCGATTCTCTTCGTGCTGATCGGGTTCGCGGTGGCGGTGCGGCAGGTCAGCACCGGGTCGACCGGTGCCGGTGTGGCAGTGGGGCTGGTCTTCACCCTGTTCGCCGTGGCGCTGTCGCCGCTGGTCTTCCCCCGGTCGCTGGCCGCGGCCGAGGCGCAGCGGCGCAGCGCGGCCGACGGCAGGCCGATCATCTACTGGCGGCCCGGTTGCCAGTTCTGCCTGCGTCTTCGTATCCGCCTGGGCGCTGCGGGCCGACGCGCCCACTGGGTCGACATCTGGCGTGACCCGGAGGGCGCGGCGGCGGTGCGGGCCGTCACCGGCGGCGACGAGACGGTGCCGACGGTCGTGGTCGCCGGGCAGCCGCACGTCAACCCCGACCCGGGCTGGCTGCGCGGACAGCTCGCCCGATAAGAGCAAGCGCGTGACCGGCCGGGTGCTGTCGCACCCGGCCGGAGTTTTCAGCGCCGTGCGGGACTGTGCGGCTCGGAGCCGTGTGGGTGGAACATGGTGCGCGCCAGCAGGAGAAGCATCACCAGCAGGCCGCCGAGCAGGGCGAGCCACGACCAGGCCCAGCCGACCGTGAAGGTCAGCACCACGAATCCCGCGAGCGCGGCGATCCAGATGGCGGCCGTGTAGATGCCGAACCGGGCGGCGGCCGCGGGGTCGCCCGCGAACACGTCTCCGATCTCCTCGTGTTCGCGCTGCAGCCGGACCATCCACGGCTTGTGCCGGTTGGTCTGGGTCACGCCCAGGTAGGTGAACGCGACGGCGGCGGCGATCAGGAGCACGCCCGCGGCGACCAGCAGCCCGACCGGCCACTGCGGGTAGGCGGCCGCCACGCAGCCAGCGCCCGCCAGTCCCGCCGCTGTGGCCGTGCCATAACTGACCGCGCGGCCGACCGGCAGGGGGTAGCTGGCGGTGGTCTCCTGGCGCAGCGCGTCGGCCACGATGACGCCACCGGCCACCGCCAGCACCGCGACGGCGAGCGGCTGCCAGCCGGCCACCGCCGTGTCCAGCACGGACCAGACGAGCACGGCCAGCGCCGCCGCTGCCGGCAGCGACAGCAGCAGGGTCCGGACGACGTACGCCGGTCGCGGCCGGACCCGCTGGTCGCGCCAGGCCGGTGCGGGCGGCGTCGCGGCGGTCTCCGTCACGATCGACCGGATGTCGCCCAGTTCGGCCATCGCGCGCTGCGCGCTGGCGTCGCGGCTGACGCCGGACCGTTCGAGTTCGGCCATCCGGGCGACCAGGTTGGCGCGCATCTCCTCTTTAAGATCACGGGCTTCGGGGGTCATCTCGATTCCGGCGAACGCCTCGTCGAGCAGGCGGTGGATCGCCAGGCTGTCGTCGGTCATTGTTGCCGCCTTCCGGGTCGCGTGGAGCCCGTGCGGGCTGCCTTGCCGAGATCGAGCAGGGTGTCGATGAGGCCTCGGGTGATCTCCCAGGCTCCGACGTTGTCGTGGTACACGGCACGTCCCGCATCGGTGATGCGGTAGTACTTGCGGCGGCCGCCCTGGGTCTCGTCGCCCCAGTACGCCTCGACCAGGCCGTCCTTGAGCAGGCGGCGGTAGCTCGCGTAGAGCGTCGCCTCCTTGATCTCGTAGGCGCCGCCGGTGGCGTCACGGATCGTCTTGAAGATCTCGAAGCCGTAGCTCTCGCCCTGGCTCAGGACCGCCAGCACGATCGTGTCGGTATGCCCTCGCAGGAGGTCGGCGGCGAACGCGTCGCTCGCCAGAAAGGTATCGCTGTCAGACTTCTCAGGCACGTTGAGTACTCTAGCAGATAAAGTACTGAAGGTGCGAGGGGTCATTCGCCTGTCCAGGGCAGGCTGTTCGCGGTCGTCACCTCACCGGGTGTCGCGGCGCAGCGGGTGGTCGGCGGGGACCTCGACGAGCACGATGGCCACGCCGTCGGGGTCCTCGATCCACATCTCGTCCAGGCCCCACGGCTCGCGCTGCGGCTCGCGGACGATCACCGCGCCCAGGGCCGCGAGCCGTTCATGCTCCGCCCGCAGGTCGCGGACCTGCAACCAGATCCGGATCGGTCCCGAGGGTCCGCCGTCGGCCTTGCCGGACACCTCGAGCATCCCTTGGCCGAGGAAGAAGACCCGGCCGGGATCGTCGGGCGGCCCGAACTCCCGGTACACCGCCAGCCCGAGCACGTCCCGGTAGAAGCGGCGGGACCGTTCGGGGTCGGCCGGGCGGAGCAGGACGCGGCTGCTGAGAACCTCCATGACCTGATCATCGCGCGACGGCGGCGCGGGCACCGGTGGCTCGGCATTAGTTGCACGTACCGACGAATGCGCATACGCTGACCGACGCGCGGATGAGTCAGGGCAGCGACCAGCGATCGGGCATACACGCCTGCGGGCATGACGCGATCCGCCCCTGTCCTGGGGCCTCCTCCAGAGGTAGGTCATGAAAAGACTGCTCACTTCCGTCGGTGTCGCCGTGCTGGCCACCGCCGCATCCATCCTCGTCGCCGTCAGCCCCGCTGACGCGGCCGTCGGGCTGCACATCAGTGGCCGCAACATCGTCGAGGCCAACGGCCAGAACTTCATCATGCGCGGCGTCAACCACGAGCACGTCTGGTTCACCGGCCAGACCAGCTCGTTCGCCGACATCAAGGCCGCCGGCGCCAACACCGTGCGCGTCGTGCTCGGCAGCGGCAAGCGCTGGGGGCCGTCCACCGACGTCGCCAACGTCATCTCCCTGTGCAAGCAGAACCGGCTGATCTGCGTCCTGGAGGTGCACGACACCACCGGCTACGGCGAGGACGGCGCGGCCGCTACGCTCGACGAGGCCGTCAACTACTGGATCAGCCAGAAGGCCGCCCTGGTGGGCCAGGAGAACTACGTCGTCATCAATATCGGCAACGAGCCCATCGGCAACACCAACGCCGGCCAGTGGACCGCCGCGACCACCGCCGCGATCCAGAAGATGCGCACCAACGGCTTCCAGCACCTGCTCATGGTGGACGCGCCGAACTGGGGCCAGGACTGGCAGTACGTCATGCGCGACAACGCCCAGACGATCCTCAACGCCGACACCCAGCAGAACACGGTGCTCTCGATCCACATGTACGACGTGTTCAGCACCGCCACCGCGATCCGCGACTACCTCGACCGCTTCAAGAACAACGGCTGGCCGCTGGTCATCGGCGAGTTCGGCTGGCAGCGCTCGCCCAGCAACGTCGACGACCAGACCCTGATCGCCGAGGCGAACGCCCGCGGCCTGGGCTACCTCGGCTGGTCCTGGGCCGGCAACAACGACCCGTACCTGGACATGACGGTCAACTTCGACCCCACCCAGCTCACCACGTGGGGCCTGCGGCTGTTCAACGGCGCCAACGGCATCAAGGCCACCGCCAAGGAGGCCACGATCTTCGGCGGTACGCCGTCGCCGAGCGCCACAGCGTCCCCGCGTCCCTCCGCCTCGCCGAGCACCTCCCCGTCGCCGAGCTCCTCGCCGTCGCGGAGCACCTCGCCCTCACCGAGCGCGTCGCCGTCACCCGGCGGGCGCGGCTGCACCGCCGCGTACTCGATCGTGGGCCAGTGGCCGGGCGGCTTCCAGGCCGACGTGCGGGTGACCGCGGGCAGCGCGGCGATCAGCGGCTGGACGGTGACCTGGACCTTCGCCAACGGCCAGACCGTCACCCAGGCCTGGAGCGCCACGGTGACCAGCAGCGGATCGGCCGTGACCGCCCGCAACGTGAGCTACAACGGCAGCCTGGCCGCCGGCGCGGGCACGACCTTCGGGTTCCTCGGATCGTGGAACGGCAGCACGAACAGCGTCCCTGCGGTGACCTGCACCGCGAGCTGATCGTCAGCGGAGAGCCGGCCCGGGCGGTCGACGCCCGGGCCGGACCCGCGACCTTGCCCGGGCCTGCCATGCTCGGTCCGTGCCGACCGTCTACCAGAGCAGTGGCAACCGCCGCCGCGGCCGCGGCCGCCGTGCCCGCGTACTGCGCACGCTCGGCATCGTCGCGGCCGTCGCCGTCGTCGGGGCCGCCGCCCTGTGGCTGTGGCCCGCCGGTCCCCGGCTGCTGTTCCAGCTGCCCGCCGCGTGCGGCGAGAAATGGCAGCTGGGCACCTATCCGGGCCACGGCGAGCACGACGTCGACCTGTTCCCGATGTCCGGGCAGTCCTGGGGGCATCCCGTGCTCGCGTCCTACGGCGGGACGGTCGTCGAGGCAGGGATCAACGGGGAGCTGGGCGGGCGCACGCCGCAGAACCCGCAGGGCCCGCGCGGCAGCGGCGGCGGCTACTGGGTGAAGATCGACCACGGCGGCCGGTGGTCTACCGTGTACATGCACCTGCTCGAACCGCCGATGGTCGAGCAGGGCCAACGCGTCGAGCAGGGCCAGCAGATCGGCAAGGTCGGCAGCACCGGCGACTCCGGCGCGGCGCACCTGCACTACGAGCAGCGCCGCGGTCTGCAGACGGTGGAGAGCTGGTTCGACGGGGCCGCGTCGGGCATCACGCACGACGACCGGGAGTACACCGTCCTGCGTACCAGCAACAACTGCGTCGACAAGAAGCGCTAGCCGGCCGCTGTGCTCCCGCTCGGACCTCAGCGGCCGAGCCCACCGCCGCACGCCGTGCCGAAGCGGTGCACAGCCGCGCGCCGACCCCGGTACGGCTGCCAGCCGAGTTCGGTCAGCGCGGGCGCGCCGCCGGCCGCGAACGACAGCCACGCCGAACGCAGCGCCCTGCCGTGTTCGGTCACGTCCGCCCAGCGCTGACCGGCGAGCATCGGCGCCTGCGCCCACGCGGCCTCGTCGCCGAACAGCCACGGCAGGTCGCTGCAGTGGCCCGCCCGGTAGGGCGACGCCGAGGCCGGGCCGTCGATGCCGTACACGAAGACCCGCGCCCCGGCCCCGCTCAGCAGCCTGGCGAACCGCAGCGTCGGCCGGGTGAAAGCCGTCCAGGTGACCACACCGATGACGCCGTTCTCGACGGCCCGCCCGACCAGCGGCACCCGCGCGGAGATGGGACCGCCGCCCAGGAAGTAGGCCATCTCGCGGCGGGTGGTGCCGAGCACCACGTCGAGGTCGGGCGCACCCGCCCGGCACGCGGAGAGCCAGCCTTCGGCGTCGGGCAGCGGATCCGCGCCGGCCACCGGCCCGTACGCCGGGGTGAATCCGCGTCCGGCGACATCGCGTTCGGCCGCCTGCTGCGCCACGAGCAGCTGTTCGAGCGAGGCCCCGGACGGGTCGCCGCCGAGCCGGGCGAGGAAACGTTCGCCCAGCCGCCCGGTGTCGGCCGCACCGCCGAGGCCCAGTCCCAGTGGCGGGCTCTGCAGCACGACCCGGCGGAACAGCGGCCTCGCCCGCGCCACGCCGAGCAGGCAGGCGATCGAGTGGGCGCCGGAAGACTGCCCGACCAGGGTGACGTTGCCGGGGTCGCCGCCGAGGCCGGCGGCGTTGTCGCGGACCCAGCGCAGCGCTTCGAGCTGGTCCAGCAGGCCCAGGTTGCCGGGGGAGACGCCGGGCGCGGACAGGTAGCCCAGCGCCCCGAGCCGGGAGTTGACGCTGATCACGACCACGTCGCCCTCGCGGGCGAGCCGATCGGTCCGGTAGCGGTCCCACGAGCCGGCCCCGGAACGGTACGAGCCGCCGTGCAGCCAGACGATCACCGGCCGGCGCGCCCCGTCGGCCGCCGGGGTGACGATGGTCAGGTTCAGGCAGTCCTCGGACTGGACACCGATCTCGGGTGAGCCGCCGGCCGAACCCGGCCGGGCCG
This sequence comes from Catellatospora chokoriensis, assembly GCF_011297315.1. Taxonomy (NCBI): domain Bacteria; kingdom Bacillati; phylum Actinomycetota; class Actinomycetes; order Micromonosporales; family Micromonosporaceae; genus Catellatospora; species Catellatospora chokoriensis. Next base: position 229,778 of record NZ_JAAOTI010000008.1, read on the forward strand.
GCGGCTGCGGGCTGACACCGCCGTGCGCGACCGCGTCGCGTACACCCGGCCAGGGCTGCTCAGGCACCGGCGGGCCGAACCGCGGGGCGGTGGCGTAGCGTACGCCGCGCAGCACGGTCAGGCCGTTCTCCTGCCGCCCTCGCAACGTGCCGCCGCAGACCGTGACCAGCACGTCCGCACCGGCGGCGAGCGGGTCGCCGCTGCGGGCGGGGGAGTCGGACAGCACCGGCGACCTGCCTTTCGTTCGGCGTCGACGGCCGACCGGGGGCTGGTCCGCGGCCAGACGCGACGATGCCACGATATTCCGGAGAAGTCCGTGGATGCACCCCGGCGGTGTGCCGATCCGGTCACGCCGAGGCGACGGCCCCGTCGTCGCTCCGCTGCCCGGAACGTCGCTGCGCACCCGGCAGCGCCGCCGCGCCCAGCGCGCTCTCCAGCTGCTCCCAGCGGGTGACGAGATCCGTGATCATGAGCATCATGACGTCGGGGAACGCGTACAGGAACGTCTGGTAACGGTAGTGGTCCAGGTAGTAGAGCTCCACGTCGCTCAGGGCGGTGACGGTGGCGGTGCGGGCGCTGAAGAACAGGTCGTGCGCGCCCAGCAGCGCGCCGCGGGTCATGGTCGTGCGCTCGTAGACGCCGCCGAAGTCGACCTCGACCTGCCCACCGGCGATCAGGTAGATCCCGTGGGCGTCGTCGTCCTCGCGGCACACGGCCTCGCCGGGGGCGAAGGTCAGCTCGTCGAACATCGAGGCCAGCGTCTCCAGCTCGGCGTCGACCAGCGGCGCGAACAGGCGCACTCCGTACGGGTCCACGCTGCCGCGCAGGCAGGCCACCCGTTCGCGCAGATCCTGGTCGCTGATGTGGCTCATGCGCATACGCGCGAACCGTTTCATCCGGTCGATGTCGCGCCGCTGGCGGCGCGGGGTCTCCGCGCTCGGTGCGGTGTAGAGGGTGGTGTCGCCGCTGATGCGGGCGGCCTCGCGCAGGCCCGACTCGTACGCGCTGTGCACGCAGCCCCAGTGGTAGCCGTTCGTGGCCTCGCCCGCGAAGTACAGCCGCCCGCCGACCGGTTCGGCGAGCACGCCGATGTCCTTGGGGGAGGCGTCGACGCCGATGCACGAATAGGAGCCGCGGGCGAACGGGTCGCCGGACCAGCCCGTGCGGGAGACGTGCGCGGGGGCGGGCGCGTCGGGGCCGAAGATGTCCTGGACCACGGTGGCGCTGTAGTCGGCGACCTGCTCGTCGGACCAGGTCTCCAGCTCGCGGCCGAGCGAGCCGCCCAGCAGCATCACCAGGATCGGCTTGCCGTGCGACCGCCACATGCTGATCACGACCGTGGGATGGCGGTCGGTGTCGCGGCACAGGTAGCCGAAGGCGTACTGCTCCTGCGGCCAGAACGGCTCCGGGAAGTGCAGGGCGATCTTGTTGAGGGTGCCGAAGCCCAGCTGCGCGATCGCCGACTGCTTGGCTGCCGGCAGTGGCGGATCGAAGGCCACGGCCCCGCTCTTGAGGACCCCGAGCGGCAGCGTGACCAGCACTTTGTCGGCCGTGAAGGCGCCCCGGTCGGTGACGACCCGCACGGGTCCCTCGCCGGCCTCGATCCGTGCCACGACATGGTTCAGCCTGATGTCGAGGCCGTCGGCGAGGGCGTCCACGACGGACTGGTAGCCACGGTGCAGGACGCTGTCGCCGTGGCCGTAGACCAGGTAGCCGTCCTCCCAGTGCTTGAGCGACAGCCGGTCGGCGTCCTCGGCGACGTCCTCGCGCAGCACCACGTTGAGGTGGTAGCGCACGGCGTGCTCGTCTTCGGGACCGTAGTCGCGGGAGGCGAGGATCTGGCCGATGGCCTCGGCGAGGGAGGTGTCGGGGTGTCCGCGCCTGCGCGCCCGCTCCGCGCGCTGTTCGAGTTCGTGCAGCACTCCGTCGGCCAGCTCCAGGGTGCGGTTCTTCGCGGCCTGGCTGGTGATCCGCCGGTCCGTGCCGAACAGGTCCAGATTGTCGAAGCCGCCGGTGTAGGAGCTGTCGCCGCCCACATAGCTGTAGGGGATCTCCAACCGCTCGACCAGCTCGGTGATCGGGTTGCCTTCGGTGCCGTGGATCCAGTGCGCGCCCAGGTCGACACCGTCGGCATCGGTCCAGATGCGTCCTCCGACGCGGTCGCGGGCTTCCAGGATCGTGACGGGGTGGCCGAGTCCGCGCAGCGCCTGTGCCGCCGCCAGCCCGGCGATCCCGGCCCCGATCACGAGAATGCGGGGCAGGCCGGCGGCGTGATCCGGCTCGGGCGACGACGACACGAGGTGGTGCCCGATTTGGTCAGACATACGAAGATTGTGGAGTACGCGGGTCGCAGAGTGGAAGAGGCAGAAAAAGGGGCAGAACGGGCGGCGCGTCGCCCGGTGGCACATCGGTGTTCAGGAGGTGACGAGCGCCGGCTCGCTCACTTCACCTCGAACACGAACCGGTGCACGGACTGCCCGGCCGGCGCGACGGTGATGCAGCTCAGCCGGTACACCCGGTCCGGCCGGGCCTGGTGATCCGAGGCGACCACCTCCTCCAGAGCGGCATGCGGGCAGCCGTGCGCGAGCGTGACCAGGTCGCCCCAGCTCGCCGCGCCGGCTGTCAGCGTCGGCTCGCGGCGGCTGATGAAGACCTCCTCGACGGGCAGTTCCCGCTCGGCGTCGATCTCGTCGGTCAGTTCGAGCCGCCCGTCGGGCCGCCAGCGGAAGCGCCGGACCAGCGACCGCAACCCGGCCACCTCGTACGCGCCGGTCAGGTCGAGGTCGAAGCTGAGCGTGTCGCCGTCGTCGCGGAATAGCAGGACCTTCGCGGCCCGGTCCGCACCCGGCAGTTGCCCCTGGCCGTCGACGATCGGGACCGAGTGGCCGCGCGCCGACGGGTGCAGGTATTCATAACGGCCGGGTCCGAAGTAGCCGGCGGTGTACTCGCCCGCGCCGAGGTCGTCCAGCACGCTCTGGCCGCGGGTGTGCAGGACGAAGTGGCCCAGGTCGTTGTGGTTGTGCGGCTCGTCGTTGTGGCCGCCCTTGGCGGCGAACGCGAACCGGCCGCGGTGGACCACCCAAGCCAGGTCGGGCAGGTGGCTGGTCGCCTCGGCAGTGATCGCGGGCGTGCCGGGCCGGAACCAGGCCAGCGTGCGCGACAGGTGCCCCCACCGGTAGCAGTGGTCGTCGTGCAACGACGGCACGACCCGCGCGGGCGGGGTGCCGAACCGCTCGGCCAGCCGGGTGAGCAGCCCCGCGGGCAGCCACGGCCGCTCGGAGGCGTCCGAGAACGGCACGTACGCGCCGCCGCCCAGCGCCACCCGGTGCGGGAACGCCGCGATCTGGGCCACCTTCGCCGAGTCGAGCAGGTCCTCGCCGGTGTGCTCGCGCAGCGCCTCGGCGAAGTACACGAAGTAGCCGTAGCCGTAGACCCAGTAGTCCACGCCTTCGGCGCACCCGCCGTCGTCGCCGAATCCGGCCAGGTAGCGGTCCATGGCCCGGCGGCTGCGGTCGAGCATCGTGGCCAGCCGGGAGGCGTCGGCGGAGGAGCCGCCCAGCAGCGCCAGGGCCGCCATCCCGGTCGCCCCGGCGCACACCGCCTCCCAGTTGTTGCCGAAGCCCTCCCAGTTCAGCGGCCGGTCGTCGGTGTAGGGCACGAAGACCCGGCGCTCCACTTCGGCGCGCACCCGGTCGGCGACGCGGCGGTCCAGCCGGTCGCCCAGCGCGGCCACGGTCTCGGCGAGGGTGTGCGCGGTCTCGGCGGCGAACAGGTCCAGGCACTGCTCCGGGCCGCGGTCCTGGTCGGCGCTGTGGCGCACGTGCGCGGGCAGGGCCCAGGTGTACTCGTCGCAGACCGACCACAGGGTGTCGGCCAGCGGCCCGAGGTCGGTGTCCGGGGCGAGCAGCGCCTGAGCGGCGCGGGCGGCCAGCCGGGCGCGGCGGCGGAAGTAGCGCCGCTCGTACCGGATGCGGTTGCCCGTGTCGAAGTAGTCCCGGTAGGCGGAGAAGCCCAGCTCAGGCATGGAGTCGTCGGCGGCCGCGGCGCGGATGTCGCGCAGCAGCGAGGTCAGCTCGCCCGTCGGGCGGGGGAAGGAAGTGTCGGGCATGGTCGCGCGGCCGTCAGGGGCGGGCGCCGCTGGAGTCGCGCACGATCAGCTGCGGGCTGACCGACACCCGGTGCACGGGCCGTGCCGGGTCCTGCAGACGCTGGGACAGCAGCTGCATCGCGCTCTCGCCGATGTTGTACTTCGCCGGCCGGACCGCACTCAGCGCCGGGTTGGCCAGGCCCGCGACCTCGTCGTCGAACGCGACCACGGCGAGGTCGTCCGGGACGCGGATGCCGCGCTCCTCGCATCGTGCGACCAGCGAGATCGCCTCCCGGTCGGAGTGCGCCAGCAGCGCGGTGGTGCCGCTGGCGGTCCACGCGTCGATGCCGCGGTCGATCTCGTCGTCCCATCTGGGGTCGCGGTGATCGGGGCTGATCAGTTCCGGGGCGTCGAGTTCGAGGCCGATCGCGGCCACGGTCTGCTGCCAGCCGCGCCGCACCGCCGGGGTGTGCGGGCTGCTGGCCGAGGCCAGGAAACCGACTCGGCGGTGGCCGCGCGCGGCGAGGTGCCGCACGGCCAGGCTCGCGCCGAACGCGTGGTCGGTGAAGACGGACTCGACGTGCTCCTGATACAGGCCGACGGTCGCGGTGCGCTCGACGAACACCACCGGGATGTCGAGCCCGGCCAGCCAGTCGATGAGCTGCGCGGCTTCGTCGCCGAGGGTGGGCGGTGCGATGAGCAGGCCCTGGATGCCGGCGGTCTCCAGCAGCCAGGCGGTCTGGCGGCGCGTGTCGGCGACGTCGTCATAGGAGGATCCGCGCAGCACGATGCGAACCCCGGCGTCGGGCGCGGCGTCGCGGGCGCCGCGGACGATCTCCGGCCAGTAGTAGTCCAGCGACGGGACGACCATGCCGACGGCGGGCAGCGACGCCTCGTCGACGGTCGTGGACCTGCCCGGATCCTCGACGGCGACGCTGAACTGGGGCTGCCCTTCGCCGTTGCGGGGCAGCCGGATGCCGCCGTGCACACGTTCGATCGCGCCTTCGTCGGCGAGCTGGGCGAGGTCGCGGCGCACGGTGACGGTGGTGACGCCCAGCGAGCGGGCGATTTCGCTGACCCGCAGCGTGCCGTGGGCATGCAGGTCGGCCAGGAGCCGCTCGCGGCGCTGGTCCGGCAGCAGCGGTGGCTCGGACAGGGTCACGGCTGGGCCTCCACGGTGATGTCGCGCGCGTCGGGCTCGATTGTGCACGGACGCGTGGCGTGGCACGGCACGCGGCGGGCCGCCGTCCGGACGGACCTGACCGGCCCGGACGGGCATCGATGGCAGGTCGCTCGCACCATCGTCGCCTCCCTCACAGATCAAACGAACATATTCGTTCACAAAGAAAAGGCCAGGTCTACGCGTTCCATGTTACAGCTTCGTAACGGGCACTTGTCGTGCAGTTTCCGGGCTGGTCTACTCATCGCACTGTTCGAACGAACATAAACAAACATATCAGCAAGGCTTTGGGAACCCGGGAGAGGCCACCGCATGTACCGTCCGCAGGCACTGCTCGTGATGCGGCCCGACACGTTCCGGATCCAATTCGGGCCCCAGGAGCTGCAACGACTGCGGACGCTGGCCGACCTGGGCGATCCGATCTGGACCGACGACCTCGATGACCCGCACACCCGGGCCCGGCTGGCCGACACCGACGTGCTGCTCACCTCGTGGGGCGCGCCCACCCTCACCCCGCAGCGGCTGGCCGCCGCGCCCCGGCTGCGGGCCGTGCTGCACTGCGCGGGCAGCGTCCGCAACCTCGTCTCCGACGAGATCTGGCGCCGCGGCATCCTCGTCACCAGCGCCGCCGAGGCCAACGCCACGCCGGTCGCCGAGTACACGCTCGCCGCGATCGTCTTCGCGGGCAAGAAGGCCCACGTGCTGGCCGCCGAATCGCGGCTGCGCCCGGCCGACTGGGACGACGTGCACCACCGCGAGGACCTGTCCAACTACGGCCGCACCATCGGCATCGTCGGCTTCTCCCGCATCGGCCGCCGCGTCGTCGAACGGCTGCGGACCCTCGACACCGCGCAGGTGCTCGTCACCGACCCGTACGCCGACCCCGTCGCCGTCGCCGCCGCCGGCGGCCGCCTCGTCGAGCTGGACGAGCTGCTGACCCACGCCGACATCGTCTCGCTGCACCTGCCCGAACTGCCGCAGACCCGGCACGCCATCGGCGCCCGCGAGCTGGCCCTGCTGCCCGACGGCGCGACGGTCATCAACACCGCGCGCGGCGCCGTGCTGGACACCGCCGCGCTGGAGCGCGAATGCGCCACCGGCCGGCTCAACGCCATCCTCGACGTCACCGACCCCGAGCCACTGCCCGCCGGATCGCTGCTGGCCCAGCTGCCCAACGTCATGATCACCCCGCACATCGCCGGGTCGCTCGGCTCGGAGACCCGGCGCCTGAGCGCCCAGGCCCTCGACGAACTCGAACGCTTCGTCCACGGCAGACCCCCGATCGACGCCGTCACCAGCGAAGCACTGGAGATGATCGCATGAGCGGGCACCGCACCGCCGTCGACGAGCGCAGCGCGAGCATCTCGCCGTACACCGGCTGGACCCGCAGCGAATGGGCGGCGCTCGCCGACCACCTGCTCGCCTCCGCCTGGCAGCACGCCTCACCCACCGGCGCGCTGATCACCCCGCCCGGGACGCCCGGCGGCTACGGCACCGCCGTCGACGGCCTGGAAGGCTTCGCCCGCACGTTCCTGCTGGCCGGGTTCCGCATCGCCGGCGAGCACGGCCGCGACCCCCACCACCTGCTCGAACGCTACGCCGCGGGCATTGCCGCGGGGACCGACCCGGGCTCGCCCGAACGCTGGACCACGCCCCGCGAACACGGCCAGGCGAAGGTCGAAGCCGCGTCGATCGCGCTGATCCTCGACCTGACCCGGCCGTGGCTGTGGGACAACCTCGACCCGGGCGTGCAGCAACGCGTCGTGGACTACCTCGCCCAGGTCGTCGGCGACCACACCTACCCCCAGACGAACTGGGTGTGGTTTCGCATCGTCGTCGAGCAGTTCCTCGCCTCCGTCGGCGGCCCGTGGTCACCCGACGACATCGCCGCCGACCTGGCCACGCACGAGTCTTTCGCCCGCGACGGCGGCTGGTACTGCGACGGGCCCGAACGCAGCTACGACCACTACGCCGGCTGGGCCCTGCACCTGTACCCGATCCTGTGGAGCCGGATGACCGGCGCGCAGGCGCAGGCCGCACCGCTGCTGCCCGAGTACACCCGGCGTCTGGACCGCTACCTGCTCGACGCGGTGCGCCTGGTCGGCGCGGACGGCTCGCCGCTGATCCAGGGCCGCAGCCTCACCTACCGCTTCGCCGCCGCCGCCCCGTTCTGGGCCGGCGCGCTGGCGGGCACCGGCGCGCTCGCGCCCGGACTGCTGCGCCGCGCCGCGTCCGGGATCGTCAAGCACTTCACCGACCGGGGCGCGCCCGACGCCGACGGGCTGCTCACCCTCGGCTGGCACCACCCCTGGCGGCGCATCGCCCAGCGCTACTCCGGCACCGGCTCGCCCTACTGGGCGTCCAAGGGCCTGCTCGGGCTCGCGCTGCCTGCCGAGCATCCGGTGTGGACCGACGTCGAGCAGCCGCTGCCCGTCGAGCAGGCCGACCAGTTCGCCGTCATCACCGCGCCCGGCTGGGCGCTGTCGGCGACCGCGGCCGACGGCGTGGTGCGGGTCTACAACCACGGCACCGACCACGCCCGGCCCGGCGACCGCAGCACCGACTCGCCGCTGTACGCCCGGCTCGGCTACTCCACCGCGACCGCGCCGGCGATGGACGACGACGGCTGGGACTGCCCGCTCGACCAGTCCGTGGTGCTGCTCGACACGCACGGCGAGGCCACCCACCGCAGCGGCTTCACCACCCTGGACGTACAGCTGCTCGGCGGCGACGCGGCCGTGCTGGCCTCCCGCGCCCGCTGCCGCTGGGTCAAGCCGGACCGCAACGCCCCGGACCACGGCTCCGGCCTGCCCGGCGACGCCGTCGACGCGGCCACCGTCACCACGGTGTCGGTCGTACGCGGCGCGTGGGAGGTGCGGCTCGTGCATGTCGACCCCGCGGGCGCGCCCGGCTGGGACCAGGTCACGGCGCTACGTGTCGGCGGCTGGCCGGTCCCGGCGGGCGTCGCCGACGACCGGTCGACCCCTGTGCTCGCCCGCCCGCGACCGGCGGCGGACACACCCGACGCACGCACGGACCCGGCAGGCACGCCGTTGTCCGAAGGCCCGGCCCAGCCCGTCGCCGAAGCCGTGGGCACGACGCTCACCTCGACCGCGGTGGGGCTGCACGGCCTCGACGTCGCCGGGGTGCACACCGTGCACGACGCCACCCCGCTGGCCGAACGCACCGCCATCCCCTGGCTGCAGGCCAGGCCCGGGCCGACCGCCTGGCACATCGCGGCGTTCGCGCTCAACGGCGGCGCACCCGCGCCGCTGGCACAGATCTCGGGACCCGAGGACGCGCCGGTCGTCCGGGTCACGTGGCCCGACCAGGTCACCACGACGGCGGCGCTGCCCGCGCCGCCGACCGGCCCGCACCACCACGCACAGAACAGATCCTCCGCCGCGTGAGCGGCCGTCCTTAGGAAGGAACGTTCGTGAAGAGAAGGAAGATGCTGGCAGCGGTCGGTCTGGCGATGGCAGTCGCGCTGCCGCTGACCGCGTGCGGCTCCGGCGAAGACAACGCCGAGAGCGGCCCCGTCGAGCTGACCGTCGCCGTGTGGAGCCTCGCCTCCACGCCGGAGTTCCAGACCCTGTTCGACGCCTTCCACAAGGCGAACCCGGACATCACCATCAAGCCCGTCGACATCCTCGCCGCCGACTACCCGACCAAGGTCACCACGATGCTCGCCGGCGGCGACACCACCGACGTCATCACCATGAAGACGCTGGCTGACTACGTCCGCTTCGCCGGACGCGGGCAGCTCAAGGACATCACCTCGGCCGCGACCTCGGCCGAGGGCGCCAAGCTCGCCGGGCTCGACCAGTACAAGCAGGACGGCGACAAGTACTACGCGCTGCCGTACCGGCAGGACTTCTGGGTCCTGTACTACAACAAGAAGATGTTCGACGCCGCGAAGCAGCCCTACCCGACGAACCTGACCTGGGACCAGTACGTCGAGCTGGCCAAGAAGCTCACCACCGGCACCGGCGACAAGAAGGTCTACGGCGCCTACCAGCACACCTGGCGCTCCATCGTGCAGGCCATCTCCGCCGCGCAGACCGGTGGCGACCAGCTCGCCGGCGACTACAAGTTCTTCGCCGACCAGTACAAGACCGCGCTGGCTCTGCAGGAGGCCGGGGCCACCCTCGACTTCGGCACCGCGGTCACCCAGAAGACCGGGTACGCCTCGATGTTCGAGTCGGGCAAGACCGCGATGCTGCCGATGGGCACCTGGTACATCGCCAAGGTGCTGTCGGAGAAGAAGAAGGGCACCACCGACGCGGACTGGGCCATCGCCCCGATGCCGCAGCGCCCCGGCGCGACCGGTGTCACCACCTTCGGGGCGCCGACCGCGTTCGCGGTCAACAAGAAGGCCAAGCACGCCGCCGCGGCGCAGAAGTTCGTCGAGTTCGCCAGCTCCCTGGAAGGCGCCAAGGCGATCACCGGCATCGGCGTGGTCCCGGCCTACCAGAGCGACGAGATCCGCCAGCAGTACTTCGCGCTGCCGGGCATGCCCACCGACGACCTGTCGAAGAAGGCCTTCACCCCGGACAAGGTGAACCCCGAGATGCCGGTCAGCGACAAGACGGCGAAGATCGACACGATCCTCAACGAGGAACACCAGCTCATCATGACCAAGCAGAAGTCGCTCGACGACGCGATCAAGGAGATGGAGTCCCGCGTCAAGAACGAGGTCAACTGACGAAGGTACGCGGGGACGGCCGCCCGGCCGTCCCCGCGTGACCCGGGAGGACGAGATGGCAGACCTGCTCACCGCGACGCCGGCGACCGCGAGCGCCGCGCCTTCGCCACGGGCGCGCGACAGACGGCGCGCCCGGCGCAACACGCTCATCGGCTGGAGCTTCATCCTGCCGAACTTCCTCGGCTTCGCCGTGCTCACCCTCGTGCCGGTGCTGGCCGCGTTCGCCCTGTCGTTCATGGAGTGGGACTCCTACAACCCGCCCGAGTGGGTCGGCCTGGACAACTTCCAGCGGCTGCTGAACGACGAATCCACCAAGATCGCGCTGCGCAACACGGCCTTCTACGCCCTCGGCCACGTGCCGCTGACCATGCTCGCCGCGCTCGGCCTGGCACTGCTGCTCAACCGCAAGATCGCCGGCGTCGGCTTCTTCCGCGCCGCCGCGTTCTTCCCGTACATCACCTCGATGGTCGCCGTGGCCATCGTCTGGAACATGCTGTTCAACCCGGAGTTCGGGCCGGTCAACCAGTTCCTGCAGTTCGTCGGCGTGGACAGCCCACCGGGCTGGACCACCAGCACCACCTGGGCCATGCCCGCGGTCATCCTCACCAGCGTCTGGCGCGACATGGGCTACTACATGGTGCTGTTCCTGGCCGGCCTGCAGGCGATCCCGGTCGAGCAGTACGAGGCCGCCAAGGTCGACGGCGCGAGCACCTGGCAGCGCTTCCGCGCCGTCACCCTGCCCGGCCTGCGGCCGGTCACCTTCCTCGTGCTCGTCCTGCTGACCGTGCAGAGCTTCAAGGTGTTCGACCTCATCGTCGTCATGACCGACGGCGGGCCCGGCCGGGCCACGCTCGTGCTGTCCCAGCAGATCTACCGCCGCGGCATCATCGAGGGCGAGTTCGGCTACGCCTCGGCGATCTCGCTCGTGCTGTTCCTGCTCGTGCTGGTCTTCACCCTCGTCCAGTTCTGGTTCAACAACCGCCGGGAGCGCCGATGAGCACCGCAGACACGGCCGCCGCCCCGCGCGCACGCGGCCCGCTCGCCCTCGCCCGACGGGTCGCCGTGTACGTGGTGCTGGCCGCGGCCGCGCTGCTGATCCTGGTCCCGTTCCTGTGGATGGTCAGCGCCTCGCTCAAGCGCAACAACGACGTCTTCAGCATCCCGATCCAGTGGATCCCCCAGGACTTCCAGTGGGGCAACTTCACCGAGATCTGGACCCGGGTGCCGCTGGCGACCTACCTCGGCAACACCGTGTACCTCAGCCTCGTCATCACGTTCCTGCAGGTGCTGACCGGCAGCTTCGCCGCCTACGGGTTCGCCAAGGTCCGCTTCCGCGGGCGCGACACGCTGTTCATGCTGTACATCGCGACCATCGCCGTGCCCTGGCAGGCGTACATGATCCCGCAGTACATCATGATGCAGAAGGCCGAGCTGACCGACACCTTCTGGTCGCTGATCCTGCTGCAGGCGTTCGGCGCTTTCGGCGTCTTCCTGATGCGCCAGTACTACCTGACCATCCCGGACGAGCTGTGCGAAGCGGCCCGCGTCGACGGCCTCAGCGAGTACGGCATCTGGGCGCGCATCATGCTGCCGCTGTCGAAACCGGCGCTGGCGAGCCTGGCCCTGCTCACCTTCGTCAACACCTGGAACGACTACATGGGGCCGTTCATCTACCTGACCAGCAACGACCTGTGGACGATCCAGCTCGGCCTGCGCTCGTTCGTGGGCCAGTATGACGCCGACTACGCGATGATGATGACGGGTTCGGTGCTGTCCGTGCTGCCCATCATGATCATCTTCCTGCTCGGCCAGCGCCACTTCATCCAGGGCGTCGCCTCCTCCGGCATGAAGGGATGAGCTGACATGCGACTGCTCGCCCGGCTGCCCTACGACACCGTCTTCGGCACGGTGTACGCCGGACTGAAGATCAACCTGTGCCTGGTCGCCGCCTGCCTGCCCCTGCTCGCGGCACTCGTCGTCAGCGGCAGCCCCCTGCCGGCCTGGCCGTTCTTCACCGCACTGGCAGTGGTCTGCGGCCCGGCCGCCGCCGCCGCGTTCGCCGCGTTCCGCGGCCTGTCCGAGGGCGAGCACCGCGTCGGCCGGACCTTCTGGACCGCGTACCGGAACTCGTTCGGCCGGGCGCTGGCCGTCGCCGGCGCCGCGGCCGCCGCCGTGATCGTGCTCGCCGTCGACTTCCAGCTCGCCCTCGGCGGCCCGTTCGGCGCGGTCACCCCGCTGCTCGCGCTGCTCATCGCGCTCGTCGCCGCCACCGCCACCGCGCTGCTGGCCGCAGACGCCAAGCTGACCCGGAAGACGACACTGGCCTGCGCCTACCTGTCGCTCCGCTACTGGTACCTCAGCCTGGTCAACCTCGCCGTCCTCGGCATCCTGGCCGCCGCGATCGTCGCCAGACCCGCGGTCGGCCTGTTCCTGCTACCCGCCCCCGCCCTCTACGCCGTCTGGGCCAACGCCCGCCACCTCACCGCCGCCCTCCGTTAGCGCAAAGCAAGGGCACCGTCACACCGCACGGCGCCATGGAACTGCCCTTCGAACCTCCCGGCGGTGAAGACGCCCCGCCTCCACCCGAAGATCGTGACGATCTTGCGCGAACTGTTGCCGTTTTGCCCGTTTGGAGTGTGTCGTACCCACAGGCCACGCAAGATCGTCGCGATCTTGCGTGTTGGGAGAGGGTGCCGGGGTTGGTCGAGGGCGCTGGGGGGAGGGGGAGTCGGGGGGTTAGGGCTCTGGGTTTGAGCGCAGGTAGGCGAGCACGGCGAGGACCCGCCGGTTCGTGTCGTCGTCCGGTGGCAGGCCGAGTTTGGCGAGGATGTTGCCGACGTGCTTGCCCACGGCCGCCTCGGTGACCGTGAGCCGCCGGGCGATGGCGGCGTTGGAGTGGCCCTCGGCGACCAGCGCCAGCACCTCGTACTCGCGCGCGGACAGCTCGGCGACCGGGTCGCGGCGGTGGGCCAGCAGCCTTCGTACCACGTCGGGGTCGATGACGGTGCCGCCGCCGACGACGGTCCGCAGCGCCCCGACGAAGTCGGCGATGTCGACGACCCGGTCCTTGAGCAGGTAGCCGACGCGCCGCCCGTCGCCGCTGTCGAGCAGCCGCGCCGCGTACTCGGCCTGCACGTACTGGCTGAGCACGACGACCGCCCGGCCCGGGTCGGCGGCGCGCAGCGCCAGCGCGGCGCGCAGCCCCTCGTCGGTGAAGCGCGGCGGCATCCGGATGTCGGTGATCACGAGATCCGGATTCTCGGCGGCCACGGCGTCGACCAGCGCGGCCGCATCACCGACCGCGGCCACCACGGTGAACTCGAAGCGCTGCAGGACCCCGGCCAGGCCCTCGCGCAGCAGCACCCCGTCCTCGGCCAGCACGACCCTGGTCACGGCAGGCACGGCAGCTCCACGCGGACGAGCGTAGGCCCTCCGGCCGGGCTGGACAGCAGCAGCCGCCCGCCCACCGCCGCGACCCGGTCGGCGAGCCCGGTCAGGCCCGTGCCACGAGCCGGGTCGGCGCCACCGCGGCCCTCGTCGCGGACCTCGATGACCAGCGTGTCGCCGTGGCGGTCGAGCCGGACCGCCGCGGCCGGGGCACCGGCGTGCTTGGCGACGTTGCCCAACGCCTCCGAGGCGGCGAAGTACGCGGTGTTCTCCACCCGCGACGGGTAGCGGTCGGCGACCCCGGGTTCGACGGTCACCGCGACGGCGAGCGGGCTGCGGGCGGCCAGGTCGCGCAGCGCGGCGGGCAGGCCGAGGTCGGCCAGCGTCTGCGGGCTGATGCCGTGCACGAGGTCGCGCAGCAGCACCATCAGGTCCTTGGCCTCGGCGTGCGCCCGGTCGAGGGCCGCCGCGGCGGGGCTGTCGTCGGGCAGGTCCAGCCGGGCGACGCCCAGTTGCAGGGTCATGCTGGTCAGCCGGTGCTGCGCGCCGTCGTGCAGGTCGCGTTCGATGCGGCGGCGTTCGGCGTCGAACGCGTCGACGAGCCGGGTCCGGGACCGGGCCACCTCCCGCAGTTCGGCCTGGCCGCCGCCGCCGAGCAGCGCCCGGGCGGTGGCGGCGTGGGCAGCGGCCAACAGCCCGGTGAGGTATGCCAGCACGGGCAGCAGGGCCACGCCGAGCAGCACGTACGGGATCGCCTGCGCCGGGGTGGTGACCTCCCAAGGGCCCATGGTGACCGTGGCGCCGATGCCGTCGATGCCCTTGCCGTCCTTCAGTACCAGCAACGGGCTGATGAGCAGGATGCTGACGAGGAAGACGGCGAACGCCAGCAGGCCGTACGCCAGCGGTGCGACCGTGGCCAGCAGCATGAGGAACACGAGTTCCCGCCAGGACGAGAGTTCGGCGTAGCGCGCGGCGAACCAGGAGGTCGCGGTGCCGGCCCGGGGCCCCGGGTCGACCGGGCGCGGGTCGACGATGCCCAAACGGCGGCGTTCCAGCGCGGCGAACGGAGCCGCCACCAGCGTGCCGACCGCGGCCAGCCCGCTCGTCGCGAGCCCGGCCGCCACCAGCACCGGGGCGTGGAACCTGCCGTCGGCGGCCTGCACGACCACGGCCGCCCAGGTCAGCGTGACCGGCGTCAGCAGGACGGCGGCCACTCCGACGGCGGGCAGTGCGGTCAGGACGTAGAACAGGGCCCGCCACGGCCACTCCGAGAGCAGGTAGCGGCGTGAGGCGAGTGTGGCGAGGAAGTGACGTGGCTGCTCAGAGGGCATGTGGACACGCTAGCCAGCGCGGGCGGCCCGGCCCAGCCGCCCAGGGGGCGGATCCGGGGTAGTGCCAGCCATACCCGGGGCGCCCGTCGGGACACGTCACAGCAGGCCACGGGCCATCGCGGTGGTCACCGCGGCGGTGCGGTCGGACACCTCGAGTTTGGCGAACGCGCGCAGCAGGTGCGTCTTCACGGTGGCCTCGCTGATGTGCAACTGCCGGCCGATGTCGGCGTTGGTGCTGCCCTGCGCGACGAGCCCGAGGACCTCGACCTCGCGCGCCGACAGTTGCTGCTGCGCGGGGCCGCCGCGGACCTGCCGGATCAGCCGTCCGGCGACCGACGGAGCGAGCACCGTCTCGCCGCGGCTGGCCGCGCGCACCGCGGCGGTCAGCTCGGCCCGGGTGGCGTCCTTGAGCAGGTAGCCAGCCGCGCCGGCCTCGACCGCGCGCAGGATGTCCGCGTCGGTGTCGTAGGTGGTGAGCACGACCACGTGGGTGTCACGCAGCTCGGCCAGGATCTGCCCGGTCGCCGTGGCTCCGTCGCCGCCGGGCATCCGCAGGTCCATGAGGACGACGGCGGGCCGCAGCGACCTGGCCATGACGACCGCCTCGGCGCCGGAGCCGGCCTCCCCGACCACGTCGATGTCGGGCTCGGCGTTGAGCATGCCGCGCAGGCCGTCCCGCACGACCGGGTGGTCGTCGACCAGCAGTACGGTGATCATGCGGGCAGCTCCAGGGTGAGGGTGGTGCCCAGGCCGGGCGCGGAGTGGACGGCCAGCTTCCCGGCGACCTGTTCGGCACGGGCGAGCATGCCGCGCAGGCCGTAGCCGTCGGCGGCGGTGGCCGGGTCGAAGCCGGCGCCGTCGTCGGAGACGGTGAGGGTGACCGTGTCGGCGGCGCCGATCAGGTCCACGGTGACCGTGCTCGCACCGGCGTGCTTGCGGATGTTGGCCAGCGACTCCTGCAGCGCGCGTACCAGCACCACCTCGACGGCTGTGGGCAGCGCGGGCGGCAGGTTCTCGACGGTGCAGCTGGTGGCCGCGCCGGTGTCGTCGGCCAGGCGGGCGACCTGCCGGGCGACCACCTCGGCCAGCTTCGCGGTCCGCAGCTCGGCCGGGGTCAGCACGGTGACCATCGCGCGGGCTTCGGCGAGGTTGTCGCGGGCGGTGCGGACGGCCAGGGCCAGGTGTCGGTCGGCGGCGGCCCGGTCGGTGTCCAGTTCGGACTCGGCCGCTTGCAGCAGCGTGACGATGCTGGTGAAGCCCTGGGCCAGGGTGTCGTGGATGTCGGCGGCCAGCCGGGCCCGTTCCGCGGCGACGCCGGCCTCGTGCGACAGTGCCGAAACCTCGGCTCGGGTGGCCTCCAGGTCCTGGATGAGCTGGCCGCGTTCGGCGTTCTGGCGGGTGACGCGGTCGATGGTGGTGCCGATCAGCATGGAGAACGTCAGGCCCAGCACGCTGATCGCGGCACCGGTGCGCATGGCCGCCAGGTCGACCCCGCGCAGCAGGTTGATCGGCAGCGGGGCCAGGTTCAGCACCGCCACGGCCAGCAGCGCGGGCCGCTGCGACAGGCACAGGAACACCATCGGGCACAGCGCGAACAGCGTGAACGTGCTCATGTCGTCGGCCGCCACCGCCACCACGAACAGCACGATGAGGAAGACGACGTACCAGCGGCCGCCGGCCGTCTCGTGGTCGTGATCGTCGTCGACGGGTGCGGTGCGCCGCCCGACGGCCCAGCTCAACACCATGATCACGATGCAGGTCAGGGCGACGGTCCGTGGTGCCGTGTCGACCTCGGTGTGCCGGGCCACCGCCACTGCCACCACGGCCAGGCAGGTGACCAGGTACATGTCCCAGCGCCACAGCCATCGCCGCGTCCGCGGGCACGGCCCGGCGGTCGGGAGGACCACCGGGCCGGGCCGCGCGGAGCTCAACTGGTGCGCCGATCGGTCCAGCGGAACGTGGCCAGGCACAGCACCAGCCCGAGCAGGCACCACGCTGCCAGCACCAGGGCTGTCCTGCCGTGCTCCCACTGTCCTGCCACCTCCTGCGCCGCGAGCGCGTCGGGCAGGAACACCGATCGGAAGCCCTGCCCCATCCACTTCACCGGGAAGACCGACGATACTGCCGTCATCGCCGCCGGCAGCGCGGCGATGTTGACGAAGATGCCGGAGGAGAACTGCAGCGCCAGCACGGGCAGGTTCATCACCGCAGGGGCGCTGCGGGCCGAGCGGGCCAGCGAGCTGGCGGCGATGCCGAGCAGCGTGCAGGCGATGACCGACAGGGCGAGCAGCCACCCGAACGTCAGCCAGCGCCCCGCGTCGGTCGGCAGCCGCAGGCCGAACAGCAGCACCCCCACCGCGAGCATCAGCGTGATCTCGGCGAGCGTCGTCACGGCCACCAGGACGATCTTGCCGATGAGGTACGCCCCGGCGGTCGCGGGCGTCGCCCGCAGCCGCTTGAGGGTGCCGTCGTCGCGGTCGCCGCTGATGCCGATGCCGATGCTGATGAACGCCGTCGACACGATCCCGTACGCGATCATCCCGGCCGCGAAGACCTGGCTCGCGTGCACCTGGGCATAGCCTTCCAGCGGCTCGTCGAAGATGAACCCGAGCATGATCAGGATGCAGGAGGGCAGGGCGAAGGTGAACACCACCGCGTCCCGCTCGCGGAAGAACTGCTTGATCTCGACGGCGCCCCGCGACAGGCCGGTGCGCAACGTCGAGGGCAGGGGCGGGGTCAGGGTGGTCACCGGGCTTCTCCGATCAGGTCGAGGTAGACGTCTTCGAGGCTGCGTCGCTGCACCCGCAGGTCGGTCAGCTGCGGATCGTTGCGGGCGGTGAGCCCGGCGAGCAGGGCGGTCGGGTCGGCGACGGAGACCTGGTGCGTGCCGTCGGCGTCGCGCCAGCTCACCGTCGACTCCTCGGTGCGGCCGCCGATCGTGGCCGGCGTGCCCTCGGCGACGATCCGGCCGCCGGCCAGCACCACGAGCCGCCCGGCCAACGCCTCCACCTCGTCGAGGTAGTGGCTGGTGAGCACGATGGTGGTGCCCTCGGCGGCGAGGCTGCGGATCAGCGACCAGAACTGCCGCCGTGCCTGCGGGTCGAAACCGGTCGTCGGCTCGTCGAGGAACAGCAGCTCGGGGTCGCCGACGATGCCCAGCGCCACGTCGACCCGGCGGCGCTGGCCGCCTGACAGCGTGCGGAGTTTGGCGTCGGCCTTGTCCGACAGGCCGCACAGGTCGATGACGGCGTCGGGGTCGCGCGGCGCCGGGTAGAAGCCCGCCACGTGCCGGACCACCTCCCGCACGGTCAGGCCCGCACTGTCGTTCGCCTGCTGCAGCACGACCCCGATCCGGGCGCGCCAGCGCCGGCCCGCCGTGCCCGGATCCTCGCCGAGCACGCGTACGTCGCCGCCGTCACGGGGGCGGTATCCCTCGAGGATCTCGACTGTGGTGCTCTTGCCGGCGCCGTTGGGGCCCAGCAGCCCGAACACCTCGCCGCGGGTGACGGTGAGGTCGATGCCGTCGACGGCCTGGTGCCGCCCGTACCGTTTGCGGAGTCCGTGGACTTCGATGACTGCCATGCCTCGATCGTCGCGTTCGGAGCACCACCCCCGGGACGACCACGCGATGGAATCCGGCTGTCCACCGGTCGACGGACACGACGGCCGTCGGGACGTTCACCCGGTCACCCCGGGTGGCGCGATAGGGCGAGTCACATCTGCGCCACGGGTGATCTATCCCGTGCGGCCTGCGCCGTTGCGACGATCTTCGGGCGTTCATCCCCCGCACGAACGGAGTCCGCCTCGTGGTCGCACTTCCCTCACCGAGACGCCGCGCCCCCGCGCACGCCCTGCTGGCGATGACGCTGGCACTGGGCGCGATCTCGGCCGTCTCCCCCGGCAGCGCCGTCGCCGCCGTGCCTGCCGCCAAAGCCCCGGTCAAGCCCGGCGGTTCGCACACCGTCACGCTGATCACCGGCGACCGGGTCACCGTCACCGCGCTGGCCGGCGGCCGCACCACCACCAGCGTCCGCAGCCCGCAGGGCACGACGGTCGGCGCGCACGTGCTGACCTACGGCACGGACACCTACGTGTATCCCGACGCGGTCACGCCGTACGTCGCCGCGGGCCTGCTCGACGAGCGCCTGTTCAACGTCACCGACCTCATCGCCGACGGCTACGACGACGCCCACCGCCCGCAGCTGCCGCTGATCGTGCAGTACGCCGACGGCACGGCCGCCCGCCGCGCGCCGCTGCCGGGCTCGGTGCAGGTACGCGGCCTGGACAGCGTGCACGGCGCGGCCGTCGAGCAGCAGCGCGGTGACGCCGACCGGTTCTGGGCGGCGCTGACCGCCCCGAGCGCGGCCAAGCGCGCCGACGACCGGCCCGTGCTCGCCGGCGGGGTCACCAAGGTGTGGCTGGACGGCAAGGTCCGCGCCGCGCTGGCCGACACGACCGCGCAGATCGGCGCCCCCGAGGTCTGGGCGAACGGCAACACCGGCGCAGGTGTCGCGGTCGCGGTGCTCGACACCGGCGTCGACGTCACCCACCCGGATCTGGCCGGGCAGATCGCGCAGACGGCCAGCTTCGTGCCGGGGCAGGAGGTCACCGACCGGCACGGGCACGGCACGCACGTCGCGTCGACGATCGCGGGCACCGGCGCCGCGTCGGACGGCCGCGAGCGCGGCGTCGCCCCGGGCGCACGCCTGCACGTCGGCAAGGTCCTCAACGACCTGGGCGAGGGCCAGGACTCCTGGATCATCGCCGGGATGGAGTGGGCCGCCCGCCAGCAGGGTGCCAAGGTCGTCAGCATGAGCCTCGGCGGCGCGCCCACCGACGGCACCGACCCGCTCAGCAGCGCCGTGAACGAGCTCAGCGCGCAGACCGGCGCGCTGTTCACCATCGCGGCCGGCAACTCCGGCCCCGACATGCAGACCGTCGGCGCGCCCGGCGCGGCCGACGCCGCGCTCACCGTCGGCGCGGTCGACAGCCTCGACCGGATCGCGTTCTTCTCCAGCCGCGGCCCGCGCCGTGGCGACAACGGCCTCAAGCCCGACATCACCGCCCCCGGCGTGGACGTGCTCGCGGCCCGGTCGCAGCAGTCGAGCGAGGGCGAAGGCCTCTACACGACGATGAGCGGCACGTCGATGGCGACGCCGCACGTCGCGGGCGTGGCGGCGCTGCTGGCCGCGGCGCACCCGGACTGGTCGGGGCAGCGGCTCAAGGACGTGCTGATGAGCACGAGCCGCACCAGCGAGCGCATCGAGCCGTACGTCGACGGCATCGGCCGGGTCGACGCCGTCGCGGCCACGGCTGCGACCGTGTTCGCCACCGGCACCGACTTCACCGACCTGGCCTGGCCGTACCAGCCGGGGCAGCGGGTCGACCGGGAGGTCGTCTACACCAACACCGGTGACGCGCCGGTGGACCTGGCGCTGGCGGTGCGCGCGCCGACCGCGCCCGCAGGCCTGTTCACCCTCGACGCGGACCGGGTCACCGTGCCCGCGCGCGGCACCGCCAAGGCGACCGTCCACATCGCCCTGGACCGCGCGCAGGACGACACCTACGCCCACGTCGCGGTCGACGCCACCGGCCCCGGCGGGCTGCGGCTGCGTACCCTGGTCGGCCTGAACAAGGAAGGCGAGCGCGCCGACCTGACCTTCCAGACCCGCGACCGCGCCGGGCACGGCCTGGCCGGGCTGATCCTGCTCAAGGACATCACCCGCAACACCGTGCCGAAGCTGTACGCGGTGGACGGCACCGGCCGCCTCACCGCGAGCCTGCAGCCCGGCACCTACAGCGCGATCATGCAGGCGGAGCTGCCCGGCGTCACCGGGCCGCACTCGCTGGGCCTGGGCCTGCTGATCGCACCGGAGATCGTGCTGACCGGCGACCGCACCGTCGTGCTCGACGCCCGGCAGCTGCGGCAGGTCGCCGCCGAGGTGAAGACGCCGACCGCGCGCGCCGACGTCCGCGTCGACTACGGCCGCACCAACGGCGACCTGGTGCCGTTCTTCGACAACTACACGGTGCCCAGCTGGTACCACAGCGTCTGGGCCACCCCGACCGGCCGTGCCGTCAAGCAGGGCCAGTTCAGCCTCGGATTCCGCTGGAGCCTGATTGAACCGCCGCTGACCATCAGCGGGCACGGGCAGCGCTACGACGACCTGCTCATGCAGACCGCCTCGCGCAGCCTGCCGGACGGCCGTGAGCAGCTCGACCTCGCCTTCGCGGGCCGGGGCACCGCCGCCGAGCTGAAGCAGGCCCGGGTCCGCGGCAAGGTCGCCGTGGTACGCCACGAGGCCGGTGGCGACGTCGTCGCGCAGGCCGACGCGGCGGCCGCCGCCGGGGCGCGGATGCTGCTGCTCGTCAACGACGGCGACGGCCGCCTCGACGCCTGGTACGAGCTGGAGAACCCGAACCCGGCGCTGCCGGTCGCCGCCCTCGGCCGGGACCAGGGTGAGCAGCTGATCGCCCAGCTGGCCAAGGGCAGGCAGCGGCACGCCGTCGAGTCGCACCCGCTGCCGTCCTACGTGTACGACCTGGTCCACCGCTACCGCGGCGCGGTGCCGCAGGACGTGACCTACCGGCCCGGTCCGCGTGACCTGGCCCGCGTCGACGTCGCCTACCGCAGCCCGGTGCCCGGCACCGGGATGGGGCTGCGCTACGACATCTCCCCGGACCAGCCGTGGGCGGCGCTGAGCGGCGGCATCCTGCCGGTGCCCGCGCAGGGCGGCCGCACCGACTGGGTGTCGGCCGACCACGGCAACCAGTGGTTCGAGCAGGCCGGCATGGGCCCGCTGACCTTCTCGTCGGACCTGCTCGGCTACCGGCCGGGCAGCCGTACGGACGTGCGCTGGTTCGCGCCGGTCGGGCGGCCCAGCATGCTGCAGGACAGCCTCGTGTCGGGCCGGCCGACGATGCTCGGCAACGAGCTGATGGTGTGGGCGCTGCCGAACTGGGGCGACTCCGACCCGCACCACCAGGCACTGGTGTGGGAGGGCGAGATCTCGCAGCAGACCAGCCTGTACCAGGGCGACGAGCTGATCGCGGAGAACCCGGGCAGCAGCATGTACGGGGTGCTCACGCCCGGTCCGCGGCCGGTGCGGCTGATCACCGAGACCAGCCAGGAGGTCGTGTCGCCGTACTCGACCAGCACCCGCACCGAGTGGACGTTCCCGTTCACGGGGGCCGCGTCCGACGAGATCCGGCGGCTGCCGCTGATCGGCGTGCACTACCTGGTCGACACCGACCTCGCCGGCCGGGCCGACCGCGGCGCCCGCCTCGGCGTGACCGCGCAGCAGTTCGAGGGCGTGCACCAGGGCGGGCAGATCCGCAAGGTCGAGGCGGACCTGTCGTACGACGACGGCCGCACCTGGCACCGGACGTCGCTCGACCGGCGTGACGGCTCCTGGCAGGCGGCCCTGCGCGCGCCGTGGTGGGCGAAGTTCGCCTCGGTGCGGATCAGCGCGGCGGACTCCGCGGGCAACACGGTCAGCCAGACCGTCGTGCGGGCCTTCGGCCTGCGCTAGTGGCTGGATCTGGGAGAGTCGGGGCGACCACAGCTCTCCCAGATCCGCCGGTCAGACCCGGGTGATGCGGACAGCGTCGGCGATGACCAGGCCCGTGCCGTTGGTCCAGCGGCTGACGGCGACCTTGTTCTCGTCCCCGGCCGTCAGCGTGAACGTGCCCAGCGTGCGCCACGACCCGCCGTTGAACCGCTGGTCGACGTTCACCGTCTGGTTCCCGCTCGCGGTGACGATCACGTACGGCGCTTTCGTGCTGTACCCCGACAGCGACGGCCACCACGCGTCGACCCGGTACGTGCCCGTCTCCGGGATCGCGAACCGGTACCAGGCCGCGTCGCCGGCCGACACCGGATCGGCGAACCGGTAGTCGGCCCCGTGCCGCTGCACCGAGTACGACGACACACCCCAGTTCGCGCTCGCGGTGAACCGCCCCTCGGTGGTGTTGTCGACGATCGCCGACCAGGCCGTGGACGGGTTGTCCGGATCACCCGACGGCGGCGTCAACGCCGTGCCCAGCGCATACGGCCGGCCGAGGTTCGGGGTCCCGTCACCGTTCCAGGTGATCTTCTGCGCGCGGGTGGTGCGGCCCGCGTAGGTGTACGCCGACGTGGTCTTGCCGTGGTAGACGATCCAGTCCTCGGTGCCGTCCGGCGACTTGAAGAACCCGTTGTGACCGGGGCCGAACACGCCCGCGGCGTCGTTGCGCCAGAACACCGGGCCCGCGTGCTGCACCCAGTTGCCCGCCACCAGCGGGTCGGCCCCGTCGGCGATGGACTTCATCCACAGCTGGTAGTCGGGCTTGCCGGTGTCGCAGGTCGAGTAGACCAGGAACAGCCGCCCGCTGCCGCGCAACCCGACCGCGCCCTCGCGCACCTCCGTGCAGCCGCCACTGGCCGGCAGCGCCATCCGCGAACCCGTCGTCGACCAGGGCGTGTCCATGCGCTGCAGGTAGATCTGCGCAGGCCCGCCCATGCCGCGGCCGGGGCCGCTCCACGCGAAGTACATCTGCCCGTTGTGCACGAACGGCTCACCGTCGATCGCGTACTCGCCGTGGTCGGCGATCCGCGCCTTGAAGTGGTACGGCCCCAGCGGGTCGTCGCCGTCGGACTCGATCACGTACGTGCGGTGGTTGGCGTCGACGCCGTTGCTGGCCGTGTAGTAGACGTACCAGCGCTGCCCGAACCGGTACAGGCCCGGCGCCCACATCTGCTGGTTGCGGCTCGGGTCGCTGTCGCGCCACACGGTGTGCTCGCCGGCGCTCGCCAGGCCCGCCAGCGTCGGCGACTTCCAGATCCCGATCCGGTCCCCGAGCGTGGTGGCCAGGTAGTAGTTGCCGTTCACGTAGGTCAGCGTCGGGTCCGCGCTGCCGTTGAGGGGATTGGTGAACGTGCCGGCCGCCAGCGCGGGCGCGGCGGGTATGAGCAGCACGAGCGTCAGGAACAGCAAGGCCAGGCGTC
Source organism: Catellatospora chokoriensis (assembly GCF_011297315.1). Classification (NCBI taxonomy): domain Bacteria; kingdom Bacillati; phylum Actinomycetota; class Actinomycetes; order Micromonosporales; family Micromonosporaceae; genus Catellatospora; species Catellatospora chokoriensis. The sequence continues at coordinate 253,454 of NZ_JAAOTI010000008.1, forward strand.
GCATCGGGTCAACTCCCGTCTCGGGATGGTGGTGCTCGGATGCGACAGAGCATGCGACCGGCCGCTCGGGCCGTGCCAGTCGCTTCGGGCAGGGCCGAAGCGTGCCGCGACCGCTACCAGGAGATCGCCGTATGGGCATCGCTGATTGCCCGTAATGCCGGTCTCGGGTAGAGTCCGCGCAGCGGAGGCCTGACCATGCTGCGTTTACACTTCACCGCCGCAGACCTGGGCTCGCTGCGGCTCGCCTCAGGCGCCGATCCACTGTGGGAAACCCTGCTCAGCCAGCACGCTCTGACGAGCGGGCACGGCCCGCCGGCTCTCGGCGGCTGGCGTCGCCACGCGATGGCACGCCTCACCCCGCAGATGCGCGCCCTGCTGAGCCTCGCGCCGCCCACCGGCTACTCGCCCGACTTCCTCACCCCGACCCGCGGACTCCACGACGCCGCCGAAGGCCTCGACGCGGGGCTGGCCGAAGTGCTCGCGACACCGCTCGACCACCTGCGTACGGACCTGCGCCGGGTCCTGCCCCGGCACTGCCCGCGGGCGCGGACCGAGCGGCTGGCCGACGGCGACCGCGCGGCATTGGCAGCGCTGGCCACGGCGATGCGTTCCTACTTCGAAGCGGTGCTCGCCGGCCACTGGGAGCTGATCTCGGGGCAGGTCGCCGGGGCACGGGCGCGTGGGGCGCGGTTCATGGTCGACGGGGGTGTCGACCGGCTGCTCACGACGCTGCATCCGACTATCCGGTGGGACTCGCCGACCCTGCACGTGGCCTACCCCGAGGACCGCGACATCCATCTCGCCGGGCGCGGCCTGGTGCTGCTGCCGTCGTTCTTCTGCCGGGGCACGCCGGTCACGCTGCGGGCGGACGACCGGCCGCCGGTGCTGGTGTACCCGATCGACCACGACCCCGACTGGGACGCCGACCGGACCCCGCCGCCCGGCGGTGAGCTGGTCGCGCTGCTGGGAAACACCCGCGCCGCGGTGTTGCGCGCGGCCCAGCTGCACCCGCACGGCTGCACCACCACCGAACTGGCCCGCCGGGTCCGCATCTCGCTGTCCAGCGCCAGCGAGCACGCCACGACGCTGCGGCGGGCGGGACTGCTGCGGACCCGCCCGTACGGCAGGCACATGCTGCACCTCGTGACCCCGCTGGGGCGCGCTCTGCTCACCGGAGGTGCCGGACCGCCGCGGTCGTGGTGAGCGACGCGTCGGCGGCCGGCTGTGGCGCTGCCTACGGGGTGCCACGGCTTCGCCCCCGGTGCGGTGGCATCACTCGACGGTCACCACCACCTTGCCGCGGGTCCGCCCGGTCTCGACGTGGCGGATGGCTTCGCGCAGTTCCGTGAACGGGTACGGGCGCTCGACGACCGGCTTGACCGCGCCGGTGTCGCACAGCGCGGTCAGCTCCACCAGGTCGCGGCCGCTGGCCGGACCGATCGGGGTGTCGGTGATGGCCACGGGCTGGGAGGTGAGCTTGCCCATCACGGTGGCGCCGATCATGTGGTCGACGGGCCGGGCCCAGCGTCCCGCGTTGCCGCCGACGACGACGTAGGTCCCCGCCGGGCGCAGCACGCGCCGGGCGGCCCAGACGGACGGGCTGCCGGCGATGTCGATGAGCGCGTCGAAGCCGCGGGCGAGCCGGGTGAAGTCCTGCGTGGTGTAGTCGATCACCTCGGCCGCGCCGACGGACCGGACGAGTTCGGCGTTGCGCGCGCTGCACACACCGGTCACCTCCGCGCCGGCCGCCCGTGCCAGCTGCACCGCGTACGTCCCGACGCCGCCGGAGGCCCCGTTGACGAGGACACGGTGTCCAGGCTGGACCGCGGCGTTGTCGCGGATCGCGACGAGCGCGGTCAGGGCCGCCATCGGCACGGTCGCGGCCTGCTCGAAGGAGAGGCTGCGCGGTTTGGGTGCCAGGTGGTCCTCGGGAATGCAGGTGTACTGCGCGAAGCCGCCGTGCTTGACCAGGGCGTAGACCTCGTCACCGGTGCGGAACCGGGTGACCCCGGCGCCGACCGCGGCGACCTCGCCCGCGACGTCGCAGCCCAGGATGGAGTGGTTCGGGCGGCGCTTGCCGAAGCCGCCGCCCATGAATCGGGCGACGACGGGCTCGCCGCGCAGGTGGTGCCAGTCGTACGGGTTGATCGAGGTGGCGCGGACCCGGACGAGCACCTCGCCGGCCCCCGGCACGGGCGTGTCGACGTCGGTGAGGTGCAGATTCTCGGGCGGTCCGTAGGAGTGGAGCACGTACGCCTTCATCGAGGTCTCCTGACCTTACGTTGTAAGTCTTACGTTGTAAGGTAGCCTTACGCCGTAAGGCGGTCAATCAGGGGAACTCCCTAGGTCAGCGTCGCCGATCGAGGCCGTCGAGGAGCAGATCGAGTCCGAACTCGAATTCCGCCTGGTCGTCGCACCAGCCCAGCGTCGAATCAGGATCGTCGTGCATGACCTCGGCCAGCATGCCGACGAGGTGGGGCAGCCGCGCGGCCATACTCGCCATCACCGGGTCGGGCTCGCCCGTGGCCGGCCCGTCACCCGGGGTGAACAATTCCTGGCTGAAACCCAGCGCCCGGCTGCCGAGCGCGTGCATCGCGCGGTGGGCCAGGTCGTTGGAGAACCCGCCGTCGCGCATGATGCCGATCAGGCCGTCGTAGTACAGCAGCACCGCGGGGCTGGTCGTGGTCCGCGACTCGAACACCGAGGGCGCCCACCGGTGCCGCAGCAGCAGCCGACGGGCGGTCAGGATGCGCTCGCGGGCCGCGCTCTGCCAGGCCGCGCCGCGGGTCGGCAGCGTGATCCGGCCGACCACCTCGTTGATCTCGGTCGCGATGACGTCGACGACGCCGTCCAGGACCTGTTCCTTGTTGGCCACGTGGTGGTAGAGCGACATCGCCTCGGCCCCGAGGCTCTCGGCGAGCCGGCGCATCGTCACGGCGCCGATGCCGCCCTCGTCGGCCAGCTCGATCGCCGCCCGCAGCACACGATCCCGGCTCAACGCGGGCCGGGACTCGGTGCGACTGCTTCGGGTAGCCAACGACATCAGGCCCTTCACTCGCAGGTCATCGTACAGCCAAGGCTACGGCTGCCCGATCACGCGAATTCCCGCCGGGACGCTCGCGGTGCGGGCCGAGCCGACCGAGGACGGCCCGTCCCCGCCGCGGAACCGGACCCACCCGCCTCCGGGCGGGCCTCAGCCCCGGTTCTCCGCCAGGCGGCGGATGGCCGAGGCGGAGGCACCACGGGCCCAGTCCTCGAAGGTGTGCGGGCGGGTGACGATCCGGCACCGGCCCGCCGCACCGAAGGCGTGCTCGGCGAACGCGGCCCGCAGATGCTCCTCGAACAGGTCGAAGTCACTGACCGCCTCACCGCCGATGATGACCAGTTCCGGGCCCGCGAGGTTGACCAGTGTCGCGATCGCGGTGCCGATCACGGTCGCGGCCTGCTCGAACGTCCGCACGGCGAGGGGGTCGCCGTGGTGTGCCAGATCGACGACCTCGCCGATCGACAGCTCCCGGCCGTGCCCGCGGGACACCTCGGCCACTATCGCCGGCGTGCCGGCGACGGCCTCGACGCAGCCACGTCGGCCGCACGGGCAGGTCCGGTCAGCCGAGGTCAGCGGCAGGTGGCCGATCTCGCCCGCGACGCCGTACGCGCCCTCGACGACCTCGCCGTTGACGTGCAGGCCGCTGCCGATGCCGCGGCCGATGGTGACGATCGCGAACGAGGCGGTGCCGACGCCCACCCCGAACCAGTGCTCGCCGATGGTCAGGGCCCGCACGTCGTTCTCGACGAGCACGTCACGGCCCAGGCGCTCGGTCAGGATGGCCGCGAGCGGCACCTCGCTCCAGCCCATGATCGCGGACTCGCGGACGATGCCGCCGACGGTGTCGACGTCGCCGGAGACGGTGACCGCGACCGCGCACAGCCGCCCGGCGCGCTCGCCGAGCAGGTCGACGAGCCGGTGCACGGTGGCTTCGAGGGCGTCGACGACGGTGTCGAGCTTCGTGGAGTCGAGCGGGCGGCGGTCGCTGGCGAGGATGCGGGTGGTCAGGTCGGTGGCGACGCCGACGATCTCGTCGGCGTTGACCTTGATGCCAAGGCAGACCAGCGCGTCCGGCACGACCATGAGCGGGTTCGCCGGTCGCCCCGGCTGTCCGTCGCGCTGGGATTCGAGCCGGTCGGACACCAGGCCGACGCCGATGAGCGGGGCCACCGCCTTGGTCACCGCGGCCTGGGACAGGCCCGCCAGGCGGGCGATGTCGATGCGGCTGATCGGACCCCGGGTGAGGATGCACTTGAACACCTCGGCCGCTGCGGCGGAGGCTCCTTGCAGCAGCGAGACGGCGGCGCCTGGTTCGTACATGACGGGATCCCTTGTGGTTTCGATGCCGGTCGTGGGTGGCGCGTGGTCCGAGCAATACGGTAGAGGTGCGGGGGCAGGGTGGGCGCGAACGCCGTTCCCGCCCCCGCGCCGGTATCACTCGCCGAGGATCTCCTCGGTCTTCTTCGCCATCTCGCCGAACACGTTCTTGTCGCGCTCACCGCTGAAGTAGGCCTCGAACAGCGGCTTGATCGTGTCGGCCAGCTCCTGGCCGTTGGCCGTCGGCGGGGCCGCCCACAGCTCGCCGTTGTTCAGCGCGTTGACGAAGCCCGACAGGTCGAGCCCCTGCGCCTGCTGCGCGTCGACGGCGGCCTGCAGCGACTTGGCGATCGAGGGCAGGAACGTCGCGTCGACGCCGGCCGCCGACTGGCAGGCCTCCGAACCCATGTAGGTGACCCACTTCCACGTCGCGTCGAGGTTCTTGGTGCCGACGTAGATGTTGTTGGCGTTCGAGTTGCTGATCATCGAGCGGCCCTGGGGTCCCTTGACGGTCGGCGCGATGCCGACCTTGACGCCCGGGATCTTCGTGATCGAGGTCGCGTCCCAGGTGCCGCCCTGGATCATCGCGACGGTGCCCGAGCCGACCTGCTGCGCGCCGGAGACGGTCAGCTGACCGTAGCCGGGCATCAGGCCGCGGTCGCCGAGCCCGCGCAGGTACTCGAGGGTCTTGGCGAACTCGGGGGTGTCGTACTGGAACCGGGTCGGCCACGCGGGCTTGTCGCCCATGCGCCAGCCCAGGGTGGACACGAACGAGTTCCACGAGGTCTGGCCGTTGAAGTCACCGGAGGCGAGGCTGCCGATGCCGTAGGTGGCGACCTTGGTCTTGTCGAATCCGGGCTGGTCGCCGCGGACGCCGTTCTTGTCGATGGTGAGGTGCGCGACGATGTCGTCGAAGGTGCCGCCGTCGTCGGGGTTCCACGTCATGTTGCGGACCTGGTCGGCGGTCAGGCCCGCCTCGGTCACCTTCGCCTCGTTGAAGTAGATCGCGGCGCCGGCCCAGTCCAGCGGGATACCGTACTGCTTGCCGTCGGTGTACTTCCACGAGTCGACGCCGATGTTGAAGACCTTCAGGTCGTAGCTGGTCTTCTTGATCAGGTCGTCGAGCGGCATGATCTGCTTCTGGCCGGCGTACGCGCCCAGCAGCGGCACGCTGTTCTGGAACGCGTCGGGCGCAGCGCCCGAGACGAAACCGGCGGTGAGCTTGGTGAAGTAGTCGCCGACGCCGTACTGGGAGATCTTGACGGTGATGCCGGGGTTGTCCTTCTGGAAGCCGGGCAGGCACTTCTCGTACGAGGCGGCCTGCCGCTCGTCCCAGGTCCACCAGTTGACCGTGCCGCTGCCGGCGCTGGTCTCGTCGGCGGTCGAGCATGCGGTGAGCGCGGAGGCGGCGATGACGACGAACGCTAATGCCGATGCGATTCGCTGCGGTTTCACGAGTTCCTCACTGTGGGTGGCGGGGCGCCGTCGCTGACGCCCGATCGGGTGTGCGTGATGTGTTGTGGTGGGTCGGTTGGCCGGCGCTCACGCGCTCGGCAGGGTGACCTCGCCGTGTGGCGGAAGGTCGAGTTCGCGTACCCGGCCGCCGTGCTCGACGGTGATGCGGTGCGCGGTGCCGGTGAGGTCGCGGATGACGGCGCGGTCGAGCACGCCGCCGCGCCAGGTGAGGTCGACTTCGCGGCCGCCGCGGGCGCGCAGCCCGGTCACCTGGCCGTCGGGCCAGGCGGTGGGCAGGGCGGGCAGCAGGCGGATGCGGCCGCCGTGGCTCTGCACGAGCATCTCGGCGATCGCCGCGGTGAAGCCGTAGTTGCCGTCGATCTGGAACGGCGGGTGGGTGCTGAACAGGTTCGGCAGCAACCCGCCCCACTCGGACCCGTCGACGGGGGCGAGCCTGCGATGGTCGCGGTCGAACGCGGTGAACGCTTCGAGCAGCAGGCCGCGGGCCTGCGCGGCGTCGCCGAGCCGGGCCCGCAGCGCGACCTTCCACGCCCACGACCAGCCCATGGCCCCGGGTCCGCGGCCGTCGAGGAAGCGGCGCGCGGCTTCGGCGAGGCCGGGAGTGCGGGCGGGGTCGATCAGGTCGAGCGGGTAGAGGGCGACCAGCGGGGACAGGTGCCGGTGGTGCGGGTCCACGTCGGCGACGTCGGTCGACCATTCGCGCAGCCGGCCGTCGGGGCCTGCGCTGAGCCGGGGCAGCCGGTCGAGGGCGGCGGCCAGTTCGGCGTCGAGCGGGTCGTCGGTCCCCATCACCTCGATGGCCGTGCGGGAGCGCTCGAACAGGGCCCGGATGAGGGCGAGGTCCGTCGTGGTGGAGACGCCGATCGCCTCGGGTGCTCCGTCGCGGCCGACGTACAGGTTCTCGGGCGAGGTCGAGGGGACGGTCCGCAGCCCTCCGGTGGCCGGGTCGTCGACGAGCCAGTCTAGGCAGAACAGGGCCGCGCCGCGCATGAGTGGCCAGACGGTGCCGGCGAGCAGGTCGCGGTCGCCGCTGAACTCGTAGCGGTCCCACAGGTTGTGGGTCAGCCAGACCCCGCCCATCATCCACATCGCCCAGCTCGGGCCGCCGTGTCCCATGCCTACCGGCAGGCTCCAGCCCCACAGGTCGCTGTTGTGGTGGGCGACCCAGCCGCGCGCGCCGTAGAGGCGGGCGGCCACGTCGGAGCCGGTGCGGGCCATCCGCCGCACGAGCGCGGTCAGCGGCTCGATCGCGTGGTCGAGCCCGACCACCGGCGCGGGCCAGTAGTTCATCTGCGTGTTGATGTTGATCGTGTAGTTGGACGACCACGGCGGCCGCAGGTCGTCGTTCCAGACGCCCTGCAGGTTCGCGGCCGGCCCGCCGGTGCGCGACGAGGCGGCGAGCAGGTAGCGGCCGTACTCGGCGAGCACGGTGACGCGCAGGGGCTCGTCGTCGCCGTGCAGGACGTCGGTGTCGACGTCCCAGGTGCCGCCACGCCGGCCGCCGATCGCGAAGCGCGCCCCCGAGGCATGGTCCCGCACGTCGGCGAGGTGCTCGGTGAACAGCTCGGACGCGGTGCGCCGCAGGGCGGCGGCCGCGGTCGAGCGGGCGTGCTCCCGGATCTCCTCGCGGGAGGAGGTCCGCCAGCCGGCGCCGTCAGGGTCAGCCCACCACAGTGCAGCCCTGCTCGACGTCGACAGTGCGATCAGCAGCCGGCGCGCCCCGCGGACCCGCAGGGTGTCACCGTCGGAACCGTGGGTTCCGTCGCTGTCGACCGCGAGGGCCGCGGTCGCGAAGTGGTCGAAGCCGTCGCCGTCGAGGTAGCGGTGCGGCGGTTCGACCGAGGGTTCGTGCGCGGGCGCGCCGTCGACGGGCGCGAGCACGTCGAGAGTCAGGCGGGTCGGGGCGGTGTCGCGTCCCACCTCGCGCAGCGGGCTCGACAGGCGCAGGTCGACGTCGAGCACGGGGGAGTCGGCGGTGTATGCGACGACCAGGCAGCCGGCGGGTGCGCTGACGTAGGTGCGGCGCGTGACGGCGACCCCGTCGACGTGCAGGTCTTCGGTCAGGTGCGCCTGGTCGAGGTCGAGCACGCGGGCGGCCCGATCGGGTGCGGCGACCGCTCCGCGGGTCTCCAGCGCCAGGTCGACGAACGGCAGGAACTCCTGGGAGTACGGGCCCTGGAAGCTCATCAGCAGCGCCTCGGCCCGGCGCAGGTCCTCGGCGTCGATGGCGGCCCGGACCTCGGCCAGGCGGGCCGGGCCGGCCCCGCCCGCGATGAGGTCGTCGAGCGCGTCGGCGGGTCCGTCGGGGTGCCCGGACCAGATGGTCGCGTCGTTGACCTGGATGCGGGCCACGGCGCCGCCGAAGGCCATCGCGCCGATGCGGCCGTTGCCCAGCGGGGTGGCCTCGACCCACTCCCGCGCGGGTCGGCGCCAGGCCAGGCGCAGCGTCGGCGTCATCACTTCACTCCGGAGAAGCCGATGGAGTTCACGATGCGCTTGCCGAACACCATGAACAGCGCCAGCATCGGCAGGGCCGCGACCAGCGTCGCCGCCATCAACCCCGCCCAGTCGGGCTGCGCCTGCGGCGAGGACTGCTTGAACACCGCCAGCGCGAGGGTCAGCGGCTGCACGGACTCGTCACTGGTGACCAGCAGGGGCCAGAAGTAGTCGTTCCACATGCCGATGAAGCCGAGGATCGACAGCGTGATGACGGGCCCGCTGGTCATCGGCAGGGTGATGCCGAACAGCACGCGCAGCCGCCCCGCGCCGTCGAGCAGCGCCGCCTCCTCGATCTCGGTGGACAGGCCGAGCATGAACTGCCGCAGGAAGAAGATGTTGAAGGCGGAGAACAGCGACCCGGGCAGGATCATCCCGGCGAAGGTGTTGAGCAGGCCGAGTTCCTTCACCAGCACGAAGTTCGGCAGCAGGGTGAGGATGCCGGGCACCATCAGCGCGGTCAGGAACATGCTGAACACCAGGTCGCGGCCGCGCCAGTGCAGGCGGGCGAAGGCGTACGCGGCGAGGGTGGAGAAGAACACGATCAGCGCCGTGGACAGCGTCGCGTAGATCACGGAGTTGACCAGGAAGTGTCCGAGCTCGACGGACGCGCCCGAGCCGCCCTCGGCGATGGACTCCTCGGTCGTGGCGAGCCCGAGCACGCGCCGGAACGGTCCCCAGGTGAAGCCCGCGGGCAGCAGCGAGGCGGGCTCGGCCATGAGCGCGTAGTTGTCCGACAGCGCGGTGCGCAGGATCCAGTAGAACGGGAAGATCGTCACGAACAGCACGCCGAGCAGGTACGTCCAGGCGGCGGCCTTGCCGACGGTCCAGCCGCGGCGGCGGGTCGCGGTGGCGGTCATGCGCTGACCTCCGATTCGTTGGCGCGCAGCAGGCGCATCTGCAGGAACGTGATGACGAGCAGGATCGCGAACAGCGCGAACGACATCGCCGAGGCGTAGCCGAAGTCGAACTGCCCGAACGCCTTGCTGTAGATCAGCATCTGCAGCACGTTGGAGGCGTTGGCCGGCCCGCCCTTGGTGGTGACCTGGACGATGTCGAACACCTGGAACGCGCCGATGACGTTGAGGACCAGCACCAGGGCCAGGATCGGGCGCAGCAGGGGGAGCGTGAGCCTGCGGAACATCTGCAGCTCGCTCGCGCCGTCGATGCGCCCGGCCTCGTAGACGGTGGGCGGGATGGTCTGCAGGCCGGCGAAGATGATGATCGACGTGTAGCCCATCTGCTTCCACACGTTGATCAGCGCGATCGACGGGATCGCCCATTCGCGGGAGGTCAGGAAGCGTACGCCGTCCCCGCCGAGCGCCTCGATGGCGATGTTGACGATGCCGAGCTGGGCGTCGAGCATCCACGCCCACACGGTCGCCGCGACGACCGCGGAGATGAGGAACGGCAGGATGATCAGGCCGCGGATGACGGTCGAGGACGTGAGCCGGTGCAGCACCGCCGCGGTCACGATCGACACGGCCAGGCTCATGGTCACCGAGAGCACGACGAAGTAGACGGTGACGCCCAGCGCGGACCAGAACACGTCGTCGGCGGCGAGCTTCACGTAGTTGTCGAACCCGACCCAGGTGGGCGGGGTGAGCACCGCGAAGTCGGTGAAGCTCAGGTAGAGCCCGCGCAGCGTCGGGTAGACCGCGAAGACGGCGAACCCGATCAGCGAGGGCGCGATGAGCACCCAGGCCAGGCGGGCGTCGCCGCGGTGGGCGGGGGAGTTCGCGTTGACCGCGCCGCGGCCCCTGCCGCGCCGCCGCGTCGCCGGCTGTGGTGGCCGCGTTTCGCGGGCCGGTGTTTCCAAGAGCGCCATTGGTCCTGCTCCCGCATGTTCGATCTGTCGCGCCGTTGCCACGGCGGGGGTTTTCGATCTGCTCCTGCGCTTGCCGCGACAGACTAAACATGATTAATTTACGTCGTCAAGTAACCTTGTCGTAACGTCCACGGAGGCTCTGAACCATGCATTCCGGCGCCGAAGCCGTACTCGCCCTGCGTGCCGGAGGCGCGGCCTTCATCGTCGAGGTGCGCCATCCCACCCCCCGTGTCCTGCACTGGGGCGCGGACCTCGGCGACCCCGCCGACGGCCGCGGCGACGACCTCCGGCTCACCGCCGAGCCCGCCGTCCTCAACAACTCACCCGACCGACCCCGGGTCCTGTCCGTCTGGCCCAACGCCTACGACGGCTGGTCGGGCACCACCGCACAGGCCGGCAACGCGCTCGGACACGCCACCACCCCACGCCCCGTGCTCGACTCGCACCACCTCGACGTGCCCGCCGACGGGATCGGCGGCCGGCTCACCTTCCGGTTCCTCGACCAGGTCACCGCCCTGCGCTCCACGATCACCTACGAGCTGGACCGGTTCGGGGTGCTCGCCGTGTCGATGAGCGTGCAACGCGACGCCGCCCTCAACCCAGGGACCGGCGCGACGCCGTACACCCTCGACGGCCTGCTCGCCCTGCTGCCCGTGCCCGAACGCGCCACCGACCTGCTCGACTTCACCGGCAAGTGGTGCCGCGAACGCGCCGCCCAGCGCACCCGGTTCGGCTTCGGCACCCACCTGCGCGCCACCCACCGCGGCAAACCCGGACACGACTCGCCCTACCTGCTCGTCGCCGGCACCGAAGCGTTCGGCTTCGGCCACGGCGAGGTCTGGGCCATGCACCTGGCCTGGAGCGGTGAGCAGCGCTACCTCGCCGAACGCCTGCCCGAGGCCGCCGGCGCGTTCGCCGCCGTCATCGGCGCCGGCGAAGCCCTGCACTCCGGCGAGGTCATCCTCACCGACGGCGACCGCTACGACGCCCCCACCGTCCTGTTCACCTGGTCCGACGCCGGCACCGACGGCGTCGCCGACCGGCTGCACCGCCGCCTGCGCGACCGCCCCCACCACCCCACGACACCGCGCCCGCTCGTGCTCAACACCTGGGAAGCGGTCTACTTCGACCACGACCTCGACCGGCTCACCCGCCTGGCCGAACGCGCCGCCGAGGTCGGCGTCGAACGCATCGTGCTCGACGACGGCTGGTTCCACCGCCGCCGCGACGACACCGCGGGCCTCGGCGACTGGCACGTCGACCGCGACGTCTGGCCCGACGGCCTCGACCCGTTCGTCAAGGTCGTACGCGGGCACGGCATGCAGTTCGGGCTCTGGTTCGAACCCGAGATGGTCAACCTCGACTCGCAGCTCGCCCGGCGCCACCCGGACTGGATCCTCGGCCCGCGCGCCGGCCTCGGCCCCAGCGCCCGCCGGCAGTACGTGCTCGACATCGCCCGCCCCGAGGCATACGCCTACCTGCTGGCACAGATCGACGCCCTGGTCCGCGAATACTCCATCGACTACCTCAAGTGGGACCACAACCGCGACCTGCTCGAAGCCGTCAGCCGCCGGCCCGACGGCGACCGGCCCGGCGTACACAGGCAGACCCTCGCGCTCTACCGGCTGCTCGACGAGCTACGCGCCCGCCACCCCGACCTGGAGATCGAGACGTGCTCCGGCGGCGGCGGCCGCATCGACCTCGGCATCCTCGACCGCACCGACCGGGTATGGGCCTCCGACTGCAACGACCCCGTCGAACGCGTCCAGATCGAACGGTGGACCCGCGCCCTCGTACCCCCCGAACTCATCGGCTCGCACCTCGGCGCGGCCCGCGCCCACACCACCTCCCGCACCACCGACCTGTCGTTCCGGCTCATCGCCTCGCTCACCGCCCACGCCGGCATCGAACAGGACCTCACCACCGCCACCCACGGCGAACTCGCCGCGATCACCGCCTGGTCACGGCTCTACCGCGAACTCCGGCCGCTGCTGCACACCGGCCGGGTCGTCAACGCCGACCTCGCCGACGACGCGACAGCCCTGCACGGCACCGTCGCCCACGACGGCTCACGCGCCCTGTTCACCTGGGTCCGGTTCCACACCTCACCGGCCGGCCAGTCCGGCCGGATCCGCTTCCCCGGACTCGACCCCGCCGCCCGCTACCGCGTCGCCGTCCGCGAAGAACTCGGCGCGGCAAGCCGCCACCAGGGCCGCGACCCCGAATGGATCACCCGTGCCACGCGCGGCCCGATCGAACTCTCCGGTGCCGTGCTCGCCACCGCGGGTGTGCCGATGCCGACCCTCAACCCCCAGCAGGCCATGCTCTTCGACCTCGAAAGGATCAACCCATGACCAAGCCGACCGTCCTGTTCGCCGGCGACAGCATCACCGACTGCGAACGGCGCGACGACCCCGCCGGGCTCGGCGACGGCTACGTCCTGCGGATCACCCGCGCCCTGGCCGGCCAGGCACGCTGGGTCAACCGCGGGATAAGCGGCAACAGCACCCGCGACCTGCGCGACCGGTGGACCGCCGACGTGCTCGCCGAGCGGCCCTCGCTGGTCAGCGTGCTCGTCGGCATCAACGACACCTGGCGGCGCTACGACAGCGGCACCGTGACCACCCCGGCCGACTTCGAGGCGAACTACCGGGCGCTGCTCGACCCGCTGGCCGCCGGCGGCGTCGCACTCGTGCTCGTCGAGCCGTTCCTGCTGCCCGTGCGGGCCGAACAGGTCGAATGGCGCGAAGACCTCGACCCGAAGATCGACATCGTACGGGAGCTCGCGCGCGAGTACGCCGCCGTGCTCGTACCGGCCGACACCGCCCTCAACGCCGCGGGCGATGCGGAGGGACTCGCGCCCGACGGCATCCACCCGAGCCCCCACGGCACCGACCTGCTCGCCAAGCTGTGGCTGGACCACGCGGCACCACTGCTTACGGCGCTGCCGCCGCGCTGAGTCGCCCTCGACCGGTCCGCTCCCGCCACGGTGCCGGACCACAGGCGTTTGCATCCCGCGAATGCCTGGAGGGCGGGTACGCGAACCGCTTCGGCAGGGCGCCGCTTGCCGAAGCGGTTCGCGGCCTGCCAGATCGAGAGTCCGGACCGTGTGGCCCACTCTGTCTGGTGAGGGCTAGGCGATCTGGCGCAGATCGTCGCCGTAGTCGAAGATGATGCGCATACGCGCGCCCAAAGCCTGGGCGTACCGGCTGAGCGTTGCCACTTCGTTGGCGTCGAGATCGCCGTTCTCGATCTGGCTCACCCGCCCGGGTGTGACGTTCATGAGCCGAGCCACATCGCGTTGGGTCAGCCCGAGTCGGCGACGCTCTTCTGCGAGATGGTAGGCATGGGCCCAGGCAAGGGTTCGGGCACGCTCGGTCTCCAACGCGGCGTCGTCGCCGTCGTGCAGCTCGGCTCGCACGTCTTCCCAGTCGTGAAAGTCGGTCATAGCGCCTGCCTCCTCTTCTGCTCGTACTCAAGCCATGCCTGGTAACCAGCCTCGGCCTGGGGAATCGCCTGCCTGTACCAGCCGTCCCAGTTTCCGGCTTTGTTTCCGGCGACCAGCAGGATCGCCTGGGACCACGGGTCGAAGACGAACAGGATGCGGATCGACACGTCGCGCCCTGATCTCGGTCGCAGCTCCTTGAGGTTGGCGAGGAAGGACCCTTTTAGCGTGTCCACGAGGGGTCTGCCAAGCGCCGGCCCGGTCTCGACCAGCATGTCGATCGCGACGTTGACGCTCCGGTAGGTGTCGGGGTCAGCCTTGCGCAACTCTCGGAGCCACTCGCGCACCTCGGAGCTGGTGCGCACGTTCCATCGGCGCTGTTCGACGGTGGCCCACGGAACGACTATAGCTCAAGCTATACCCGGCCGCTTGGGGCGCGGACGTCGCCGTCCTCAGTGGCCGTCGTGGAGGGTGATCTCCGCACCGGCCAGCACCCGGCCGTTGACCTGGATGTCGACGCGGTGCGGTCCCGGGTACAGCCGGCGCACGCTGACGTGCTGGAACGTGTGGCGGCGGGTGACCTGGCGGGGGCGTCCGGGTTCGAGGTCGGCCGTGGTCAGCTTGAACACCTTCGGCGCGCGGGGGCCGCGCGCTCCCGCGTGGTGCACGACGTAGTCGACGGCGGCTCGCACGCCGGTGTCCGCGGTGAGCGTGAACGCGATGGTGACCTGCCCGCCGATGGGCAGCGTGCCGGGCGTGACGGTCAGCCCGGTGACGGCGACGTCCGCGCCGTGGTCGAAGCCGAGCAGCCCCAGCGCCTCGGGATGACCCTGCTTGACCAGCGAGCGCAGCGCGTGCCGGATCACCCAGGCGGTGCCGTCGCCACCGGTGGCGGCCCAGCGCCGGGCCGTGGCGAGGGCGACCTCCGGGTGGTCCTTGGTGATGTCGTTGAGATGGTTGGCGACCGAGCGACGGACGTACGGCTCGGGGTCGTCGTGCAGGCGGTCCAGCACCGGGATCGTGACCTGCGGGTCGGCCAGCATCGGCACCCGCGACGCCCACGGCAGCCGGGGCCGGGAGCCTTCCGAGGCCAGCCGCCGCAGGTGCTGGTCGGGGTCGGTGGCCCAGGCATGCAGCTGGGCGAGGGTGCGTTCGGGGTGTGTGGCGAGGTAGGGGCGGATCGCGAACTCGGCCGTGGCGTGTGGGGTCAGCGCGGCGAGGGTCGGCAGCGCGTCGTCGGGGTGGCCCAGGCCGTGCCCGGCGACGTAGTCGGTGGCGGGCCAGCCACTCCACATGTCCAGCGGACTCGCGGCGACGGCCTCGCGCAGGACGCGTGCGGCGTGCGGGAACGGCCGCGGCAGAAACACGGCGAGCTGGGCGGCCACGGCCGACACGCGCTGCTTGAGCGCGAGCGGCTCCAGCCCGCGGCCCGCGGCTGCTGTGAAGTCGGCGGCGGGGAACGCGGGGTGGACCCGGGAGACGGCCGCGGCCAGCCGGCCGATGCTGGCGTCGTTGACGTGGTCCTTCAGGTCGGCCATGACGTTTCCGGTTCCCTTTCGTGCCCTGCGCGGTCCGGCACCCTGGTCGAGCCGGTGCGATCAGTAGACACGACCCCTCTGACATGCTCGAACGCTGCGGCCTGGGCCGATCTCGGTGGACGCCCGCACCGGGCGGTCAGCGCGGGGTGAAGCGGGCTTCGAGCCGGTCGAGGGTGCGGGTGATCGCCCGGCGGTTGCGGCGCGGGAACCAGCTGACGCTGATCAGCAGCGGCACGCGCGCGGTCGACCAGTCGAACTCCTCGGTGACCTGGGTGGTTCCGTCACCGGCGGGTTCCAGCCGCCAGCGCCAGCGGTGGCCGTTGAAGTGCCGCCACGCGATCAGGCGGCCCTCCTCGAACTCGACCACCGTGTTGAGGATGCGGTAGCCGGCGCCCATGCGCATGTCCATGCCGAACTTCATGCCCAGCGCCAGCCGGCGCGCGGCGCCCCGGGCGGCCAGCACCGACCCCGACCCGTCGATGAGGGGGTGCTGGGCGGGGTCGGCGAGCAGTTCGAAGATCTCCTCCGGCGTGGCGGAGACGACCCGGCTCTCCCGGATGAGGCGGCGCATCCGGGCACTCTATCGACCGGCTGAGTTCGCTGGTTGCTACCTATTCGGTCGATTCGTCCGGATACCATCCTGAGATGACCAGGTCGATGGCGGGAGCCGTCCGCCGCGCCGTCGCCGGAGCCGCCGCGATGCTCCTGCTGGGCGGGTGCACGGTCGCCACGGACGTCTCGACGGCGACGGTGGCGCGGCCGGCCCCGACGCCGCAGGCGCAGGGGATCGCGGACGTCGTCCGCGCGGCGATGAAGGACCAGTCGCTGCGGGCCGTCATCGTCAAGGTGACCAGGGGCGACCAGGTGGTGACGGCCGAGGCGTTCGGCGAGTCGCTCGACGGGGTGCCCGCCACCACCGACATGCGCTTCCGCAACGGAGCGGTCGTCTTCGCGTACCTCGGCACGCTGCTGCTGCTGTTCGTCGAGGAGGGCAAGGCCGCCCTCGACGACACGATCGACCGCTGGCTGCCGGAACTGCCCGAGTCCGGCAAGGTCACCCTGAAGATGCTGACCAACCAGACCACGGGCTACCCGGACTTCGAGACCGACCCGGGCTGGAACGCGGCCTTCAACGCCGACCCGTTCCAGTCGTGGTCGTTCGAGCGGCGCCTGAAGTACGCGTTCTCCCGGCCGATCCAGTTCGCGCCCGGCACCAACTGGAGCTACGCGCACACGAACTTCATGATCCTCGGCGAGATCCTCGCGAAGATCGGCGGCAAGCCGCTCGACGTGCTGCTGCGCGAGAAGGTCATGGAGCCGATGGGGCTGAAGAACACCGTCGGCAGCCAGACCGGGGCCGTCCCGGAGCCCGCGCTGCACGCGTACAGCTCGGAACGGCGCGCGGCGCTGGGCGTGCCGCCGAAGACCGCGTTCTACGAGGAGTCGACGTACTGGAACTCCGACTGGGGCACCCCGGTCGGGGCGAACCAGACGTCGACCATCGACGACCTGGCGACCACCGCCATCGCCGTGGGCACGGGCAAGCTGCTGTCGGAGGCGAGCTACAAGGCGATGACCGACCCGAACCTGCTGGGGTTCGGGCAGGCGCAGGCCAACTGCGCGCCGTCGTGCTTCAAGCAGATCGACGGGTACAACTACGGCCTGGGCGTGGTCCGCTCGGGCGACTGGCTCCTGCAGGACCCGCTGGTCGGCGGCTACAGCGCGACGGAGGCGTACCTGCCGCAGGAGAAGATCGGCATCTCGGTCGTGACGACGTTCCTGCCGGGCGCGTTCGACTGCAAGGGCGTCTACCCGAACTCCAGCGACACGCTGTTCCGGCAGATCGGCGCGTACGTGGCGCCGGACAACGCCCCGCCGATGCCGCCCCCGTACAAGAAGGCCTGCTGACCGCGGGATGCTCCTGTGGTCCGTCAGGTGGCGATGCGGCGAAGCCGGCAACGTCGGGTCGACCAGACCTCGACTCGGCCTGCGGCTTCGGAGGGGCTCGTCGCCGCGTTTCACCATGGCCCAGAATTGGGCTGTGGCGTTCTCACCTTTCACTCCCGCTGGCAGCAATCGCCTGACACCGGACATCCCGCAGCGGCTCCTCATGCTGCTGGGGTACTGGCTCGGTGTTGTGCTATCGGTGGCGACAGGGATCGCTGCGGCCGTGGAGCGAGACGCGAACCTAGCCGTGGCCGCCGCGACGGTGGCCCCGTTCGTGGTCCTGGCCGTGTTCTCCCGGCGAGCGTTGTCCGTGGGCGTCTTCGCCGACGAGACGGCTCTCCGGCTGCACTCCGGGAGTCAGCCTCTGATGATCTCGTACGACCGGGTGGAGGCGTTCACCGTCCGGCCCCATCGGGAAAAGTCTCGCGTGCTGTGGGTAGACCTGCGGGACGGGCGACGCTATCCGACGCCGACCTTCGTCGGTACCGGCGCCCGGGCGGGCATGATCGCGCTGACCGACGCAGAGATGGCCACTCTGCTTGCGGAGTTGACCCAGCGCGCAGCCCTACCGCAACCCGCGGCCTAGCTGTAAGCCTGGGAACCCTGAACCTACGGGTTACTGGCGGAACGGTTGGCAACGGCCGACAACGAGACCAGGCGCGCAGGCATGGGCAACGTTGGCCAGTTTGGTGCGGTCACGTTGCTGTTTCTCCTCGCTGTACCGTCTTGACGTGGACCGCGATCGGTTGATCAGTCTCTTGTCTACGGGCGGCGAAGCCTTCGAAGCATGTCGGCTGGCGCTCATCAACGGCGCATCTTTCGTCGTGTGGGAGAAGCACCTTCCCGCCAGTACTCTTGCGTCGATCTGGGACGTGCGACGGGAAATCGCCGACGCTGCTGGGATCAACACGGCCGAGATGACGTCCGCAGTTGCTCGCCTCGAGGCGGTGGGCGATCGGGAGGTCTGCGTTGGCAAGGTCGTCGCACCGGGTCACCGTTTCCGGCTGTTCCTGCTCGCGGACCAGTCCGCCGTCTTGGCGTGTAGTGCGTCTGGCTGAGTCCGACTGGTTGTGACTGGCTGCGGGAACATGGCGGGAGCGCCGTGGCGGCCAGATGATCTTAACTGCCCGACTCCTTGCCAGAGGTCTGGCCAGTGAGAATGTTCAGGTGGACGATGACATCCGACGTGCAGAGCAGGTGGTGGAAGCGGCCCGGCGTCTGTTCATGGCCGAAGGTCTGAGTCTCTTCACATGCCTGAATCCCCTTGAGTACGGCTGCATGGTCCATGTCGACTTCTTCGACGAGGTCGCCGGCGAACACGGGGATGGGCTCACTTTCACTGTGAGTGCACAACACAGCTGCGTAGAGGTCCTCGATCCGCACGACTACCACATGGACGAGCCGGAACTTCTGAAGTATCTGGTCATGCGGGCTCGTGGAGCCACTACTCGCCAGGCATTCGCTGCCGTCGTAGCTGCCAGACCCAAACGGTTCCGGTGGTGGCAGCGCCCTATGGTGCGCCGCTCGAATTCGCCGGGAGCGTAGACCGAGCGGCCGTGTCGTCTAGGTAGCGGCTGCAGACGCACCCACTCACGGCTGTATGACCCCGACGAACTAACGCGGTGCTGCACTAGCTCCCCGTCAGAACAGTGTCAGCGGCTCGGTCGGCGCGGGCTCGGGCAGCGGTCGCAGTTCGGGCACGCGGGCGCGCACCTCGTCGTGGAAGCGGCGCGAGAGTTCGGGCGCGTCGGCGTTGTCGGGGGTGTGGATGAACACGGTCGGCGAGCGTCCCTCACGCAGCCAGTCCGTGACCGTCTCGACCCAGGGCTGCCAGCCCTCGACCGTCGCGGTGGTGTCGTCGCGGCCCAGGTAGCGGATGATCGGCCGGTCGGTGAGGGCGCGGGAGCGGTGCGGCATGCGCGGTTTCTTGGTCCACGCGTCGCGTTCGGCGTCGCTGGTCGGCGGGGACCGGAAGAACGCGACGGTGTCGAACGGGATCCATTCGGCGTCCGCCGCAGCGAGCAGGTCCTCGAGCAGGCGCGCCGAGCGGGCGTCGTCGAAGAAGGCGCGGTGGCGCACCTCGACGGCATACCGGTGGTCGCCGGGCAGGCGGCGCAGGAACGCGGCCAGCACGGGCACGTCGGCGGGGGTGAACGAGCCGGGCAGTTGCAGCCAGACGGCGTGGGTGCGCGGGCCGAGCGGTTCGATCGCGTCCAGGAAGGCGCGCAGCTCGGTGTCGGCGTCGGTGAGGCGGCGCTCGTGGGTGATCGGCTTGGGCAGCTTGACCACGAACCGGAAGTCCGGGTCGGTCTGCTGCGCCCAGGAGGCCACGGTGGCCCGTGCCGGGGTCGCGTAGAAGGTCGTGTTGCCCTCGACCGCGTTGCACCAGCCGGCGTACGCCTGCAGGCGCTCCTCGGCCGTGCTCGGGTGCGGCAGGAAGCGCCCCTGCCACGCCTTGAGGCTCCACATCGCGCAGCCCACGTGCAGGCGTGGGGTGTCCGCGCCGCTCACTTGTCGTCCGGGGTGGCCGGTGCGGCCTGCGGCAGGCGGGCCTTGCCGCGCCGCGCGGCGGGTGCCGACGGCGGCGGCACGACCGGTCCGATGTCGCCGTCCGGGGCCTCGTCGAGGTCGACGATGACGGGGGCGTGGTCGCTGGGGCCGGTGCCCTTGCGGGCGTGCCGGTCCACCCAGGCGGCCTTGACCCGTTCGGCGACCGGCGTGCCGGCCAGCACCAGGTCGATGCGCATGCCTAGGTCCTGGTGGAACATGCCCGCGCGGTAGTCCCAGTACGAGAAGACTCGCTTGTCGGGCCAGTGGTCGCGGACGACGTCGTGCAGCCCGGCCGCCTGCAGGTCGGCCAGGGCGGCCCGTTCGGGGGCGGTCACGTGGGTCTGCCCGGCGAACGCGTCGGGGTCGAACACGTCGGCGTCGGTCGGCGCGATGTTGATGTCCCCGGCCACGATCACGGCGTCCGGACCTGCGGCGACGAGATCGCGCAGCGCGCCCAGCCAGGTGAGTTTGTACTGGTAGTGGTCGGAGTCCGGGGTGCGGCCGTTGGGCACGTACACCGAGTGGACGCGGATGCCGCCGCAGGTCGCCGACACCGCCCGCGCCTCGGGGTGCGGGAAGCCGGGGCCGCCGGGAATGCCGGTCACGACGTCGTCGAGCCCGACCCGGGACAGGATCGCGACGCCGTTCCAGCGCGCCTCGCCGTGCGCGGCGTACTCGTAGCCGCGGTCGGCCAGTTCCTTGCCCAGCAGCTCGGCGAAGGCGGCGTCGGCGAGCTTGGTCTCCTGCAGGCAGACCACGTCCGGCCGCCGCTGGTCCAGCCAGGGCAGCAGCCTGGGCAGCCGCTGCTTGACGGAGTTCACGTTCCAGGTGGTCACCCGCATTCGCCCCACGATATACGGGGCGCGACTGCGGTGTGCCCGATGGCGGCGGCGCACGGAAAGCGCGGCGGGGACCAGCCCCCGCCGCGCGTCCGTGGAGGTGCTTCAGCAGGCGTTGGTGCGGAAGTCCGAGACCGCCGTGCCGCTGTAGCCGCAGGTGAACGGCGTGAACCGGGCGTCCTGGTTGAGCCAGCGCTTGAACCAGGAGACCAGGGCCCGCGACGTGGTCGCGTTGGTGGTCTGCGGGAAGAAGTGGCTGGCGCCGTTCAGTTCGACGTAGCTCTTCTGCCCGCCGAGGGAGTTGTAGAACGGGATGGAGTGCGAGCTGACACCGGCGACCGTGTCGCTCTCGCCGCCGATGATCTGCACGGGCTCGTTGACGTTGTTCCAGGTCTTGTCGGAGTTCCACGGCGCGAGCGGCACGCCGGCCTTGACGTTGCCGGTGGTGTCGGCGGCCAGCGCCTCCAGGGTGCCGCCACCGCCCATGGAGTGGCCCGCGACGCCGCGGCGGCTGCCGTCGGCGCGGGAGGTGATGGCGCTCGGGGCCGAGTTCACGGCCCAGTTGAGCGCGGCCAGCAGCTGGCTGCCGCGGCTGGCGGGCTGGTCGTAGACGCTGTTGGTCTCGATGCCGACGACGACGAAGCCCCAGGAGGCCAGGCGCGGGCCGATCCAGCTGATGCTGGACCAGCGGGCGGTGAAGCCCGGGGACACGGCGACGACCGGGTAGCGCCCGGCGGTGCTCGGGTAGTACGCCACGCCGCCGCCGAAGCCGCTGACGAGGCTGGAGATGTTGTAGGTGGACACCGAGAAGCTGCCGTTGCCGGTGATGTTGGACGAGGTCGGCGCCTGGCCGATCTCGTCGGCGTACGCGGGGGCGCCGGTGCCCAGGGCGGTTCCGGCGGCCAGGGCGGTGGCGACGAACGTGGTGGCGATCAGGCGGGTGAGCCGCCGGCGGGGGGACGAGACGGATTGCTGCACTGTTCCACTCCTGACGGTGAGGAACCAGCTCTCCAGCAGCGGTGCTGCGGGGGACGGAGAGCTGGTCGATCGAGCAGTGGAGTCAGTTTCATCGATGTTAACGAGACGGGCATCGGCAGAATCACCGGCCGAACCGGTGGCAGCCCGGCGATGCGGGTAAAGCGGTAGATCGGCGTGATTACCGGCCGTCGCCCGGCGGCGGGGCGGTGCTGGCGCGCACCTGCAGGCTGGTCGGCACCAGCGCGGTGCCGTGTTCGGTCTCGCCGCGCTCGATCTGGCGCAGGATGCCCTCGACGCAGCGGCGGCCGACCTCGGCGAAGTCCTGGTGCACGGTGGTCAGCGGCGGGATGAAGCTGGTCGCGTCCGGGATGTCGTCGAAGCCGACCACGCTGACGTCGGCGGGCACGGCACGGCCCCGCTCGTGCAGGGCGCGCAGCACGCCCAGTGCCATCTGGTCGTTGGACACGAACACGGCGGTGCAGCCGGGTTCGCCGGCCAGGGTGAGCCCGGCCCGGTAGCCCGATTCGGCCGACCAGTCGCCGTGCAGCGGCGGGGGGATGTCGCGCCCGGCGGCGGCCAGGGTGTCGCGCCAGGCCTGGGCGCGCCGCTGGCTGGCGAAGGACTCCTCGGGCCCGGTGACGTGCCACACCGTGCGGTGGCCCAGCGCCAGCAGGTGCGTCACCGCCTGGCGGGCGCCGTCGGCCTGGTCGGTGTCGACCACGGTGTACCGGTCGTCGGCGTCGGAGTCGACGACCACCACCTGCACGTTGGGCGGCAGGGTGACCGTCGCGGCGTCGAGCAGGTGCACTTCCATGATCACGATGACGCCGTCGACGGCGAGTTCGCCGAGCCGGGTGAAGGCGCCGAGCACGCTGTCCTGGGTGGGCATCGCGACGGGGATGAGCGTGATGGCGTATCCCTGCAGCGCCGCGTGCGTGGCGATGGCCTCCAGGGTGCGGCTGTTGCCGGTGCTGGACAGGGTGAACAGGATCACGCCGATGGTGCGGAACTGGCCGCTCTTGAGCGCGCGGGCGGCGCTGTTGGGGCGGTAGTCGAGCTGCTTCATCGCTGCCAGGACCTGCTGGCGGGTGGTGCCGACCACGCTGGGGTGGCCGTTGGCCACGCGGGAGACCGTCTGCGAGGAGACGCCGGCGAGCCGGGCCACGTCGGCCATCGACACCCGGGACGCCTTCGGCCGGCTCATCGCGTGCTCCCCTCGTGCGGCTCCCGCCGGGGCGTCGAGTGCTTCGTGTAACGAATCCGAAACCGCTTCTTGACGCCTGTTCGGCGTCGGTGACACTATCACCGAGCTGATGTTTACGTAAACATTACGCAACGTGATGGAGCCACCCCCGTTCGTGCAACGTCGGTGTGATCCGGCAGCGGCGCTATGTTTGCGTAAACATCTGACCTGACCAGCCACTCTTGAGATCTGTCGGAAGGAGGAGACATGACGGTGCTTGCCCCTCCGACCATCTCGCGCACCGGACAAGCCGCCCCCAGACCAGCGCGCCGCCGCAGGTCCTGGACCGGCTGGGCGTTCGTCGGCCCGTTCATGACGGTGTTCGCCTTCGTCTTCGTCGCGCCCATCGCCTACGCGGTCTACCTGAGCGTGTTCCGGACCCGGCTGATCGGCGGCACCAGCTTCGTCGGCCTGGAGAACTACCAGCAGGTGTTCACCGACCCGCAGTTCTGGTCGGCGACCTGGCGGGTCACCCTGTTCCTGCTCGTCCAGGTGCCGATCATGCTGTTCCTGGCGCTGCTGGTCGCCCTGGCCATCGACAGCGGCAGGCTCTACGGCAAGGCCTTCTTCCGGGTCGCCGTGTTCATGCCCTACGCCGTGCCCGCCGTGGTCGCGACGCTGATGTGGGGCTTCATGTACGGGTCCCGGTTCGGCCTGGTCGGCAACATCAACGACACCTTCGGCGTATCGCTGCCCGACCCGCTCTCCCCGGACCTGGTGCTCGCCTCCATCGGCAACATCGTCACCTGGGAGTTCGTCGGCTACAACATGCTGATCTTCTACAGCGCGCTGCAGGTCGTGCCGAAGTCGCTGTACGAGGCCGCCGAACTCGACGGCGCGAGCCAGCTGCAGGTCATCCGGTCGGTCAAGCTCCCGGCGATCAAGGGCGCGCTGCTCATCGCGACGATCTTCTCGATCATCGGCAGCTTCCAGCTGTTCAACGAGCCCAACATTCTGCAGAGCATCGCCCCGAACGCGATCACCACGTACTTCACCCCGAACATGTACGCGTACTCGCTGTCGTTCTCCGGCCAGCAGTACAACTACTCCGCGACCGTCGCGATCGTCATGGGCATCCTCACCATGATCGTCGCCTACGCCGTCCAGCTGCGTGGCACGCGGAAGGACAAGTAGCCATGACGACGCAGACCGACCCGACCGTCGCCGCGCCCCGCACGGCGGCACCGCTGCGCAACCGCGTACGCCGCGATCGCCGGCGGCGCAGCCCGCTGCTGACCGCGCTCACCGCGCTCATGCTGATCTACAGCCTGGTGCCGCTGGTGTGGCTGGTCATCAATGCCAGCAAGACGCAGGAAGGCCTGTTCAGCTCGTTCGGGCTGTGGTTCGACGACGACTTCGCACTGTTCCGCAACATCCGTGACACCCTCACCTACGACGACGGCGTGTTCGTCCGCTGGCTGCTCAACACCCTGCTCTACGTGGTGCTCGGCGCGGGCGGCGCGACCGCCCTGGCCACGCTGGGCGGATACGCCCTGGCGAAGTTCGACTTCCCCGGCAAGCGCGGCGTCTTCGCCGTCGTCATCGGCGCTGTGGCGGTGCCCGGAACGGCCCTGGCCGTGCCCACCTTCCTGATGTTCTCCAAGCTCGGGCTGACCAACACCCCCTGGGCCGTGATCATCCCCTCGCTCATCTCGCCGTTCGGGCTCTACCTGATGTGGACGTTCGCCGCGAGCGCCATCCCCGGCGAACTGCTGGAGGCCGCACGCGTGGACGGCGCTGGCGAGCTGCGCACCTTCCTGCGCATCTGCATGCCGCTGCTCGCGCCCGGCATCGTCACGGTCGCGCTGTTCACCATGGTCGCGACCTGGAACAACTACTTCCTGCCGCTGATCATGCTCAAGGACCCGGACTGGTACCCGCTGACCCTGGGCCTCAACGCGTGGAACGACCAGGCCGCCACCGCCGGTGGGCAGGCCATCTTCCACCTCGTCATCACCGGCTCGCTGCTGACCATCCTGCCGCTGCTGGCCGCCTTCCTGTTCCTGCAGCGCTACTGGCAGTCCGGCCTGGCGGCCGGCGGCGTCAAGGACTGAACCCACCGACCTCACCGCTCACGCAAGCGCTACACCCCCGTTTGAGAGGACACCGATGTTCACCAACCGACGCGCGTTCCTGCGCACAGCGGCGCTCGCCACGGCCGCGCTCACGACCGCGGCCCTGGCCGCCTGCGGCTCCGACGACGGCGGCGACACGACCACCCCGGTCTCCGCCGACCAGGTGCAGGCCGCGCTCGACAAGGGCGGCCAGGTCACCGTCTGGGCCTGGGAGCCGACCCTCAAGCAGGTCGTCACCGCCTTCGAGGCCAAGTACCCCAAGGTCAAGGTCAACCTGGTCAACGCCGGCACCGGCAACGCCCAGTACACCGCGCTGCAGAACGCGATCGCGGCCGGCTCCGGCGTCCCCGACGTCGCGCAGATCGAGTACTACGCCCTGCCCCAGTTCGCCCTCGGCAAGTCGCTGACCGACCTGGCCGCGTTCGGCGCAGGTGAGCTCGACGGCACCTTCACCCCCGGCCCGTGGTCGTCGGTGAAGACCGGCGGCGGCACCTTCGGCCTGCCGATGGACTCCGGCCCGATGGCGCTGTTCTACAACAAGGAGGTCTTCGACAAGCACAAGATCGAAGTGCCGACCACGTGGGACGAGTACGCCGCGGCCGCCAAGAAGCTGCACGCCGCCGACCCCAAGGCCTACATCACCAACGACACCGGTGACGCCGGCTTCACCACCAGCCTCATCTGGCAGGCCGGCGGCAAGCCGTTCGCCGTCGACGGCACCAACGTCAAGCTCAACCTCGCCGACGAGGGCTCCACCAAGTTCGCCACCACCTGGCAGCAGCTCATCAGCAACAAGCTGCTCGCGCCGGTCGGCTCGTGGAGCGACGGCTGGTACAAGGGCCTCGGCGACGGCAGCATCGCCACGCTCGTCATCGGCGCGTGGATGCCCGCCAACCTCGAGTCCGGCGTGCCCGCCGCCAAGGGCAAGTGGCGCGTCGCGCCCATGCCGCAGTGGACCGCCGGCGCCAACGCCGCGGCTGAGAACGGCGGCAGCTCGCTGGCCCTCCCCAAGGCCGGTGCCAACAACGCCCTGGGCTACGCGTTCCTCAAGTACGCCACCGCAGGCGAGGGCGTGAAGATCCGCGTCGACAACGGGGCGTTCCCGGCCACCACCGCTGAGCTGAAGTCCGACGCCTTCCTCGGCAAGGAGTTCCCGTACTTCGGCGGCCAGAAGGCCAACGAGATCTTCGCGAAGTCGGCCGCCGACGTCGTGCCCGGCTGGTCGTACCTGCCCTTCCAGGTCTACGCCAACAGCATCTTCAACGACACCGTCGGACAGGCGTACGTGACGGACAAGCCCCTCGCCGACGGCCTCAAGGCCTGGCAGGAGGCGTCCGCCAAGTACGGCAAGGACCAGGGCTTCACGGTCGGCTGACCGTAGCCCGCGCCGCGGGCGGGCCACGAACCCCGCCCGCGACGTACCCCGCGCCGCGGGCGGCACACCCCGACCGCCCGCGGCGCGGCCCCTGGCCTTGGCCCGACCGCACAACCTGGCAAGGAGCACCCCGTGACCCACCCCGCCCGCCCGCAGTGGCTGCGCCGGCCCGACAACGTGGCACCCGGCCTCGCCTACGGCGCCGACTACAACCCCGAGCAGTGGCCGCGTGAGGTGTGGCGCGACGACGTACGCCTCATGCGCGAAGCGGGGGTCAACATCGTCTCGCTCGGCATCTTCTCCTGGGCGAAACTGCAGCCCGCCGAGCACACCTGGCGCTTCGACTGGCTCGACGAGGTCATGGGCCTGCTGTACGACAACGGCATCGCCGTCGACCTGGCCACGGCCACCGCCTCACCGCCGCCGTGGCTCACCGCGAAGCACCCCGAGATCCTGCCGGTCAACGCCCGCGGCGAGACGATCTGGCCGGGCGGACGCCAGCACTGGCGCCCCACCTCGCCGGTCTTCCGCGAGCACGCCCTGGCCCTGGTCGAGAAGATGGCCGGCCGCTACGCCGACCACCCGGCGCTCACCGCCTGGCACGTGTCCAACGAGCTCGGCTGCCACAACGTCTACGACTACTCCGACGACGCGGCGCGCGCCTTCCGCACCTGGCTGCAGGCGCGCTACGCCACCGTCGAAGCGCTCAACCACGCCTGGGGCACCGCGTTCTGGTCGCAGGAGTACAGCGACTGGGCGCAGATCCTGCCGCCGCGGCTGGCCGCCACCCACCCCAACCCGACCCAGCAGCTGGACTTCAAGCGCTTCTCCTCCGACGCGCTGCGCGACCACCTGCGGGCCGAACGCGACGTCCTGCACCGGCTCACCCCCGACGTGCCCGTCACCCACAACTTCATGATCATGGGTGGGACCAAGGGCATGGACTACGCGGCCTGGGCCGCCGACATCGACTTCGTCTCCAACGACCACTACCGCGAGCCCGGCCCGCAGGCGCTCGACGAGCTGTCGTTCTCGGCGAACCTCACCGGCAACATCGCCGGCGGCCGGCCGTGGTTCCTCATGGAACACTCCACCAGCGCCGTCAACTGGCAGCCGATCAACGTCGCCAAGAAGCCCGGCGAGCTGGCCCGCGACTCGCTCACCCACGTCGCGCACGGCGCGGACGCGGTCTGCTTCTTCCAGTGGCGGCAGTCCGCGGCGGGCGCCGAGAAGTACCACTCGGCGATGGTCCCGCACGCCGGGCCCGACAGCGACGTGTTCCGGTCCGCCGCCGCCCTGGGTGCGACGCTGCGCGAGCTGGCCCCGGTCGCCGGCGCGACCCGGGAGCAGGCGCCCGCCGCGATCGTCTTCCACTGGGACTCGTGGTGGGCCGCCGAAGCCGACTCGCACCCGACCGACCGCCTGCGCTACCGGCAGGAGGCGCTGGACTGGTACACCGCGTTCCTGAACCTCGGCATCCGCGCCGACGTCGTGCCGCTGGGCACGGCGCTGGACGGCTACTCCCTGGTCGTCGCCCCGATGCTGCACATGGTCGGCGAACCGGTCGCCAAGGAGCTGCAGGGCTACGTCGAGGCCGGCGGTCACCTGGTCACCACGTACTTCTCCGGCATCGTCGACGAGCACGACCACGTCTGGCTCGGCGGCCACCCCGGCGCGCTGCGCGACCTGCTCGGCATCCGCGTCGAGGAGTTCGCGCCGCTGCTCGACGCCGAGACGGTGACCCTCGACGGCGGCCTGCCCGCCACCCTGTGGACCGAGCGGGTCCAGGTCACCGCCCCGGACGTCGCCGTGCAGTCGCGTTACGCGACCGGCGAGCACGCCGGGCACCCGGCCGTCACCCGCCGCACCGTCGGCGAAGGCTCGGCGGCGTACGT
The DNA here is from genome assembly GCF_011297315.1 of Catellatospora chokoriensis. NCBI lineage: Bacteria > Bacillati > Actinomycetota > Actinomycetes > Micromonosporales > Micromonosporaceae > Catellatospora > Catellatospora chokoriensis. Next base: position 281,502 of record NZ_JAAOTI010000008.1, read on the forward strand.
GTCGACCCGGCTGGGGCCGCAGGGTCTCACCACGGTCCTGGACGGGCTGGCCACGGCCGCGGGCGTGACCAGTGAACTTCCGCCCGGGTCGCGCGGCGTCGTGGAGCTGACCGTGCGGCGTCGCGGTGAGGAGCGTTTCGCGTTCCTCGTCAACCGCACCGACCAGCCCCTCACGGTCACCGAGCTGCCCGGCGAGCCGCTCGCCGGGGCTCGGGGGCCGCAGGGCGAGCTGCCGCTGCCACCGCGGGGTGTGCGCGTGGTGCGGCTGAGCTGAGCGCCGACCGGGGACGGACCGGGACCGCGTGCCGGCGGTGCCGGTCCGTCCCCGGCGGTGCTCAGTGGCGGTACTCGTGGTGCCGCCACAGCATCGCCGCCAGCATCGCGGGCAGCATCAGCAGGTGGCCACCCATCATCAGCGCCTCACCGGAGACCGCGCCGAACGCGTAGGGCACCAGCAGGACCAGGAACGGCAGGTACATCGCGGCGGACATCTCGGCGATGCGGGCCCAGCCGTGCCGCCGGAACCGCATCCACAGCGCCATGCCGATCGTCATGTTCGTCGCCATGACCAGCACGTTCGCAACCGTCAGGTCGGACAGGCCGGGCCACGCCAGCGACCACAGCGGGCCCAGCGCGGCCATGCCGACGACCATGGCGACGGCCATCTCGGCGAAGTGCAGGGCGAAACGCAGGTTCTTGCGGGTGGCCGACCGTGCGGGAGCGTGTTCGGCGGAGGCGGTCGAGCCGGGCGCGGGAGTCGTCATGGGAGCCATCCTGAACCGGCCGGTCCGTGCACACAGGTGCCAGAAGTCATGGTCACCGGTCACGATCGGGCACAGGGTCACAGCAGGCCGAGCGCGCGGGCCCGCAGCGCCGCCTGGGTGCGGTCGCGGGCGTCGAGTTTGGCCAGCACGCCGCTGACATGGTTCTTGACCGTGCCCTCGGCCAGGAACAGCACGGCGGCGATCTCCCGGTTGGAGCGGCCGTCGGCGAGCAGGCGCAGCACCTCCAGCTCCCGTTCGGACAACGGCACCACCAGCGGCTGCGGCCGGGCGGCCGGCTGCTCGTCGGGCAGCCTCGCGAACCGGGCCACCACCTTCGCGGCCACCGAGGGCTGCAGCACCGCCTCGTCGCGGGCGGCGGCGAGGACCGCCTCCACCAGCTGTGCCGAAGACGCGTCCTTGAGCAGGTAGCCCAGCGCCCCGGCCCGCAGCGCCGCGAACACGTCCTCATCGTCGTCGAACGTGGTCAGCACGATGACCCGGACCCCGGGGTGTTCGACCCGCATCCGCCGGGTGGCCGCGACCCCGTCCAGGACCGGCATGCGCAGGTCCATCAGCACCACGTCGGGCCGCAGCGCGGCGGCGCGGTCCAGCGCCTGCGCGCCGTCGCCGGCCTCGCCGACCACCACGATGTCGTCCCGGACGCCGAGCAGCACGGCCAGCGCCTCGCGGAACAGCGACTGGTCGTCGGCGAGCAGCACCCGCACCGGCCCGGCGCTCACCCGGGCACCTCCACGCTCAGCGTCGCGCCACAGCCGGGCGCGGACTCCAGGCTCATCCGGCCGCCCGCGTGCGCGGCCCGCTCGCGTACCCCCAGCAGGCCGTAGCCCGGCAGGCCGGCGGGCTCGGCGGCGACGCCCGCGCCGTCGTCGCGGACCTCCAGCCGCACCGCGGCCGGGCGGGTGTAGTCGAGGACCAGCTCGGCCCGGGTGGCCCGGGCATGTTTGCGCACGTTGGTCAGCCCTTCCTGGGCCGCCCGGTAGAGCGACTCCTGCGCGGCGGTCAGCAGCGGCCGGGCCTGGCCCGCGATGTCCAGGCTGGTCGGCACGCCCGCCGCGGAGGCCTGCTCGGCCAGCTCGCGCAGCGCCTCGGCGAGCGGCGCGCGCGGTCGCGGTTCGCGCATCGCGCCCACCGAGCGGCGGACCTCCGCCAGCGCCTCCTCGGCCTGCGCCTGGGCCTTGGCCAACACGGCATCGGCCCGGTCCGGGTCCGTGCCCAGCACCGCCCGGGCCGCCTTCACCTGCATCTGCACCACGGTCAGCGAGTGGCCGAGCCCGTCGTGGATGTCGCGGGCGACCCGGTTGCGTTCCTGCGCCACGGCCAGCCGCTCGACCTGCAGCGCATACTCGCGCAGCTGCTCGTGGGCCCGGGTCAGCTCCTGGCGGGCCTGCTGCTCGCGCACGATCAGGCGGGTCAGCACGGCGGCGAACGCCGCCGCGGCCAGCATGCCCAGCCCCTCGCGCAGCCCGGCCCGCCACTCCATGCCCAGATGCGCGAACGGGACCAGGCCGACCACCACCAGCGCGCCCCGCAGCGGCAGCAGCAGCGCGCTCTGACTCACCAGCACCAGCAGCAGCAGGATCGCGCCGACCGACGCGCCCGACGCCACGAAGACCGCATAACCCAGCAGCGACTGGGCCGCCACGAACGCGACGTGCAGGGCCCGCCCCGACCGGCGGCGCACCCGGCCGAAACCGACCGTGGCCGACCCGACGTAGAGCGCGCCCAGCACGATCGCGGCCACCGGATGGTGCGGCATGGTTATCGGAGGCTCCGCCACGACGACGCCGGCGACCAGCGTCAGGTACGCGGCCACGGTCAGCGCGTGGAGAGCACGGTGCACGGCTCCACTGTGGCCGGTCACCGGCATCCGGTCAACGAACACGCACCGGCGACGACCACCCGTCGCGGGCCCGTCAGACGGACGCCGTCGCGCCGGGCGGCGCGGTCCACGACGCCAGCAGCTGCGCCGCCTCGCCGGTACGCAGATGGTCGTCGCTCTGCACGGCCCGCATGTCGGCCAGCACCGCGGTCAGCTCGCCGACCGCGCCCGCCACGTCACCGCCGCGGTGGCGCAGCTGCGCGTGCAGCTGCCGGGTGCGCAGCGCGCGCGGGTGAGCCTGCCCGAACACCTCCTCGACGACCGTCTGCAACGCGGCCAGCGCCGCCATGCCCGCCCCCGGGTCGTCGGCCAGGCCGGTCCAGTAGGCGAGGTTGGTGCGGAACGTCAGCGTCGTCGGGTGCCGTGGTCCGAGCGCACGTTCGGCGTCCTGCGTGGCGACCCCGAACTCCTCGACCGCCGCGGCCGGCTGCCCGGCCAGGCCGCGCCAGTACGCCAGGTTGTGCCGGGCGGTCAGCGTGTCGTGGTGCAGCGGCCCGTGCACCGCGACGAGCCCTTCCACCGCACGCTGGTACGTCTGCACGGCCAGCTCGGCGTCGCCCGCTTCGCCGATCCACCGGCCCAGGTCGGACAGGGTGCTGACGGTGTCCGCATGGGCCGGCCCGCGCCGCCGCGTCATCTCGCCGGCCAGCGCGCGGAAGCCGTCCCGCGCCGCGGCCGGGTCACCGGACATGCCCTGGCACAGCGCGACGTAGCGCCGCGCCGCCAGCGTCAGCGGATGCTCGTCTCCGAGCACGGCCGTGGCCTGTGCGAGCAGTGGCACCATGTCGGCCAGCGTCGCGGCGGGCGCGCCCAGCTCGAACGGCTGGAGCCCTTCGTGCAGCCGAATCCACAGCGTGTCCGGGTCGTCGGCGCCCAGCAGCCGCTCGGCGTCGCGCCGCAGGCGGGTCAGCTCCGGATGCGCCGCCGCGGGGTCGCCGAGTTCGCCGACAGCCTGGGCGCGCTGCGCCGCCAGGAAGATCGTGTCCCGGTGTTCGCCGCCGAACCTGGCGCGGGCCTGCAGGAGCAGGTCGTCCAGGGCGTCGCGGGCCGCGGCGGTGCGCCCTACCGCCATCAGGTGCTCGCCGAGCCGCCGGAGCACCGGATGCATGCCCCCGTGCCACAGGTGCTCAGCGGCCGCCCGCCGCAGCGCCAGCAGGCTGTCGTACAGCGCGGCCACCGGCAGGCCGCCGTCCGGCGCCGCCCACGCCTCGTCCAGCGCGTCCGCGGCGGCACGCGCCAGGGCGGGCAGCTCGGTGTCCGGGACGGACTCCCGGACCGCACGCTGCACCAGGGCGTGCATCGCCACCGTCGCCGTGTCGTGGGTGATCAGGCTGAGCCGGTGCAGCGCCCGCAACGCGGGCAACGCCTCGCGCCGGTCCGCGCCGATCCAGGCCCTCGCCGCGCCGGTCAGCAGCAGTTCCTGCGGCACACCCACCGGGGCCAGCAGCGACACCAGTTCCAGCATGCGCTGCGCCGCGCCCGGCTTGGCCAGCGCCGCCGCCCGCTGCGCGGCCAGCTGCCAGGTGCTGGCCACCGTACGGTCGTGGCCGTCGGCGGGTGACGACGGCGGGAACAGGTCGGCCAGCCGCTCCCGCTCGTCGTCGAGCAGCCGCCGGTACGCCGCGACGCCGGTGCCGGTGTCGATGAGAAACGCCGCGGCCTGCGACAACGCGAGCGGGAAGTGGCCCAGCGCCGCCGCCAGCCCGGCCAGCTCACCGTCGGGCGGCGGCTCGCCGTGCCCCGCCGCCGGGTCCAGCGACAGGCGGTTGCGCAGGTAGTCCACCGATTCCGCACCGGTGAACATGCCCACCTGCACGACCCGTGCCGAGGGACGCAGCACCAACGCGTCGCGGCGGCGCGTCGTCACGATGCTGCGACCGTGTTCGCCGATCGGCCACAGCCCGTCCAGGTCGGCCGGGTCGTCGGCGTCGTCGAGCACGACGAGCCACGGTTGCGGCGTGGCGCGCAGCCACGCGACCAGCAGGTCGGCCTGGGTCTCCTCGTCGTGGCCGTAGCCGTCCGGGTGCGCCGGGCGGCCACCGGGCGCGGCGGGCCCGTCCAGGACCCCGCCCGCGACCGCCCGCCACACGCGCGCATACCCGGCCAGCAGCGACTGCCGCGACGACGCCGACACCCACGCGAACAGGCCCCCGCCGCCCCGCGCCCGATGGAACGCCGCCGCCGCGAGCTGCGACTTGCCCGCTCCACCCGGCCCGGTCAGCAGCACCTGGCGGATCGCGTCGTCGCGCAGCGCGTCGTCGATGGCCGCGGCCAGGTCCGGGCGCTCCCGCAACGAGGCGGCGTCGCTGGGCGGGCGGCCGACGACCAGCTCCGCCCCGGGACTCGCGGCCGGCGGCGTGCGCGCCGGCGTGCGCTGCTGCTCGTGCGCGGCCCGCCACAGCTGCCGCCAGCGCTGTAGCGACTGGCCCGTCGCGGGCCCGCCCACGGCGGTCTCGACGGCTTGGACGAGCGCATGCACCTGCTCGAAGTCGCGGGGCACCGACCGGCCGTTGATCCATTCGCCGAGGCGGCGGGCGTTGACGGCGATCCGCCGCCCGGACGGCAGCGCGATGCTGCTCGCCCGGCGCGCCAGCACCTCGTCGGACATGTCGGGCAGGCGGCGGCGCAGCTGCGCCAGTGCGGCCGTGAACGCGGTCCTGGGCGCGGAGTCCTGATCGTGCGACCGTTCCGCCATCGTGGTCCGCGACCTCCCGTGTCCGCCGTCGATGCGATTCTAGGCGTACCGATGTGGACGGTCCGCCCGCGCCGGTCACCGGACCGGCCCGCACCGGGGAACCGGCGCGATGCCGCTGAGGGCCGGTTGACCAGGTCGAACGTCGGCACACGAGCCGGGGCGTGGCAGCGGGCGGCGGCAGCGTCCCGTTAGCGTCGGCGTGCCGCGGCATGGCCCGCCACGGCAGCCACCAGGCACGTTCACGAGTGGAAGGCATCGGTGACCATGCGCACTCTGAGTCCGGAGGACCTCGACCGGCTGGTCCGTTCGCACCGCAACCTGAAGATCTCCGTCTGGGTCTTCTCGGCGGTGATGGTCGGGGTGCTGGTGCTGCTCATCGCCAACAATCTGATGCTCTCGCCCGGGTGCGGGGCGGCGATCGGCGTCGGTATCGGCGCGCTGCTGCTCATACCGCAGAAGCAACTGCTGTCCGAACTCGGCCTCAGCCGGCAGGAGGCCAAGCAGATCCTGCGGGACGAGCGCAAGCGGCGCCGGACCGCGGCCGGCTGAACCCGGGAGGGGCCCTCGTGGCGGCGAGGGCCCCGGCAACGCCGCAGGGACCGCTCAGCAGCCCGTCTCGGGCAGGGTGAAGCGCCAGTGCCGGGCCTTCAGGGCCGGGATGACGCGGTCGACGGCGTCGACGGTCTGGCTGCGGTCGCCGCCGCCGTCGTGCATGAGCACGACCGCCCCGGGCGTGATGCCCTCTTCCAGGCGGCGGACCAGCTCGTCGGTGCCGGGGGTCTCCCAGTCGGCGATGGCCAGCCGCCAGCCCAGCGGCTGCATGCCCAGCGAGGCGGCCACGGCCGGGGTCTGGCCCCAGGCGCCGTACGGGGCGCGGAAGTACGGGATGCGCGCGTGGGGGAGCGCGCGGCGGATGGCGGCGCTGGTCTGCCGCAGGTCCGCGGCGATCTGCTCGGGAGTCCAGGTGCTCATGTCGTCGTGGTGCATGCTGTGGTTGCACAGCGTGTGCCCGGCGGCGGCGATCCTGCGCACCAGCTCGGGGTGCTGCTCGACATGGTCGCCCTGCAGGCAGAACACGGCTTTGACGTGGTGGCGGCGCAGCACGTCGAGCAGCCGCGGGGTGTCGGTCGGGTTGGGGCCGTCGTCGAAGGTGAAGCTGACGACGTTGCCGTCGCCGCGGGCGGTGTCGATGATGGCGGTGCTCACTCCGGGTCGGGCCTGGGCGGTGCCAGCGATGCCGAGGGCCAGCGCGAGGGCGCAGCACGCGGCGGTCAGCCGCAGCACGCGGCGGCTGTTCGTTGAGGCGAACATACAGGCGTGCCTCGCAGGTCGGGCGGTGGGGAAACTGTTCTATGGTCAGGCAGAAACGTTTCTGTGCGTCGCGGATCTCATTCTCGGCGGACCGTTTTCGTAGCGTCAACCACTTCCGGAAACTATCGGCGACCATGGATCGGCCGCGGTTCGTCGCGACCGCGGCCCCGTCGAGGAGGCGTCCGACGTGCGGCGGCGACGCGGCTCCGATACTTTCCGAAAGTCATTGACGGCCATCGGTGCCGCCGAAATACTGCGGATGCTGTGGCCAATGTGTCGGCCGTTGGCCGCTGTCCCGGCGCGATGGAGGAGACGCCGTGACCGGCGGTGGCGACCGCACGGGGTTGCGCCGGAGTGTCTCCGGACGCGACCGGGGCGGCAGGCCGGCGGCGTGGCCGCAGGCCGGGCCGTTCCGAGGGGCCCGGTGATGCCGGGCGGTGCGAGGACACGACGGCGGCGGACGGTGTAGGGCCGCCCGCCTGCGTCGCACCGCTCGGCTCCACCCGCCACCGACGAAGCGGGGCCCGAGCGGCCAGGAAACCCAGGCCGCCGGACCCCACGGGTGGTGCGGCTCCGCTACCCGCGCGCCTTCTGCGGGATGCGCGGCAGCACGTACGGCGGGCCGGTGTAGATCAGGTCCGCCTTCATCAGGTTGTACGCCCGCTTGGGCTGGTAGTTCTCGTCGTAGATGTTGGCCAGGCCCTCGTTGCCGAACCAGTTCGGCACCCACGAGTACTTGTCGGTGAAGCCCCAGACGGTGAACGACAGGCAGTGCCGGTCGGCCAGGCAGGCCTGCAGCAGCACGCTGTAGTTCGCCGCCGACGCCTGCAGCCGCGGGTTGATCTCGTTGGAGTCGCCGTTCTGCATCGCCTCGGTGATCTGGCTGCGCACGTCGACCTCGGTGAACGCGGTCGCCAGCCCGAGTCCGGCGAACTTCTTCAACGCCGCGGCCACCTGCAGGGTGTCGTAGTTGCCGTACTGCGTGCCCAGGTGGCCCTGGCTGCCCACGCCGTCGATCGGCACCCGCTTCGCCAGCAGTTCCTTGGCCATGTTGTAGACGAACTGGGTCTTGTCGTTGGCCGGGTCACCGGAGCCGAAGGCCTCGATGTTGTAGTCGTTGTAGAACAGCAGCGCCTTCGGGTCGGCGGCGCGCGCCCAGCGGAACGCGTCGGCGATGTAGTCCGGGCCCAGGTGCTGCGCCCAGAAGCCCTTGTAGTGCAGGGTCGGCGGGCTGTCCCACGGGTCGCTGACGGCCTCGTTGACCACGTCCCACTGCCAGATCTTGCCCTTGAAGTGCTTCACCACGTTGGTGATGTGGTTGCGCAGGATGTCGCGCAGCTGCGCGGTGGTGATGGAGCCGTCGCTCACGCCGGTGGTGAGCCAGCCGGGCAGCTGGTTCTGCCACACCAGCACGTGCCCGCGCACCCGCTGGTTGTTCTGCTTGGCGAAGGCGATCAGCTCGTCGGCCGGGCCCCAGTTGTAGGTGCCGCGGGTGGGCTCCAGGCTCTCCCACTTCATCACGTTCTCCGCGGTCACCGTCGAGAACTCCGAGGAGACGAGCTCGCGGTAGCGGGGGTCGGCGGCGTCGTTCAGGGCCGCCATGTCGACCGCGGTGCCGATGTACAGGTCGTGGCGCAGACCGAGGTTGCGCAGGCTCTGATCGGCCGGGTTGTACGGACTGCCGGCCGAGGCCGGCAGGGTGTTGAGCGCGCCGACGGTCGCGATGGCGACGGCGCCGGTGGCGATCCAGCGTCTGAATTTCATGGGCGTTCCTTCCGTGGTGAGCGGTCGACGGGGTCGACGGAAGTGGCACGGGAGTTTGCGTTGGTGCGGATGACGCCGTGCGCGGCGAACGCGGGCCGTTGCTGAGCCAGGCCCGAACGCGGTGCGGCGGTAGTTGCGGCTCATGTTCCGTTACTAGGCCGAAACATTACGATGGCCATTCAGGACCGTCAACCATCAGAACTTCCGGAAATCCCATGGTGCGGCGTTGATTCTGCTTCCTCAGCCCCCGAAAGTTTCGCAGAGCGCATCGAGGCCGGACGGTCGTGCCGTCCGGCCTCGATCGTGCTGCGGAGTCAGTGCTCGAGGTAGGTCGCGTGGTCGTAGTCGGCGTGCACGCCGTCGTTGCCGAGGTCCTGCACCCACAGGCCGAGGAACGCGCCGGTGAAGCCCCACGCGGCGGGCTCGCCGTCGATGATCAGAGCGGCGTGCTCGTCGGACAGGATCGTGGCGTCCAGCTCGACGGGCAGCTGCCGCCAGCCGTCACCGAGTTCGTAGGAGAACCGCACCGTGGGCCCGTCGAACTCCGCCCGCAGGCCGATCCGGCCCGCCGCGCTGACGTCCACGGTGAGGTCCGGGTACACCGTGCGCCGGCCGCTGTCGGAGCTGAGCAGCTCCAGCACGGCCCGCCCGTCGTCGGCGCGCGTGACGTAGAGGTAGTACCAGTTCAGGGTGTTGTAGTAGGCGGTGATGCCGGCGAGGTGCCGGTGGTCGGCGGGGTCGAACTCGACGGCGGTCTCCAGCGAGCACCGGGTCGCGCCGACGCGGCGGGCGACCAGGCTGGGGGTCTGCTTGCCGACCGGCGACTGCCCGCCGTAGATCCGCAGGTGCGAGGGCCGCGACCGCA